>CALCRH010000149.1 GCA_937894515.1 uncultured Clostridia bacterium | reverse complement strand
CCTTTCACAATTGAGGAAAACAGCGACGGCGGAGAGGATATCAGGGCGAAATACCGCTATCTCGACCTGCGTCGTGCACCTCTCCAGAGGGCGCTGGCACTCAGGCACCGCCTCGCGCAACGTATTGACAGTACCGTAAATATTGGTATTGATCATCAATTGCAGTTCCTCGTCCGAAATATCCAGCAAAGTGTTCATACGGTGAATACCCGCGTTGGCAAAGACACTATTGAGCGAACCAAAACGCGCTACAATAGTTTGAACTGCACAACGGATATCCTCACGAGAACGCGTATTACCCTCCACAAACAGTAGCCGCTCGGGCACATGAAGTTCTTGCTCCAATTGATGGGCTTGATCCACATTCAGGTCCATAAAACCTACGTTCCAGCCCTCCTGAATAAACTTACGTACCGAAGCAGCACCTATACCAGTAGAGCCTCCTGTGATAAAAATAGTAGATAACTGATTCATAGCAATAGTATTTTATTATACATCATTATTAGAATGAAAAAAAGTATTTCGTCTAAAATCGTGGGCGGAAGGAAGAAAAAAGCGAGGGCTTCTTTCCCCATTTTTCTTGGATCATGCCGGCAATTTAAAAGGCCGATGATAATTTTCTTGACATTTTGTTTAACGAGCCTTATAATGTCTATACTCATATGAAAGAAACGGCTCATATGATAGAAAAGCTTGATACGGAGAAGTACTCAAGAGGGTGTAGGCTGGTTATACCGGCGCGAGAGTTCAAATCTCTCCTTCTCCGCCATAATTAGAGGACGAAAAAGATATCCTCTCGAAAAACCCCGATTTTGTCGGGGTTTTTTGCTACCCAAAAGCCGTTTTTTAATTTTCAGAAATGAAGATGTAAAAACGGCTTTTTTCCTTTGCGGAAGGTTTTGAACTCACGAAAACAGAATAGCGAATCAATCAGGCAGATAGAACGAAAGAACTATCTGCCTTTTTCTTTTGCCCAAATTTCAGAAAGGAGTGTTTACAGCATGAAAGAAAAGACCGACCTCGCCTCTGTCAAATCGGTTGCCGTCTCTCTGCTCATGACGGACTACCACAAAACGAAAATGTCCCCTGTCGTTATTCAGCATCCGTTCACGAATACGGGAATCGTGCAGGCGGAAAAAGACGGCATCGTGCAGCTTGTGGATATTACAAAAAGCGATGCGGATTTCAGAAGCTGGCAGAACCGGATGCGTGGGCTGATCGAAAAAGCGGACAATCCGTATCTCATCTATATGATGTGCAACAAACCGTATGGGCTGACCTTTCTGAAATTTGCAATGCCACACCTCTCCCGTGAGGACTTTTCAAAAATACTATCGGATGCATGGATACGCTCCGAAAATCCGAACATCGATCCAAACCTATCGACAGCAAAACTGCTCGCAATGTTCCGTGCGGCCGACACCGCAATCCTCATGGACGATAAAGAACGGGCGGAGCTTGCCGGCTTGGATGATACCATCACAGTTTATCGGGGTGTTACCTCTCATAACGCAAAGAACATTAAAGCAATGTCATGGACACTGAACTACGATACGGCATCATGGTTTGCCCACCGCTTCGATGAGGACGGAACGGTATACGAGGCGACCATCGACAAATCGAATATCCTCGCTCTGTTTAACGGCAGAAACGAATCCGAGATCATCGTTGATCCGAAACACCTCATGGGCATTACCGAAGCGGAAGAACCCGTTGCCGGTATGAGCATTACACAATAAAAATTACGAAAGGAGTGATACGGTATGATTTTTTCGGAAAATCCCTACGACAGATCAATAGAACGGCTTATGACACAGATTCCGAACTTCAAGCCGAGAGGCGGCGGTCTGTTTTTCAGTAAGCTGAAACTGACCAAGCAGTCCTGCTCCTGCACCCTTTGCCCGAACTATAAAAAGAAGACCGGATGTACCGTCAAGCACTGTCCCTGCATTGATGAGCGAATCACGGTCGGTGCCGCATCCATGCGTGAGATTTTGAAAGAACTTATGCTGACGGTCAAAGAACCGCATTTTCAAAGCAGACTGCAACCATATATATACGAAAAGGAGTTTCACCCGATGGAATTTAAGAATCCGAAACACCGTGCCGTCTTTTATGAGGCGGTCAGAAAGTCAGACCGTGGCGATAACGCTCTGATGTCAGCCATCTATCTCTTGACGGCAGACCATAAGCTGTGGAATACGGCAAAAAGATATGTGTCCCGAAACGATATCCGCTTTGACGGTTTGAAGCCGAAAACCTTCACCGAAGAATCATATACCCTTTTCTGCTGTGCGAAGGATCTGTTCCTCGGCACAAAGCACATTACGGTCAGCGATCTTGCGGATAAGGAACTCATCGCACCCAAGACCTTCCTGCTCGTCTGCAACGCCATGAGCATCCGCCGTTACGGTGTCGGTGCCATCAGATATGACGAAAAGGACGGTGAAAGCAAATGACCACCATCAAAGCCGTACTCAAGCGAGGCGATAAAACCGTATCGGTAGATTTCCCCTGCCGAGAAAATGACCTTCTTGAAAAACTGCAGCAGATCGATGCGGAAAGCAGTCTGCTGCCGACCATTGTCATCGACAAGATTACAATGCCGACCTGCTTCGGATATTTTGAGGGAAAGAGATTAAACCTTGACGAACTGAACTATCTTGCCAAACGGATGGACAGCTTTGATGAAAAGGAAATGAGCCGTTTTTATGAGGCGGTCATGCACCGTGAAGACAAATCGCTGAAAGACCTCATCAATCTCACATTCAACCTGCACAAGTATGTACTGATACGGGATATAAGCTCCCCGACACAGGTAGGACGGGATTACCTTTTACAGACCGAAGGTATATTGCCGAATGGTGACCGAAACGATCCTAAATACGCCGAGGTCGGCAAGGATATCATCGAAAAGGGATACAGCGTTTTCACGGAACACGGTCTGTTCATTTACAATCCGTTTGCCAAACTTGACGAGGTATATGACGGCACTGTGTTTCCGCAATATATGTGGGGCGGATCATTGATTGAAGCCGAGATTGACTATAAGGGGAAAGCCGAATTTGTCTATCTTCCCGATGACGAGCAGGCAATCAGGAAAGCAGTGGAACGGCTCGGTGCCGAAAGCATAGACGAATGTGCCATCGGGATTGAATCGGCGGATATATACGATGACAAAATACTGGAAATCATCGAAAAAGCCATCAACACGGACGGTATATATGCCGCCAATGACCTGTTCCGAAAACTCAGTGAAGCAAGCCCCGAATACGATAAGCTCGCCGCAATGGTGGAATTCACCGATGCCGTTCATTGCCATGACATCGGCGTACTGCTTGATCATATCAATGACTTCGGGTTCATTGAAGGTGCGGAAACAAATGAAACTGTCGGGCGTTTCTTCGTTGAGAATTACGATGAATACCAAGTGAGCATGGCACTCGAAGACTATATCAATTACGATGGATTCGGCGAACAGATGGCAGAAGAACATGAGGGCGAATTCATATCAAGCGGATTCGTCTACTATAACGGGAGCCGATGTCTTGACGATATTCTCGCACAGTTCGGCGAACCGGACAGTACAATCACGATGGGAGGAATGTGAAATGATAACCGCAGTCATAAGAAACAAAGAAGACACACTGGTCATTGACCTGCCGCATGACATCTATGACCTATACGAGAAAATGCATTCGGTCGGAATATGGTCGCCGCCGCAGAAAATCAAGCTGACGGATAATGAAGATGAAGATATCGGTGTCAAGCTCTTTTCCGACAACGATTTCGGCAATCATCTGCTTGGGATACTCGGTGAAAACAATACCCTTGCCGATGCCAATATGCTCACCACGCTGATTCAGGATGCAAGTCCCGAAATCAAGGAAGAACTCGAACAGAATGTGCTGTACGACCAATATACCTCTATGAGCGATGTGGTACGGGATATCAAGAAAATGATCGATGAAGCCGGTCCCGTGAAGGTAACCTTCTACTGTCCGCTTGAAGGCCATGTTATTGACGAGGACGGTCTGGAATCCGGCATGAACAACCGCTATCTGCAGTCGTATCAATGGGCAATTGAGGAACTCATCGAAAGCCGAAGCGAAGACGATACCAAAAACATGGCGGAATACTTCGACCAAGACGAATTCGGCAAACGAAAGCTCGTCTCTGCCGTTTGGGGTGTCGAAAACTACCGAGGAAAGCTGTACGGCAAAATCGAATGCTCGCTGACCGAAGACCTTACCGATGACGAAACCGAAAAACTCAAGGACTGGATCAGCGGACAGAATTCGGACGGCTGGGGCGAGGGCTTCGAGCAACAGCCCATAGAAACCGAGGACGGTGAACTGTTCGTCTCCTTTTGGAACAGCGGCGATGATTACGCCATTATGACCAAAGACGAATTAGACGAATATATCGAAAGTCAGAATGTAGGGATGGGAGGAATGTAATATGGCTTTGCTCTTTTCTGCTGTGACCGTAACCGCAGGCAATAAACAGGCGGAATTCCTTGTCGGCGGCATACCGAGAGAAAGCGAAGACCTCGAAGGTTGGACTGCCTATGATGAACTCATGGAAGACATAGACACCGAAACCGAGGTGGATGTTCATGCCGAGGTGTATACCTACGGCGGCGAAGAAACATTCAAAGCATCGCCGGAGGAAATCGCCTATCTTAAAATGCGAGCCGATGCGGATGAGAATTTCCTGTCGGATCACTGCGACAACATCGAGGATGCGGACTTCTCGTTCACCTTCTCTCCCGAAGAATCCTGCGGAATGGAGATGGAATAAATGGACAAACAGAAAGAAAAAAGAAAACCCATCCCCATCAAAAGCGTTGCCGAGCTGAAACGGCAATTACAGGTCGGCTCGGAATTTATGGCAACCTATCACACAAAGCATCCCGAAACGGTCGGTCTTGTCCGTGTTGTGTCGGAGGTGCATACCAATTGCATCTATTCAAAAATAAAGGATCAGCCCGACCACAAGTGGTCAACGACCAACTACGGAAAGGGCTTCCGCACAGACTTTGAAAAGGCAGACCGTTATCACTTCGGCGAAACCGGTGTCGATGTACTGCATCCCAAAACCGGTGAGGTCATGTATTCCTTTGAGGTTTACGGGATTCCCACAATGGATGAAGCCGTAAAAGCCGGTTGGGATGAATGGCACAAAAACGAAAAAATGGCTCCCAAGTACCGTGAGGAATATCCACCCGGAACACGCATTATGCTTCTGCACATGGATGATCCCTATGCTCCCGTGCCGCCGAATACAAGAGGAACGGTTGACCATATTGACAGCCAGTCGCAGTTCATGATGCATTGGGACAACGGCAGAACCTTGGCACTTGTTCCCGGCAAGGACTCCTTCCGAAAGCTGACCGAGGAAGAACTTGCAGAAGAACAAAACGAAGACATTGCCGAGAGCGAGGATGCTCCCGAAATGTCCATGTAAAACGAAAGGAGTGGCAGCTATGCCCGATGAAAAGAAGGGTGTCACCGTAAAAATCGATGCCGAACTGCATTCGCAGATTCACGACTACATCGAAGAACACGGAATGACAATGGCGGAATTCATTACCCTTGCCGCCGACAACGAATTACATCCGAAAATGAAAGAAGGAACGACAATGGTAAACACAAGAACCATCGCATTGCAGGTATCCGAAGAACTGTTTCAGAAAATCAAGGATTACCTGCAAAGAAACCACATGACACAGAAGGAATTCCTCACCGGTCTTATTGAAGACGAGATCGAAAGGGATCTCGCCGAGTGTGAGAACGCTGACGGCGTTTGTGAGGGCGATTCCGATGAGGACGAGGTTGACACCGAGGCGGAAGAAAACGCCGCAGAAGACGAAATTGACGGCGAAGACGAGGATGCCGGAATGACAATGGGAATGTGAGGTGATACAGACAACAAATAATAATATGTAAGGAAAAGGTCGGATCGCTATGGCAATCCGATTTTTTGATATGTTTTCGGGTATCGGCGGATTTCGTTCGGGACTGGAAGCAGTCGGCGGATTTGAATGTGTCGGCCACTGCGAAATAGATAAATTTGCAAATCAGGCATACTGCGCCATGTACAATACGGAAGGAGAATACTACTGTGAAGATGCAACAAAAATCAACCCCGATGAAATGCCCGACTTCGACCTCATCTGTGCGGGATTTCCTTGTCAGAGCTTCAGCGTTGCGGGAAAGCGGCTCGGATTCAATGATACAAGAGGAACTCTCTTCTTTGAGGTTGCCCGACTCATTGCAGCCAAACGGCCTGCATTTTTTCTATTGGAAAATGTCCGAGGGCTGTTATCGCATGACGGCGGCAAGACACTTGAAACCATCTACTCCACGCTTGTTGACTTGGGGTATCATTTTGAATGGAGTTTGCATAACAGCAAATATTTCGGAGTCCCGCAGCAGCGGCGCAGGCTGTATATTGTCGGATATCTTAGAGAAGAATGTGCCGGAAAAGTATTTCCTATCGA
>CALCRH010000148.1 GCA_937894515.1 uncultured Clostridia bacterium | reverse complement strand
AGTGCTACGGCATGAACCTGGCCACCTCCAAGCCGGTTGGCCCCGGCGAGGCTGTGGGTATTATCGCCGCCCAGTCCATCGGTGAGCCCGGTACCCAGCTGACCATGCGTACGTTCCATACCGGCGGCGTTGCCGGCGGCGACATCACCCAGGGTCTTCCCCGTGTGGAAGAACTGTTCGAGGCCCGCAAGCCCAAGAAGATGGCCACCATCGCCGAGATCGGCGGTAAGGTCCGCTTTGAGGAGGCCACCAAGGGCAGCCTGCTGAACATCATCGTCACCGCTGATGACGGCGATACCCGCACCTATGCAGTGCCTCATACCGGCCTGCAGGTGCAGGATGGCGACGTCATCGAAAAGGGCAAGCAGCTGCAGGACGGCGCGCTCAACCCCCACGACGTGCTGCGGATCCGCGGTGCTTCCGCCGTTCATAACTACCTCATTCAGGAGGTCTTGAAGGTCTACCGTCAGCAGGGCGTTGACATCAACGATAAGCATATCGAGGTCATCGTCCGCCAGATGATGCGTAAGGTCCGCGTGGAGGAGTCCGGCGATACCGAACTGCTCAGCGGCGCCATGTGCGACGTGCTGGAGGTGGAGGACGCCAATGCCGCCATCCGTCAGCGCAACGCAAACGGTGAGACGAACGAAAACGGCGAACCGCTGCAGGAGGCCACCTTCACCCAGATCCTGATGGGTATCACCAAGGCGTCTCTGGCCACCGACAGCTGGATGTCCGCCGCCTCCTTCCAGGAGACCACCAAGGTGCTGACCGAGGCCGCCATCAAGGGCAAGGTCGACCATCTGGTGGGCTTGAAGGAGAACGTCATCATCGGCAAACTGATCCCCGCCGGTGCCGGCCTGACCGCCTATCGCAATCTGGCGGAAAAGCTGGTCCCCGAACCGGAGAAAGAGGAAGAGATCAGCCGTCCCATGGAGACCATCTATACCAATCAGGTAGCGGCATCTACCATGGACTAAGCAAAAGCGAAAAGAAGCAAGCCGAAAGGCCTGCTTCTTTTTTGCTCTTTGGCAATTTTGCTCGATTTAACACGGAAATTTCGGGAGAAATCACAAATTTTTGGTGGAAAATGCCTTGACGCTTGCGGATCGCTATGCTATAATTTCAACTTGCGCGGGAATTGCTCCGCGAAACTTGTCATGCACGCATGGTGCAGGATCGCAGGAGGAATTCCGGTGTCTGCTGATTGGACGACAAAGGAAAAAGTTGTGGGAATCAAGCAGACCAGGCGTGCCATTGCAGAGGGAAACGCGACTGCGGTCTATCTGGCAAACGATGCCGATCCCAAACTGACGGAGCCGCTGCGGGCTATGTGTCTGCTGGCCGGTATTGCGGTGGAAAACGAGAACACCATGTCGGAGCTGGGAAAGCGCTGCGGCATTGCCGTTGGTACTGCCGCCTGCGCGGTACTGCACAAATAAGTTCCACATCGGAATAAAGTTCCTTTATTCCGTGGAAAATAAAGGGGTCACACCCCGCCAAATTTCGAAGAAAGGAGAACCTATTGCATGCCTACTTTTAATCAGCTGGTCAAGCAGGGTCGGAAACAGGCTACCTACAAGTCCAATTCCCCCGCTATGCAGAAGGGCCTGAATACGCTGAAGAACAAGGAGACTGATCTCAGCTCTCCCCAGAAGCGCGGTGTCTGCACGGCAGTGAGAACGGCGACTCCCAAGAAGCCCAACTCCGCACTGCGTAAGATCGCCCGTGTCCGTTTGACCAACGGCTACGAGGTTACCGCTTACATCCCCGGCGTCGGCCACTCCCTGCAGGAGCACTCCGTGGTGATGATCCGCGGCGGCCGTGTCAAGGACCTGCCCGGTGTCCGTTACCACATCATCCGTGGTACGCTGGATACCCAGGGTGTTCAGGGTCGTATGCAGGCTCGTTCCAAGTACGGTGCCAAGCGCCCCAAGAACAAGTAAGCCGAACCCCCCAGCAATTAAAAAATGAGCTTTGCCGAAAAGGTTCTATACTTTTTTATAGAGTTACCTCTTTGGCAGGCCGTACAGCAACCTACGCAAGTTGCTGAGTACCTATGAAATCATATTATTATGAAGGAGGGAAGCATAGTGCCCAGAAGAGGTAATGTTCCCAAGAGAGAGATCTTGCCCGATCCTATGTATAACTCCGTCCTGGTGACCAAGCTGGTCAACAGCATCATGCTGGACGGTAAGAAGGGCGTGGCACAGAAGGTGGTCTACGGTGCTTTTGACCTGATCAAGGAAAAGACCGAGAAAGAGCCTCTGGAAGTGTTCAACCAGGCAATGGAAAACATCATGCCCAGCCTGGAAGTCAAGGCCCGCCGAGTTGGCGGTGCTACCTATCAGGTTCCCATGGAAGTTCGTCCTGCCCGTCGTCAGACCCTGGGTCTGCGCTGGCTGACTGCTTACTCCCGCGCCCGCGGTGAGCGTACCATGGCCGAGCGCCTGGCAGGTGAGATCATGGATGCCGCCAACAACACCGGCGCAGCCGTGAAGAAACGCGAAGACACCCACAAGATGGCCGAATCCAACAAGGCATTCGCCCACTTCCGCTGGTAATTCGCAAACAAGAAGGAGAACGTTATGCCGAGAAAAGTTACTCTCGAAAATACCCGAAATATCGGCATCATGGCCCACATCGATGCAGGCAAGACCACGACCACAGAGCGTATTCTGTACTACACCGGCGTCAACTACAAGCTTGGTGAGACGCATGAGGGTACTGCCACCATGGACTGGATGGAGCAGGAGCAGGAGCGTGGTATCACCATCACCTCCGCCGCTACCACCTGCTACTGGAAGGGCACCAAGGAACAGTTCCCCCAGACGCGCATCAACATCATTGACACCCCGGGTCACGTGGACTTTACTGTGGAGGTGGAACGTTCTCTGCGCGTACTGGACGGCTCTGTAACCGTCATGTGCGCCAAGGGCGGCGTCGAGCCTCAGTCCGAGACTGTGTGGCGTCAGGCCGATCACTACCATGTCCCCCGGATGATCTACGTCAACAAGATGGATATCACCGGCGCGGATTTCTTCCACGTTCTGGATATGGTGCACGATCGCCTCAAGGCCAATGCCGTACCCATTCAGCTCCCCATCGGTAAAGAGGATACCTTCAAGGGTATTATCGACCTGGTGGATATGAATGCCGAGGTATATTACGATCAGTTGGGCAACGATATGCGTCTGGAGCCCATCCCCGATGACATGGTAGACCTGGCCAACGAGTACCGCGAAAAGCTGCTGGATGCCATCACCATGTTTGACGAGGAGATCATGGAGCTCTATCTGGAGGGCAAGGAGATCCCCGCGGAGAAGATCCGCAAGGCCATCCGTGCCGCTACCGTCTCTGTGGAGATGGTGCCCGTTGTCTGCGGCAGTTCTTACCGCAACAAGGGTGTCCAGAAGCTGCTGGACGCCATCGTGGACTATATGCCCGCGCCCACTGATGTGCCCGCTATTACGGGTACCAATCCCAAGACCGATGCCGAGGAAGAACGCAAATCTTCTGACGAGGAGCCCTTTGCTGCTCTGGCGTTCAAGATTATGACCGATCCCTATGTGGGTCGTCTGAGCTTCTTCCGCGTTTACTCCGGTACGCTGACAGCCGGTTCTTCCGTGCTGAACGCCACCAAGGGCAAGCGTGAGCGCATGGGTCGTATCCTGCAGATGCATGCCAATCACCGCGAGGATATCGAGACCGTCTACTCCGGCGACATCGCCGCTGTGGTCGGCCTGAAGAATACCACCACCGGTGATACCCTGTGCGATGAAAAGGCCCCCATTATCCTGGAGTCTATGGAGTTCCCCGAGCCCGTGATCCGCGTGGCAATCGAGCCCAAGACCAAGGCCGGTGAGGAGAAGATGACGGTCGCTCTGGCCAAGCTGGCTGAGGAGGATCCCACCTTCCGCACCTACACCGACGAGGAGACCGGCCAGACCATCATCGCCGGTATGGGCGAGCTGCATCTGGAGATTATCGTGGATCGTCTGCTGCGGGAGTTCAAGGTGGAGGCCAACGTGGGTAAGCCCCAGGTGGCCTACAAGGAGACTGTCCGCAAGAAGGTCAACCACGAGACCAAGTACAAGCGTCAGACCGGCGGCTCCGGCCAGTACGGTCATGTGAAGATCACCGTAGAACCCAACGAGTCCGGTAAGGGCTATGAGTTCGTCAACGCCACTGTTGGCGGCTCCATCCCCAAGGAATATATCCCCGCTGTCGATGCCGGTATTCAGGGCGCCATGCTCTCCGGCGTACTGGCAGGTTACCCCGTGGTGGATGTAAAGGTCACTTTGTATGACGGTTCCTATCACGAAGTGGACTCCTCCGAAATGGCATTTAAGATCGCCGGTTCCATGGCGTTCAAGGAGGCCATGCACGAGGCGGATCCCGTGCTGTTGGAGCCCATCATGAAGGTGTGCGCCATCGTCCCTGACGAGTATATGGGCGATGTCATCGGCGATCTGAACAGCCGCCGCGGTCAGATTCAGGGCTACGAGATGCGCTCCGGCGCCCAGCAGATCGATGCGCTTGTCCCCTTAAGCGAGATGTTCGGCTATGCCACCGACCTGCGCAGCCGTACTCAGGGCCGTGGTCAGTATACCATGGAGCCCAGCCACTATGTGGAGCTGCCCAAGGGTCTGCAGGAAAAGCTGATCAACCAGCGCACCGGCAAGGGAAATGACTAAATCTGAGAAATAAGGATTGCATTTTCCTGCACAATACGGTAAAATAGCAATGTTAGGCTAAAACATTGCAAACACAATCATATCAATCAAAAACGATTATAATTGTTAAGGAGGATTTCCCAAATGGCTAAGCAGAAATTTGAGAGAAACAAGCCCCATGTTAACATCGGTACCATCGGCCACATCGACCATGGTAAGACCACTCTGACCGCTGCTATCACCAAGTATCTGGCTATGGTCGGCGGCGCTGAGATGATGGACTACGCTTCCATCGATAAGGCTCCCGAAGAGCGCGAGCGTGGTATCACCATCAACACCGCTCACGTTGAGTACGAGACTGCTAACCGTCACTATGCCCACGTTGACTGCCCGGGCCACGCTGACTACATCAAGAACATGATCACTGGCGCTGCCCAGATGGACGGTGCTATCCTGGTCATCGCTGCTTCCGATGGTCCTATGGCTCAGACCCGCGAGCATCTGCTGCTGGCCCGCCAGGTGAACGTGCCCTCCGTGCTGGTGTTCCTGAACAAGTGCGACCAGGTCGACGATGAGGAGCTGCTGGAGCTGGTGGAGATGGAAGTTCGCGAGCTGCTGGACTTCTACGGCTTCCCCGGCGATGATACTCCCATCATCCGTGGTTCTGCTCTGAACGCTCTGGTTTCCGAGTCCAACGATCCCAACGCCCCCGAGTTCGCTTGCCTGAAGGAACTGATGGACGCTGTTGACAGCTGGATCCCCACTCCCGATCGTAAAGAGGATATGCCTTTCCTGATGCCCGTTGAGGACGTGTTCACCATTTCCGGCCGCGGTACCGTGGCTACCGGCCGTGTGGAGCGTGGTCAGCTGAAGCTGAACGAGAAGGTCGAGATCGTTGGCCTGACCGAAGAAAAGCGCGAGACAGTCGTTACCGGTATCGAAATGTTCCACAAGCTGCTGGACTACGCTGAGGCCGGCGATAACATCGGCGCTCTGCTGCGTGGTGTTGCAAAGACCGAGATCGAGCGTGGCCAGGTTCTGGCTGCTCCCAACAGCATTCATCCCCACTGCAAGTTCGTTGGCCAGGTTTACGTTCTGACCAAGGACGAAGGCGGCCGTCATACTCCTTTCTTTAACAACTATCGTCCTCAGTTCTATTTCCGTACCACCGACGTGACCGGCGTCATCACTCTGCCCGAAGGCACTGAGATGTGCATGCCCGGCGATAACGTCGACATGAACGTTGAGCTGATCACCCCCATCGCTATCGAGAACGGTCTGCGTTTCGCTATCCGTGAAGGTGGCCGTACTGTGGGTTCCGGTGTTGTTATCGACATCAAGGACTAATTCCTTCCATCAATAAAAAGAGAGAGCTTCGGCTCTCTCTTTTTTGCATGCTGTTTGTCGTGTTACGATTGGGGAAAGGTCAAACCGGCCTGAAAGCCCTTTTTACCGGTGGCAATGATGTCGCCGCCAATGATCTCATCCCGGTACAGATACAGGTTGGCCTGCACACCGTTGGGAACAGCAGGATAGTTGGTAATGCGGTAGGTATAGCGCTGGACGGTTTGGCCGGCGTAGGAGCTGAAGGGAAGAGCCTGAGCCTCCTGCAGAGCCACATAGTCGGCCCAGGAGCTGAGCAGATCCTCCGGCAGTTTCAGATCCAGCGTTTCGATGGGCTCCGCTTCAACCTCCCAACCGAGATTTTGCAGATAGGCAACCCTGTCGGCATCGGTGGCGGCAACGATGACGGTGGAGGGTTCCTCCGGCGCTTTTTTCAGACAGCCTACCAGAACAAAACTCAGCGAGGCGACCAGAACCAGAGACAATGTTCCCAGCAGCAGCCGGCGGCGTGATAGATGAACGATATGCATTTTGATCCACTCCTTTGCCAAATTCTATTTCCTTTTGGAAAAAGATATGATAAACTTTTGAGGAAAGGAAAAGGAAAGAATCCGGAAAAAACGGACAAAAAGAGGAAAGAAAATGGAAAGACTGGACAAAATAATCTCTAATATGGGGCGTGCCACACGGCGCGAAGTCAAAGAAATGGTACGGCAGGGCCGCATTTCGGTAGACGGCATTGCGGTGAGCTCTCCGGAGATGAAAATTGATCCGAATACGGCAAAGATCCAAATTGACGGCGAGGTACTGCGCTATGAGAGCCTCACATATCTGCTGCTTCACAAACCGGCAGGTGTGGTGAGTGCCACAGAGGATACCAGGGAGAAAACGGTGCTGGATTGTTTGCCGCCGGAACTGCGAAAACGGGACCTTGCCCCGGTAGGACGGCTGGATAAGGACACAGAGGGATTGCTTCTGCTGACCAATGATGGCGAGCTGAACCACCGTCTGACCAGCCCCCGTTATCATGTGGAGAAAACCTATTATGCCCGGGTGGACGGTTGCTTGGAAGAGGCAGATGTAATCCGATTTGCATCGGGAATCGAGCTGTCGGATTTTACCTGTCTGCCGGCAAAACTGGAAATTTTAAGCGAAAACACCTGCCTGATAACGGTGGAAGAGGGAAAATTCCATCAGGTCAAACGGATGCTGGGGTTCTGCGGGAAACCGGTAATCTACCTAAAACGGCTGTCCATGGGGCCGCTGAAACTGGATAAAACACTACCTGTCGGTGCATTCCGCTCGCTGACACCACAAGAAGTTGCTTTTTTGCGTGCAGCAGCAGGATTGTGAGCTTGTTTACAAAGTGACAAAAAACCCAATTGATTTTTGTGAAAAAGATAAAAAAATGCTTGCAAATCCGTGATTATGACGATATAATGTCGATAAGAACTTGACAAATTGCACAAAGACCCACGCGATTAAAAGCGGGAGGAGCAAACATTATGTCGGGAAGAATTTTCCAAAATGTGGTATTACAACTGAAAGAGACCACTGACCGTACCATTGGCGTGATCGATGCGGAGGGCACCGTAATTGCCTGCAGCGAGCTGACGGGAATTGGCAAAAAGTGGAGCAAGTACCTGGATGCGATTACTGCGGCGGAAGACGAGTGCATTACGCTGGAGGGGAAGACATTTAAGGCGTTGCCCGGCTGGGGAACTCATTTTGACTATGCTGTGTTTACCAGCGGCGATGACAGCATCGGCCGTATTGTTTGCTCCATGGCGGCGGTGGCGCTGAACAGCGCGAAAAGCTATTACGAGGAAAAGCACGACAAGGGATCTTTTATCAAGAATATCATTTCCGACAATATTCTGATCAGTGACATTTATATCCGCGCCAAGGAGCTGCATGTAGATACAGAGCTGAAGCGTGGCGTATTTGTAATCCGCAACATTGACGAACGCACGGAATCCGTACCGCTGGAGATGGTGCAGGCTCTGTTCCCGGATCGTCAGAATGACTTTGTGCTGTCCGTGGGAGAGCAGGATATCGTACTGATCCACCAGATGGAAGAAAGCGACAGCGGCAAAGAACTGGAAAAGGTGGCCGAGGGAATCGAAGAAGCCTTGCGTCTGGACGGCGAGAGCCGTGTCTTTGTGGGTATCGGCACCATAGCTATGCATCTGCGGGATCTGGCCCGCTCCTTTAAAGAGGCACAGATCGCTATTGAAGTAGGAAAGGTGTTTGACACCGAGCGCTATGTGATCAACTATGAAAACCTGGGTATCGGCCGGCTGATCTATCAGCTGCCCACCACCCTGTGCGAGATGTTTTTGCAGGAAGTGTTCAAGAAGAACCCCATTGATGCATTGGATCAGGAGACATTGTTTACCATCTACAAGTTCTTTGAAAACAACCTGAACGTGTCCGAAACTGCAAGAAAACTGTTTGTACACCGCAATACGCTGGTTTATCGTCTGGAGAAAATCAAAAAGCTGACGGGGCTGGATTTGCGGGAATTTGACGATGCCATTACCTTTAAGGTTGCGCTGATGGTCAAGAAGTATCTGACCAGCCGAGGTATTGAAGCATAAATATAGCATAACAAAAGCTCACGTCTTTCCGGATGTGAGCTTTTTGCTGTCCGGGTGGAAGTGCTTGGCAAAAGCCGGATAGTTTACATAATGTTTATAAAATTTCGGGGAGTTCCTGTTGCTATTTAGCGAAAAAATGTATATAATGCTACTTGAAAAATAATAAATGTTGTACCACAACAGGCAGCGAGGAAACATATGATTCGGTTAAAAGAAGTGGAAATGATATATGAAAACGGAACGCACGCGCTGAAAGACGTCAGTTTCCAGATAGATGATGGGGAATTTGTTTTTCTGGTGGGTCCCAGCGGTTCGGGTAAGTCCACCATCATCAAGCTGCTGACGGGTGAAATCCGCCCAACCAAAGGTCGTATTATGCTGAACGGATACTCCTTGGGACGCATTGCGCCCCGTCAGATCCCCTATATGCGCCGCACGGTAGGTGTCATCTTTCAGGATTTTCGCCTGATTGACAAAAAGACAGTATTTGAAAATTTAGCCTTGGCGATGTATGCGGTAGGAGCAAAGCCCAGAGAAATTCAGTCTCGTATTCCCTATGTGCTGGAACTGGTTGGCTTGAAGGGCAAGGAAGATTGCTATCCGGATCAGCTCTCCGGTGGTGAACAGCAGCGCGTGGCGATTGCCCGGGCGCTGGTGAACAACCCAACAACGATTGTTGCCGATGAGCCAACGGGTAACCTGGATCCGGCAAGATCTCTGGAGATCATGACCTTGCTGGAGCGGATCAATGCTCTGGGAACAACAGTGATCGTGGTGACCCATGAACGGGATCTGGTAAATCATTTCAATAAGCGTGTACTCCTGCTGAACGAGGGTCGCATTTCCAGCGATTGTATGGGTGGATACGGAGGCAAGGCATGAGAAACATTCGCTACTATTTCAAAGAGGGTATCGGCAACATGTTTTCCCATGGCTTTATGTCTTTTGCCGCCGTGGGTATTACGGTGGCCTGCCTGCTGATCATGGGTACATTTACACTGGTCGCCTATAACGCCGGCATCAACCTGGAAGAACTGCAAAAGGAAAACGCTGTGGTCACCTTTATTGACGAATCTTATGAAGATGCAGAAGCGAAGGGCCTGCAGAAAAAAATTGAGGCGATTGACGGTGTGGCCGACTGCACCTTTGTCTCCCGGCAGCAGGCACGGGACGAGTATGTGGCGCAGTATGACGAAAACGATTTATACGGGGATCTGGATGCTGAAGTGTTCCGGCACCGTTTTGTCATACACATTCAGGATCAGGAACGGCTGGACGAGATCGCGTCAGTACTCAAGCAAATCCCCGGCATTGCCAAAGTCCGTGCTGATAAGGCGATTACCAGTGGATTTATTACGATTCGGAATGTGGCGCGGGTCATCTCTCTGGCGCTGATTGCGGTGCTTCTGGTAGTGTCGCTGTTTATTATCTCCAATACCATCAAGCTTACCACTTTCGATCGCCGGGAGGAAATTGCCATTATGCGAATGGTGGGTGCGACCAACGGATTTATTCGCTGGCCATTTGTTTACGAGGGACTTCTGCTGGGTCTGTGCGGCGCTGTGATGTCCTTTGGCTTGCAGTGGTTGTTATACTGGGGGATCCAGCAGGGGATTTCGCAGAATGACACGCTGCAGCTGGTGAAGGTAGTGGACTTTACCCGGATTTGGTACATGGTGGCAGGTGCTTATGCGGCATCAGGTGTTCTGATCGGCGTAGGCGGCAGCCTGATGGCGATTCGACGGTTTTTGAAGGTATAAACGATGAAGAGATTGAAAAAAGCATTTGCTCTGCTGTGCACCATGGGGATGGCCTTATCGCTGCTGGCAAACTGTGTCGTCTATGCAGATGACGGTCCGATAACCAATGCTGCCAGAAAAGCGGCTGTTACAGCGCAGATGGCAGAAGTACAAAAGCAGATCGATGACAAGAAAAAAGAAGTAAATGATGCCAAAGGTGCGTTGAACAAGGCCAAGGATAACACCAAGAATGCCAAGGCCCAGTTACAGGCAGCGGAAAGGCAGAGCGCCGCCTTGGCGGAAGAGATATCCCTGCTGGAGTCGCAGATTGATTTGCTGAACGCAAATATTGAAACGGTAGAACAGTCGGAAGCAGAGCAGTACAAGCTGTTTTGCCGACAAGTACGTCAGGAGGAGGAGCGGGGTACGCTGTCCTACTGGTCGGTTTTGTTCAAAGCCAGCGGCTTTGAAGACCTGCTGAGCCGTATTGATTTTATCAATGAGATCATGGAGTACGATCAGCAGATCATGAATGATTTACAGGATATCCGTACGGAGCTGAAGGATAACCGTATCGCGTTGGAAGCCCAGGAAAATGAACTGGACGATGCCCATGCGCAGCAGGAAGTGCTGGCGGCGCAGTATGCTGAGATGTACAAGGATTACAAGCAGACCGAAGCGGATCTGCAGGCCGCCTATGATGAGGCGGTAGCAGAAGAAGCTGCTTTGGAAGCCTCTATGCAAGAGGTGGAGCGCATTGCGGCTGAGTTGGGTGTGACCGGCGGCACCTCCGGCGGCTATATCTGGCCGGTAAAGGTCAGCCCCATCTATATTACCTCTAAATTCGGTCCCCGTAAGCAGCCTACGGCGGGCGCCAGTACGCTGCACAACGGTATTGATATCGGCGTCAGCTATGTACCGGTCTATGCGGCCAAGACGGGTACGGTGACGCTGGCAGGAACCAATGGCGGTTTTGGAAACTGCGTGATCATCTCCCACGGTACCAATTACACCACCACCTACGGTCATCTGAGCAGCATCAACGTCAAAGTGGGCGATGTGGTGGTACAGGGACAGCAGATCGCTACCTCCGGGAACACGGGTGTTTCCACAGGCCCCCATCTGGACTTCCGCATTATGGAGGCAGGTGTTTACAAAGACCCCTTGTCCTACTTGAGCGGATATACCCTGCTTTGCTGATACTGATATGAAATGACCGTTGTCAAGAGGCACCTGCCTCAAAAACAGGGAC
>CALCRH010000147.1 GCA_937894515.1 uncultured Clostridia bacterium | reverse complement strand
AACATGAGGGCCAAGAGGAGCATCATCGCCGCCTGATCCCAGAACGGGTCCTGCGACTGGCTGCCTTTCGGCGTGGTGTTCTTGAAAAGGTTGGTGACAAGTCGCTGAATATCGTTGTCGTTTCTCAGATAGACAAACGGATTGTAGCAACAGCTTTTCTCCATATTGATAAGGTCAATAACCTTGATCTTGTATCCCTTTTCTTCAAGCAGATGCCCGGTCGAGCGTATCAGTTCACCTTTCGGATCAAGACAGACATAACTGCAATTTGCCTGCATGATATTCGGCTTGGCATAAAACCTCGTTTTACCTGCACCGGAGCCGCCGACCACAAGCACATTCAGATTTCGTCTGTGCTTGTGTCCGTCAAGTCCGATTGCCGTATTCTGTGTGAGCAGGATATTGTCCTTCGGATGTTCTTCGTCTTTATATTTCTTGCGGAGTGTTCTTGTATTGCCCCACTTGGCAGAACCGTGTTCTTCTCGGCGGCGATAGTTTCTTGCGGTGGAAAGATAAATGCCGATTCCCATAGCGTAGGCGAAAATGAGAATGAGGACAGTTTTTAAGCTGTCCTCACACCATGATATTTGAAACGGATGATTGATTGCATCTGCAAGGTTTTTAATAAGATTCGGAAGCCCGCCGCCGATGGACGGTGCGATCAGTAAAGCAAGCCATATAACGGGGATAAGTCCGCAAGCATACAGAATGATACTTGTCTTTGAAAACTTATCTTCCCTCACGGTCTGCCTTCCTCTTTTCCTTTTTTGTCGGTGCGTCGATGACCTGCAAGAGAAGCTCGTTTACATCCTCGGTCGGTTCTCCTTCCTCGATCAGTTTGGAACGAAACTCATTCAAACCGTTGGCAAGAAGCCGATGCTGAAACTCATCGACCTCGATCACTCTTTTCGTTTCTGTCATAGAGTGACCTCCTTATCTTGCTTCGCTTCTGTCGCTCTTGTTCTTTTCGTCGAGTGCCTTTTCCATAGCAAGACCGATTTCGTTGGCGGTATCACGCACCTTTTCCAGCGTTTCTCTGATCTGCTTCGGTTCTTTGCCGGCAAAAACGCTTTTCACATCGTCAAAGGAATAGTCCCCGACATCCATGCCGAACTTACCGCTGACGATATAGGAAACACAGCGGCTCGTAAAGTTTCTCTCATCGACGGCAATATTCTTCTGTTCCGCTTTGGCTCCTGCAATGCAGTCGGAAAGATTACTGAAGATTTCCTGCGCCGACATACCCTTTCTGATCTGAATGATGTTCTTGCCCGGGATATATGCCGCATTGATATTCTGCGGAAGGGTGTCCGTTCCGACAATATCGCAGGGCGAGGTCTGAATCAGTGCCTTGAGAAGTTTCCTTTCGTCATACTGCATCGGCTGGCGGCGGCGTGGTTCAGCATCGGTCTGCGAAATATCAAACATGTGCTTGACATTCATGCTCACGCCGGTCGTACCGTCATCTCTTGTGTACTCCTTGCCGGGTTCAAGAATACGGATCGAGGTTTCACCTTTCTGAACACTGACGCCGCTTTCTTTCCATGTGTCGAAATCGGCAAGGCGGGTTGCCTCATTGTTCTGGTAGGTAATGAGCAAAGCGTTGCTGACAGAATAACGGTTGAAGATGCTCTGCACATTCAGATAGTCCTTGAAGCATTCGCCGTTCGAAGTGAGTTCTCCGATTGCTTCATCAAGCATGGCGTACACTTCATTTCGCTCCTGCTGTTTCTTTTCCGCCCACGCTTCCTTATCGAAGGCGGGCGTTTCGGTTTTCTTGCTCTCCTGCTTTGTGCCGGAGAACAGATCGTCAAAATTTGCCATTGTTAATTTCTCTCCTTTTCTTTCTTTTTTCTCTTGGGAGCTTTATGCTCGGCTCCACGTGTTGAATTTTCTCTTGCCTTGTACTTGTTTTTCTTTTCCTGTTCGAGTTCCTTTTTGAGTTCTTTCAGCTCGTCACGAACGGAAGTACGCAACCCCGCCGCCCGTTCTTCTTCAAAATGTTCCGCAGATCGGACCTCCCTGGGACTGTCTTTTGAGGTAGGCACGGACTGATTCGATCTCTGAGTCCGTGCCTGTGTGGGGTTTACCGAATGGCTGACTTCCTTTGTTGGATTATTCTTTGCCATCAGTTCATCAATAAATTTGTCTTCCTCAGATTTCTCCTGTCCTGTGCGTTCCGGTGGATTCTGTGCCTCGCGTTCAAGCTCGGTCTTGATTTCACCAACGCTCTGCGGAGCGACATTCAAGCGGCGCATAATATGGTTAAGCTTCTGCACATCGTCCGACTTGACCATGATTTCCGTATAGGCACTTGGATCTTTCTTATCCTTGAGCAGTGTATAGACAACGCCGTAGGTTTTTGAAAGCTCGCAGAACTTTTTAAGGTACTCATCCTTCAGTTCAAAGATTTCCAGCTTCTTACCGGACTTGATCATATTGTTGAGTCTGACCTGACCTTTGGTTTTCTTTGTCTGCTTGGACATGTCAACGATAAGCTTGCCTAAAAGCTTACCGATTTTTTCTGCACCGTTGCCGGTGATTTTCAAAGCGGTTTCCACGCCGTTAAGAGTCATTCTTACGACCTGATCTGCCGCTTCTCCTGATGTGTTCATCTTTCTCTTTGTTCTCCTTTCCTCTGAATTGGTTGTTTTCGATTGCCTGTAATTTTTGCCGTACTGTGCTGTTGTTTTCAAAAATGGAATCGCAGGCGGCGACCTCCGCACGGGCATCCTTTAGGTTTCGTGAAGCGATTTCTATGTTGTATCTGCAAGCGTGGGCAAGTTCTTCATCGCCGGCACGGTTCGCTCTTTTCAGCTCGTTGCGAAGATCATTTCGCATTTTGATAAGCTCTGCGATCCTGCTTTGGGTTTTCTCCCGAAACGCCGTCAAATCCTCTGCCGTGTCAATTTTGTTTTCCGCAAGGATTCTGCTCTGCGTCTTATAGTTTTCAAATTTCTTGTGTTCCTCACGCATAAGGAAATACAGATGACGGTTTGCCTCCGGGCGTTCCATTGTGATGACAATACTTTTGAAATAGCATCGGTACAGAGCATCGTATCCCATCCCGCTGACACGCTCGTCTTCCTCGTCGAATATCTGCCGTGCATCCTCCTGCGGCGGAATGTCCGGGTATTCGGGATAATAGTTGCCGTCGATTCGATCAAGAATATCTGCGACAGAATATCCTTCACCGAGAGAATCGAAGCGGACGAATCGGGGACTTCCGAAGTGTTTGATTTTCGGGTATTTGCCGCTTTGGTCGATGATGTATCCCATCTGATCCATTGCGTCAAGAAACTGCGTTTTGTTGACTGAGCCACGGATCGCCACATCAATGTCGTGCCGGATCGTTCCCCGTAAGGTGGGCTGACCGTTTTTCTCAGCAGCCCACTCTGCGTAGTTTTTGCCTTTGCCTTTCGGCTCATTGATGACCGACAAGCCGTGTTCTCTGCAAATGCGGTCGCTGATTTCACGCATACGCCTGTATTCTTCATGACCGTTGTGAAATCGTTTCTCGCCGTCCATTGAAGCCCCGCAGATAATAAAGTGGTTATGATAATGACCTGTATTACAGTGGGTAGCCACCAGAACACGAAAGTCCTTCCCCCATATTTCTTTGGCAAGCTCCACACCAATGTTATGTGCTTCTTCTGCGTTTACCTCATCCGCCGCAAAACTCTGATACCCATGAAAGCAGACACGATCACTCGGACGCTTACTGCGGGCAAGGTCACTTTCAAACTGTCTCACGACATTTTTCTCAATGCAGTTTACTCCCGTGACAAACATCCGCTTTTCCGTCTTGTCTTCATTCACGGCATAATTGACGACGCTTTCGATTTCACTCGGCGGGTTCATGATTTTATAATCTGCGCTTCTTGTCTTTTCGGGATTTCGTGCGTAGTTGATAACCTTGTCCACACGACCTTTGATCGGCCAGATTGATGTAACTGCCATTATGAATTCACCGGCTTGAAGATTCTCCACATTTCTTCTTCAAGTGCAATCAACTCGTTCAGCGATGTGCGAAGCTTCGGTCCGTCGATAAATCCTTTCGTATTCATCACACGGAGGATCTGTTCAATG
>CALCRH010000146.1 GCA_937894515.1 uncultured Clostridia bacterium | reverse complement strand
CGCACCGGAGGCCCCGGAGCATACAAGATGCACTGCGAATTCACCGGAAAAGCCGCTCACGCCGGTATCGAGCCCGAAAAAGGAATCTCCGCCGTTCAGATGATGGCAGATTCAATGGGTGTTTCCTTCTCTGCCCTTATCACTCGTTTCCGGAAACTCAAGCTCCTCGACTTTCGCCCCATGTCTGAGTACATTGCCTCGGAGATGAACTTCGGAGGTGTGTCATGATCCAGTATGCAGAAGTGAGAACGGATAAGCACAAGCCGGTAGCGCCGGATGTGCAGGACAAGATTGAGCGATCCTTCACAGAAAGCCTCAGCCTTACCCAGCGAGAATTGCATTGCCCCTACTGCAGAAGATATATTGCTACGCTCTTTACCGACAGCGGTGGGCATCTGAAAATGAAGTGCAACAACTGCAAGAGCATTACAACCTTCAATGTCGGCTACTTCCGCAGACATCGATATACCCGATGGCTGCAGGCCAGACGATAACCGCAAATCCTCACAATTGAATCATTGTCCCTGTGACTTTATATCGAGCAAGCGGAGTGCGAAACTGATTTCGTAGCTATCATGCGCCGGGTGAAGCCAGAGGGTATGGGATAACCATACCTTCTGATTCCACGGCGCATTTTTTGCGCATACTCCCTTGCTTCACACGGTAAAAAGATAGTCCTTTCCTGACTTGCTTGGGAAAGGACTTTTTATGTTTGCCCAACGCTTTTGGCTCCGTGAGATACGGCCTCCCTGATCTCCTGATTTTTTGACTTCCCACCAAATTCAAAAAATCAAAAAGGAGATTAGAAAAATGTCTAACGAAATCTACGTTCTGAATGTCTACAACACCACTACCGGCGAGTATGAGAAGGTGCGTGTTACCAAGGCCGTCTTTGATGAGTACATGCGCAGCACTTGGAATATGAAAAACAACAGTCGACGCTTTTACAAGAACGAAATCCAGTTCAGCGGTTTGATCGGCTATAACGACGGTGAAGAAGAATGGCTGGAGAAGTATTCAGACGAAGAAAACGATCCGGAGGATATCGTCATTGAGAAAATGCTCATCTCGCAGCTCTACAACTTCATGACACTTCTGACTCCGGACGAATACGAACTGATCTACGCCCTGTATTTCCGCAAGGTGAGCGAGAAGGCTTTTGCCATGCGTAATGGCGTCACGCAGCAGGCAATTTGCAAGAAGAAAAACCGGATTTTGAAGAAACTTGAAAATTTTTTTGAAAATCAGGGTTGTTAAACCCCTTAGTTTTTACCCTATACAAGTGAGAGGATCTTTTTTGAACCTCCACTGAACCTCGAAAACTTCATATCCGGCAGCTAAATAACATCAGCTGACGAGCCTTAACCGGAAAAGCGATGCGGCGAGTGCGCCAAGACCACCTGTACGAGTTTTCTCGTATGAAAGAACGGCAAGAAGGTGCATAGCGGTTCCCACTCAGCCAAAAGCAGCTCTGGCAAGCTGTTTCGCAATGACCTCGTCAGCCTATAATGGTACCCCTGCCCAGCCACAGACTCAAGCAATGGGGGCAGCTCGGAGCGATCCTCGGAGGGGTGAGATTCCCGGAGTGCGATGCCAATCGCAGTTTAGTTGACCGCCCATGTCCGGGGAAGTAGTGTCAAATACGGACGGCAAAAGAAACCAAACAATCAAAAGAGATAACGGATGCCCTGCGGACGACCAGCCGTGGGGCATCCGATACCCTTTGATGATAGAACTATGGAGAGCAGCTGTGCCCTCCGTACTTGTGTCATTAAAGGCAGAAAGGAAAAAAGATCATGAACGCTGATGTCAACTATCTCGGTATCCTGAAATACCTCGATCATCTCAAGAGCCTTGGCATCCTGACAGAAGCCGAAGCCAAGAAGGTAGCGCGAGCTATCGCCGCGAAAACGGGCGCGACGATCATCGTGATTTAATTGTGTTAAAAAAGATATTTCAGTAGCTATTTCAAACGTGTTGTGGTATTGTTCGTTTTGCGAAAAAAGGAGGTGAAGCGCATGAGCAGCCAGTCAAAGACAGACGGTAGTAACGCCCTGAAAGACAGACGGGTTATCGTCATCGAAGCAACTCAGAAACAGGAGCAAAAGAAGCTGAGAGTTGCAGGCTATGCTCGTGTCAGCTCTGACTCCAGCGACCAGCTCAACTCCTTCGCCGCACAGAACACCTACTTCACCAAGCTGATCGAAAGCAATGATCAGTGGGAAATGGTCGATGTGTACGCCGATGAGGGTATCTCCGGCAGATCTGCCGAAAAGCGCGGCGACTTCCAAAGGATGATCGCTGACTGCGAGCGCGGCAAGATCGACAGGATCATCACCAAGTCCATCTCCCGCTTCGCAAGAAATGCCAAGGAGTGCCTGACCATCATCCGGCATCTGAAATCCATTGGCGTCAGCATCTACTTCGAAGAACAGAATATCGACACATCCATCGTGACCGGCGAAATGCTCACTGCAGTATTCGCCGGTCTTGCGCAAGCTGAGAGCGAATCCATCGGCAAGAACATGCGCTGGAGCTATGAAAAGCGTATGGCCTCCGGTGAATTCAACACCTGCAAAAGTCCTTTGGGATACCGCATGGTGAAAGGTCAGCTGGAAATAGACGAGGACGAGGCCGCCATTGTCCGGATGATCTTCCGAGACTATCTCTCCGGCAAGAGCTGCAAAGCAATTGGTGCAAAGCTGCAGGAAATGGGAGTTCAAGCCAAAGATAGAAAGCGTGTCTGGAATTCATCCACTATCTCCTATATACTGTCCAACGAAAGATATATCGGTAACGCCTTGCTTCAAAAAAGCTACACCACCGAAACCTTCCCACCGCAAAGGAAGTTGAATCACGGCGAAGTGCCTCAATACTATGTGGAGGGCAGCAATCCTCCCATCATCGATAAAGAAACCTTTGCCGCTGCTAAATCCCTTATGGCCAGCCGCTCTGAGAAAGTCAGCCGCAACCGCAACAGCTCCCCTTTCATGCAGAAAATCCACTGCGGTTACTGCGGAGCCTTGGCCAGACACAAGGCAGAAAACGGCAAAGTCAATTGGGTGTGCTATACGCACAACAAAAATGCGATGCTCTGTCCTACCGGGCCGATACCGGATGATGAGATCAAAAAAGCCTTCCTTCGTCTGTACTTCAAGCTGAAGCTGGACAACATGTGCCTGCTGAAAGAGCTTGAAAAAGACCTGACACAACTTCGGAATCGGAAGATGCTCTGGAGCGTGGACGTCATTGAACTGAATAAGAGGATTTCCGATATTGCAGAACAGGATCAGCAACTATCCGAGCTAAACAGCTTGGGACTTGCTGATCCTGATTTCTATATCTCCCAAAAGAATGATCTGGCTGCACAGATGCGCCAAGCCAAGCTGGAAAAGGAACGACTCGTAAGCTCCAAGGATGACGAGACACTGAAAGAAACAAAGCGAACCATCGAAATCCTCGAAAACAGTCCGGAAAGCCTCACTGAATTTGACGATGGCCTCTTTGAAGAACTCGTGACCGCCATTATCATCGAGGACAATACGCACCTTCGCTTCCAGCTGCGAAACGGGCTTGAACTGCAGGAAACCATAGAGAGGACGGTGCGCTGATGGCAACGATACGAAAAATACCATTCGGCTATACGCTGGAAAACGGCACAGTGCGCAGCAAAAAGGAAGAAGCTGAAACCGTTGCCTGGATCTACGAGCAGTACGCTGCCGGAGAATCCTATAGAAACCTGGCAGATAGGCTCAACCGAAAGAGCATCCGCTACGATGTCGGCAAAGTATGGAATAAGAACATGGTTGCCCGAATCCTTGCAGATACCCGATACGCTGGTTGTGAGTATCCCCGGATCATCTCTGCAGAACTCAACTGCCAAGTGAAAAGCAGCGTGCAGAAAAACGGCTCGCACTGCAAGATAAGCGATGAAAACATGGTAGCCCTCGGACACATCTGCTACTGCAGCGAATGCGGTGAGCCTGTGCTGCGCCGTCGGAACTACAAATACTGGACGTGCGCCGCATACCAAGATGGTCATGTAAAGGCTACCGGAGAAAGCATCCTTGAAGGTGTGCAAGCAATACTTACGCAGATTACCGAAGCGCCAGATTGCATCGCTATCCAAAAGAATAGTTCAGATGCATCGGATCAGGCCATCATGCGTATGGAAAACGAGCTGAATCGTGAGCTGAATAAGACAGACTGCGATCTTGAAACTGCCAAAAAGCTGGCGATGCAGATCGCCGCAGAAAAGTATAACCGCTTAGGGAATAGCCAGTACGAAACCCAGCGCCTGCGGGAGTTCTTCATCGCTATGCCCAATAGCGGACTCCCCCTGAAACAAGTCCTTCAGACCGCCGTCGACCGGATCACCGTGAGTCCGGACGGAGGCATAGCAATCACCCTGAAGAATAACCAAACAATAAAGCGCAACGGTAAACTGTGAAAAAGGAGTAACGAGAAATGGCAAGCAAGGTTGTAAAATTCATCCCTGCCAATCCGGATGTAGCTGCTGAGAAGTCTTCTCACCGCCAGCTGCGCGTAGCTGCCTATTGCCGCGTATCCACGGACGATGAGGAACAGCTGACCAGCTATGAAGCGCAGAAGACCTACTACACCGACAAAATCATGAGCAACCCGGCATGGACGATGGCAGGCATCTTTGCCGATGAGGGCATTACGGGTACGCAGGCCAGAAAGCGCCCGGAATTTCTCCGTATGATTCGACTCTGTAAGCAGAAGAAAATCGACCTTGTCCTTGCCAAATCCATCTCCCGCTTCGCTCGCAATACCGTGGACTGCCTGAACTACATTCGAGTGCTGAAAGGACTTGGCATCGCCGTCATCTTCGAAAAGGAGAACATCAATACGCTTGAAACCGACAGCGAGCTGATCACCACTATGATGGGTGCCTTGGCACAGGCAGAAAGCGAATCCATGTCTGCCAACATCCGCTGGGGCAAACGGCAGGCCATGCGCGAGGGCAAGGTGAGCTTCCAATATACCCGACTGTATGGCTACCGGAAAGGCCAAGACAATACGCCGGAAATCATACCGGAGGAAGCCGAAGTCATCAAAACCATCTTCAAGACCTACCTCGCCGGAGAGACGCTACAAGCTATCAAGAGTCGGCTCAATGAAGAAAAAATCCCAACCCCCGGAAAATCCGAGGAATGGTCGGTAGCTGTGCTGCAGCGCATCCTGCGGAACGAAAAATACTGCGGTGATGTGCTGCTGCAAAAGACCTTCGTCAGCGACTGTATCTCCGGCAAGGTGGAGAAAAACAACGGGCAGCTCCCCATGTACCTCGTAGAGAACAATCACGAAGGAATCATAGACCGGCAGATCTTCCAAAGAACGCAGAGCGAAATCGCACGGAGGGCCGGTTCCAAAGCGCCGTCCAAGAAAACGGCGTCTACCGGACTGACACGATATTCGGGCAAATACGCCCTTACGGAGCGCCTTGTCTGCGGCGAGTGCGGCACTCTCTATAAGAGATGCACCTGGACGCAAAAGGGCGAGAAACGCATCGTGTGGCGCTGTATCAGCCGACTTGACTACGGCAAGAAATACTGCCACAACTCCCCGACAATGGATGAGGTGCCGCTGCAAAACGCCATTATGGAGGCGCTGAACTCCATCATGGCAGAGCGCACGGTGCTGATCCGGCAGATCACAGATGCCATGCAGACGGAACTCAATCCGATACCGGGTGAGTTCATGAGCGTAGGCGATATCGACAAGCGCATTGCAGAGCTTAACGCCAGAACAAACCAGCTGATGAAAGAAGCCAAGGATAACGGCGGCCTTGCCGCATACTCCGATCAGTTCAAGGAAATCATGAACGAGATCGCAGAGCTGAAGAAGCGGAAAGCAGCCATTGCAGCGGAGCAGGCAAACAACATCGAGATAACAAATAAGACTGCAGCGGCTGTCGAAGCCATGAACAACTTCTCGGCAGAGCTTACCGAATGGGATGACACCCTGGTACGCCAGCTGGTGGATACCGTGAAGGTTCTCGCCAAGGACAAAATCCTGCTCATCCTGAAAAGCGGAAAAGAAATTGAATGGACTGTCCGGCAGGAGAATTGAAAATCCACCCCCTATTGGCAACCGACACTTGAAGCCATTGTGTCTGCATGGTACAATACCGATAACACGAAGGACGGTGGCACGATGGATATGACAGACAACGAAGCATGGGCAAGCCTCACTCCAGA
Organism: uncultured Clostridia bacterium; assembly: GCA_937894515.1. Lineage (GTDB taxonomy): Bacteria > Bacillota > Clostridia > Oscillospirales > Oscillospiraceae > Vescimonas. The sequence goes on along the minus strand of CALCRH010000146.1, from coordinate 4,992 downwards.
AGAAAAGAAACGGCAGCTCTATGAGCGTCAGAAAGCTATGCTGCAGGGCTTCCTTGAACGCAATGCAATCAGTAAGGAACAGTACGACAAAAGCCTCGGCGATCTGACCGTAAAGATGGGGTACGAGAACGATGAAAAAGAATGAGAATAACCAGCCAAGCATCGAGCAAATCATCCGTGAAACCACAGATGAAAATCAGAGCAAAACTGACTGGACGAAGGCATGGAGTACCAAGTATCCAATCCTAAAGACCTATCAGGCAGAGGTGGACATTCCGCAATACGCCAAGCAGCTCCGCACCATGCTTACTGACCTGCAGGATACCTACGGTTATAACGAGCAGGACGCGATGCTTGTGCTGAAGGATATCCTGGCGCACGAATATATGGATAACCGAAAGAAATAAGAGTTCCTCCCATCACAGACATTTCTTTCCTTCTGCATTTTTACGACGATTCAACCGAAAACCTCACTTCTACCGTTATGGCAAAAGTGAGGTTTTTCACGTTCAGGAAAGAAAAAGCAGCTTCGCCCTACAGGACAGAAGCTGCTATGGTTCAAGATTAGATTCAAGGAAAAGGGGCGAAGCGAAAAAGTCAGTAAGCGACACATCCAACCCCTGACACATTTCATGAATAACGCGAATGTTGACAGAGGTGTAGGAGCAATTTATCACATTACCTATGGTGGATCTTGGTACACCACTTCTCATATACAGTTGATACTGTGTCATTTTCCGCTCAGCCAAAAGCTCACTCAGCCTTTGACTGATTGCTTTGTTCAATTCCATAAGCGCCTCACGTCCATATAACTGTACGTTCATTATATGAAAGTGAGGAAAACAAAATGTCCCGAATTCTGTACGGAACCGCAATTTTGTGGTATAGTACATTAAAAGGGACGGTGAAGACGAAATGACAGTCACGTTTTGCGGTCACAGCGACTGCTACGAAAACGATGAAATACGGCAGCGGCTCTATGAAACCGTAGAGGCAGAGATTCTAAACGGAGCCGATCTGTTTTACCTCGGTGGGTACGGACATTTTGACAGCATGGCCGCGAGAGTCGTTTGGGAGCTGAAGAAGAAATATCCACACATCCAATCTGTGCTGGTGCTTGCATACCTGAACCGCGAGGTCGATATGAAATACTATGATGGAACGACCTACCCACCGCTGGAAAACACTCCTCTGCGCTATGCCATTTCCAAGCGCAATGAGTGGCTGGTAGAGCAGGCCGATACGGTTATTGCGTATGTCGACCACGGCTGGGGCGGTGCAGCACAGACACTCCGATTTGCAAAACGAAAGCACAAGACCATCATCAACATTGCGGAGGATGCGACAAAATGAAAAAGACTATGCTTATTGCCGCTGCTGCCTGCCTTGTACTCTGCATTTTTGGCATGGCGATGGCGAGGCGCGATCCTGCTCACTGTGCGCTATGTGAAGCGCCGGAGAGCGATGTGCCGTGTGTCCTTGACCTGCATAGCGGCGAGGTAGCCGAGCTGAGAATCAGTACCGACGAACTCTCTGATGATCCGTCAACCTTTACTTTTTCCTTCATGGATGTGTTAGGCAATACCGGCTACCGGGACACCGGCGCACGAATGTGCAAGGTGACACTTCCGCAGGACAATCTGCGCCTGTCGCCAAGTTGCTTCTGCCGAGACTGCCGCGAGAAGCTGCAAAGCGTCCGTAAAGATCATTACGCTGTTTTGGATACAGCAAGCAAAAATGTTTACCCGCTGCAAGAGAGCAGCTTAACGATCAGCGAATACTCCGTGACCATTGCGAAAGAGGGAAGCGGAATGAGCGTCACCGTGCAGAGTATCAGATAATTTCATACCGTCAAATCAGCGCCGTATCACTGGCTTCTGCAGAGCCAACGATACGGCGCTTTTTTATTCGCAAAAAGAAGGAGGAAACGAACATGGATAACAAAGATTACCGCAAGCTGCTGGAAACAGCACCCGCCTTGACTGTTCCCACTCCACGTTGGAGGACAAGTTCAAGCTTCTGGCTGATTACGGCGGCGTCGTTCTCGCAGGCAGAGAGACATCATACGGATTTGAATTCGTCACATGGGATTGGGATTTCAACCGCAAGGGTGTCAATCACGGTCACTACTATCAGGACAGTCTCGATGCGGCAGCCGAGGACTTTGCTGTGCGCTCCGGCATGATTGACGGAAACAGGATGTTCAATCTAAGTCAACTTGAAGAAATCTACCGGTGCTGTGAGGATACGCTCTGCGAGATCTACGAGCTGGACGAAAAGCAGCGCAAAACCATTGAGGGTGTGCAGGAGCAAATCCGCTGTGTGATCCCGGACATCGTCGATCAGATTCAGAAGCATGACCAGCAGGCGTTTGAGCAGGAATTTGGACATGGCTTTGAACAGAGTATGTAAGGAGGCCAGAACGATTTGACAAAAAGGACAACACAAATGGCAACCGTGGTACTGAGTAACCACAAATTTCCCGAAGACGGGCAGGTGTCCATCCCGCTGCCGATTCCCCCGGAGGAATACGATCACTATATGGAGCAGTTGGATGAGCTGTGTATCGGTCACGCTACACGGCGCGACTGCATGGTAGACAGCATTGATTCGGACTATCCGGCACTGGAACGGCTGCAAGGCGAGCTGGTCAATCTCGATGAGCTGGACTACCTTTTCCAGCGGCTGGACAGCTTCGACGAGCATGAGAAGGCGGCATTCCAAAGCGTCATGTATGATCGGGATTTCATAGATATGACCGACCTGATCAACCTCACCTTCTGCTGTGATATGCCTATCGTCATTACCGAGTTTTCTGCACTGGATGCATTGGGCAGAAAGCAGTACAGCATCTCCCAAGGTGGGCATGACACAGTAAAAGATGCAGAAAAACAGGACGGACGTGCCGTCATGGAGCGGCTGATCCACAGCGGCGAGGGTAAGGTAACGCCTTATGGAGTGCTGTACGAAAACGGCATGGAACTGGAGCAATGCTATCACGAAGGTGGGGTATTTCCGAAATACAGATACCGTGAACGTGTGATGGAGGTGGAAATCTCCGATTGCGCAGAACCGGAGGATACGCTGGCTGTATCAAGTCTGCAGCTTCCTCTGTCGCAGAAGCAGATCGAACACATCGTGGAGCGTACCGGCATTCAGAATGCGGACGATATTCGACTGTGGTTCGTGGACAGCATTCTTCCGGAAGGAATAGAAGCGGCACTTTCCTTTGAGGACGAAAGCCTCGAAGAACTGAACAAGCTCTGCGAGGTTCTTGCCAAGACAGATGCCAACGATCTCAAAAAGCTCACCGCCGTGGTAGAGAACATCAGACCGGACTGTGCCTTTCAGCTCCGCCAGCTTGCGGAAAACATTGATCTCTTTGACTTTGTCCCGAATGTGAAGACTGCAGAGGAATATGGCAGATATATGATTCGGGAGTCGGGACATTTTGAGTTCGATGAAAATTTGGAGGGCTACTACAATTACGCCAAATACGGCGAGGATCGGGTGAATGCGGAATCCGGCGAATTCAACATCTTTGGCTATGTTTCCTATCACGGAACAATGAGTCTGGAAGAACTGATGGCACCAGATCCAGCCGAGGCATTTGACATGGAAATGGGAGGTATGTTATGATTGCCTTACAGTTGAAACGTGGCAACAGTTCATTTCGCGTGGGATTGCGATTGCCTGCAACCCCGGCAGAAGTTGGCGAAGCCTTCAGTCAGTTGGATTCCATAAGTACCTCGGCACCCACAATAATTGCTGGCGTGGCTGGGGACATTCCCAATCTCTCCAACTATCTCGCAGGCAAAGAAATCGATAGTAACGGTACGCTGCCGAAACTGAATATGTTAGGAGAGCAGATCAACAGCATGACTGCCTCTAAGCGGCAGACGTTTTCCGGCGCATTGGATGCGGAATCCATCAATGGCCTCGATGATATTCTACGCGTTGCAGAAAACCTCGGCAACTACACCTTGCTTGAAGGTGTGTCCAATGACAGGGAGCTTGGTCTCTTTCTCGTGAACTGCGGCTATACATCATTTCCGGAAGATGTGCTTCCGTATCTGGATTACGCTGTAATCGGTGCGGAGTATTACGCCGATCACGGTGGAGCTTACAGCTCGGCAGGATATGTCAAGCGAAAAGAAGGCTTTGGCCTTTCTGAACCTTCTGAAGATGTGATCTTCCGTCTCGAACTTCGGAATGGAGAAAGATATGCTTTCTGGCTGGAGCTTCCGACTGATGACGAAGAAATTGAGCGAGCAAAGAGGCAGCTTCGGGTAGATGATTTTGCACAGTGCGATATCAAGCGTACTGACTATATTCCGTATCTCAAAGAACTCGTTCCGAGTGACTGCATCAGTGTGGAAGAAGCCAATGAGTTGGCGCAGTGCATTCAGGAGATGCGCCAGACGGACGGAGAGCTGATGAAATACCTTTCAGCACTGTCTCTGGAGCAGCCGGAAACATTTTCGGAAGCATTGGAGATTGCCACGCAGTTGGATAGCTATGAACGTGTCCCCTCTGATCCGGAGGAATACGGACGCGAAATTCTCAGGAACATTGGCGCAGACGATGAGCTGCTGGATACCATTGACGGATACATGGACTTTGCCGGTCTTGGTGAAGCGACTATGGCAGAGGAAGATATCGTGCAAACAGAGTTTGGACTCATACGGCGTTGCGTCGATCCGTTCGAGGAAGAAGAATCCTTTGAGCAGACTTTGATGTAAAGAAAATCCGCAAACCGTTGTGCTGCAAGGCTTCCAAGGAAATATCTTTTTGTACAACTAATTCCATAAGAGGACGCTGATTTTGATAAAAAGTCAGCGTCCTCTTTTTTCGTAAAAAGTCCTTGCTGCAAGGGCTTTTCTTCATTTTGAGTCAAAAGGCCGTCTTGTCGGAGGTCGTTCCGGCAAGACGGCCTTTTCTTTTTTCGCAATCATCCAACGATATACCGTTGGATGATTGGGCTATCGTTGG
>CALCRH010000145.1 GCA_937894515.1 uncultured Clostridia bacterium | reverse complement strand
CGTCAAGAGTATTATACTGTCGCTTTCGTTCTCTATGGCTATCGGAATCTTCTTCGGATATTATCCGGCGAACAAGGCGGCTAAGATGGATCCTATTGAAGCATTAAGATACGAATAAAAATATGCACTTCGGTGTGGCTTTTTCTAGCCTATGCCGAAGTGTATTTTTATGCAATTTGATAAAGATATACAGTTTATATTTTTTTAATAATATGATTAGCACTCATCTATTGACAGTGCTAACAACAAGAGTTAGTATTCATCTCAGAAATGAAAAATAAAGGAGGATACAAAATGCAAACAGAAGATTTAAGACAACTCGTTGATGAGGTTTGTCGGCAGAAGACAGAAAAGCAAACAATAGAACTGAAACGTGCCGAAAAAGGATGTCCAACCAAACTTTTTGATACGTTGTCGTCTTTTTCAAATCAAGACGACGGAGGAATCATTCTGTTCGGAATAGATGAGGCAAGTGGCTACACGGTGACCGGCGTTTATGATGCGCAGGACTTGCAAAAGAAAGTAACCGAACAGTGCAAGCAGATGGAACCGCCTGTAAGAGCTTTGTTCACAGTATGCGATTATGATGGTAAAACGGTTGTGTCAGCCGAAATTCCTGGAGTTGACGTCGCAGATCGTCCTGTATATTACAAAGGCGTCGGACGTATAAAAGGATCGTATGTTCGTGTCGGCGAGTCTGACGAACCGATGAGCGAGTATGAAATATATAGTTACGAGGCATTCCGCAAAAGAATACGCGATGATATTCGTACTGTGGACAATGCACGAGTTCAATTACTGGACGAAGAAAATCTGAAAAACTATCTTTCGTCAGTTAAGCAAGAAAGAAAAAATCTTTCTGAAAATGTATCGGACGCCGAGATATTGGAATTGATGGGCGTGACAATCAATGCCGTTCCCACGGTTGCCGGATTGATGACATTCTCAAAATATCCGCAAACATTCTTCCCGCAGCTTTGTATCATTGCCGTTTCACTTCCCGGAACGGAAATGGGTGATACCGGCGATGACGGAGAACGTTTTATTGATAATAAGCGAATTACCGGACCAATTTCCGACATGCTGGAAGATGCAGTAGAGTTTGTGCGGAAAAACAGCAGGACCAAAACAATCATTGACGACAACGGAAAGCGTGTCGATAAATCCGAATATCCGATGAAGGCTGTTCGTGAAGCTATCCTGAACGCACTTGTTCACCGCGATTACAGTATTCATTCTGAGAATACACCGATTCGAATTGAAATGTATCGTGACCGAATGGAAATAACCAACAGCGGTGGTTTGTATGGAAAAATCAGTGTCGATTCCCTTGGGAAAATCCATCCCGAAACAAGAAATGCTGCGCTTGCCAACATCCTTGAACTTATGAAAATCACGGAGAACAGATATTCCGGAATTCCGACGATGCGCAAAGAATGTGCTGAGGCTGGAATTCCGTCACCGGAATTTTCCGTCGTTCACGGAGAGTTCAAGGTCGTTCTTAAAAACGGATATTTCGCGAATGCAACTATAACCGAGAATGATATAATAAACTTTTGTTCTGATCCGAAATCAAGAGCAGAATTGATAGCTTTTATCGGCAAATCAAGAATTTATGTAATGCAAAAAATAATAGCCCCTTTGGTTGAGTCGGGAAAACTAAAAATGACGATTCCGGAAAAGCCAAAAAGTTCGAAGCAAAATTATTATAAAGCATAAATGTCAACAAGCTTTTGAAGAAGATTTTTTCTAACACTTTTCTAACAAATTTCCGGGGGTTTTCCGAAACCGTTAGAAAAAGAGTGACGAAAAGCGGCAAAATAGGGACGTAGAGGGACGAACAGGGACAATAGATTATGTTCTTGAAAACCGTTTGAGCGCAAGCTCACATGGGTTTGAATCCCATCCTCTCCGCCAAGTGAGAACCGGTTGAACACTCCGTTTGACCGGTTCTTTTCTTATCAAAAAACGGATGCAACTCGGCATTGTTTCGCTATGGGAGAGTGAGTTTCATACTTGCTCTCCTTTTTCTTTTTACACATAATTTTTCGGCTTCCATTCCATCAAATTGAGCAACGCCTTGACTTTCCCAACCGGATTTCAAGAGTATGGATCAGCACCGAACAGTGGTACTCATATTGTCATCGTAACTAAAGCAAACTGATTTCCCGTACAAGGATTTAAAGCGAAACCTCACAGATCGTGAAAGACAATCCTACTCATTCATTCCCGCAAATCTTTTGTTTCGGAATAAAAAGATTGAAAACCATTTCAAAACCATTTGATATTATTCCGATTTTGTGCTATAATCATCATAGATTAGTATGCAATGATTGTGAGGTGTCACAATGGATTATATAAAAGTATCAAAAGCAGCGGAAAAATGGGGCATTTCCTCCCGTCGCGTCCGCATTTTATGCACAGAAGGTAAAATACCCGGCGTCATCCGGAAAGGGAATCTGTATATGATTCCGGAGAATGCGCAGAAGCCGCCGGACGGCCGCAGAACACGCGCCGGTATCCTTGCCGAGATCGCGGAAAAACGCGAACGTCTGAACGCTATGCGTCCGCTGACGCCCGGTGAAGTCAAGAGATTGCAGGAAGAATTCATGATCGAATTCACCTACAACTCCAACGCCATCGAGGGCAATACTCTGACGCTCAAGGAAACGGCAATGGTACTGGAAGGTATGACGATCGACCAAAAACCGCTGAAAGATCATCTGGAAGCCGTTGGGCACAGAGACGCGTTCCTGTATATCGAAGATATCGCAAAACAGGAAGTACCCCTCTCGGAATACGTCATCAAGAGTATCCACTCTCTCGTGCTGATGAATCAGCCCCAGGATAAAGGCGTGTTCCGTAAAATTCCGGTGCGCATCATGGGCGCTTATGCCGAGCCGGTGCAGCCCAACCTCATCGAGCCGAAAATCACGGAACTCCTCGCTGTCAATGAAGAACGCAAAGAGACGATGAACGTCATCGAACGGGTCGCCCGCTTCCACCTTGAATTTGAGGGTATCCACCCCTTCATCGACGGCAACGGCAGAACGGGACGGCTGATCCTGAATCTTGATCTGATCCGGAACGGCTTCCCGCCGGTCAACGTCAAATTCACCGACCGCAAGAAGTATTACGACGCTTTCGACGCTTATTACCGCGACGGCGATGCCGAAGCAATGACCGACCTCATCGCCGGATACGTAAACGAGCGGTTGGATGAATACCTTGAAATATTGGCCGAAGAATAACAGGATTTCAACACGAACAGATTTTTCAATTGTATGACTGGTAAGAAGACAGACAAAAAAGAGAGGGATACGATCATGAAAAAGTATTTGATTCAAGGTAATTCGACCGGAATGCACCAGTATCGTGCCGACCTGCACCACCACACCGTCAAGTCGGACGGACGTCTGACCCCGGAACAGACAAAGGAGTTGTATATGCAGCGCGGGTATGCGATCGTCGCTTTCACCGATCACGCGGATTATTTCGTACACAACGATTTGACAGACGACCATTTTCTTGCATTGAACGGAGTCGAACTGGACGTGGAGCCCGATCCCGAACCGCACTGGAAAGCCAATCACATCTGTTGGGTGGCGTTGACGCCCGACATCCGGGAGGATACAATATGGAACCTTTTCCCGAACATTGACCCGTCGAAGGCGCCCGCCGGGTACGGCAATTCTCCCCGGCCTTTTACGGCGGAGAATGTTAACCGTCTGATCAGGCTCGGGCAGGACAGCGGCTTTTTCGTGACCTACAATCACCCGACCTGGTCGAGAGAAACGGCCGACGATTATCTTCGTTATGAGGGTATGAATGCCATGGAGGTCGTCAATGGAGAGCCGGATCAGTACGACGAGGAAAACGGTGCGGCTTATGACGACCTGCTCCGCGCCGGGAAGCGGCTTTACGCCGTCGCGGCGGACGATTCTCACGGCGGTTGCGTCGATCCCGCCAAATTTGGAGGCAACGTGATGATCTTTGCGCCGGAGTTGAAATACACCGTGATCACCGACGCGCTCGTTAAGGGGCATTTCTACGCGCCGCACGATTGGAATGCGCCGCTGATCGACGAAATGATCTGGGAAGACGGCAAGATTATGCTGAAGACGGGCCCTGCCAAAGAGGTCGCATGGTTCACCGACAAGGAGACCGGCTTGCTCACGGCAGACGAGGGCAAACTCAAAACCGAATGGACCCTGGAGATCCCCGAGGGGTTGTATTTCCGGCTTGAGATCAAGGCCGAAAACGGCTCAAGGACCTACACGAACGCGTATTTCACGGATGAACTTTACCTGTAAAAATCAATCCATTCATGGCGACAGCCGCCCGGTTTTTCCGGGCGGCTTTTTTTTGGCTGGTAATGATGAAAAAATCCGTATATTTACATCATTGTACTAACGAAAAACTTATGAAACATTTTTCTCTTTTCAAGTCAGCAGCCATCATGGCGGCACTTGCCGCGGTCGTTTCCTGTGACCGCTCTTCTCTTCAGTCTCCCAACGGCAAGATCGGTGTAGCCGCAGTCGACAACGGCTTGGTGCTCAGTTATCAGGGGGCGGTGATACAGACCATCAGCATTGAGGCTGGCGCTTTGGTGGG
>CALCRH010000144.1 GCA_937894515.1 uncultured Clostridia bacterium | reverse complement strand
CCTTAAAACTTTTCCGTGTATTTGGATTCTACTGTAATGGGGATAGTTGCCGTGCTGACCTGTATGCCGCAGAAGTAAACCGGGACATAAACGGTGTATGAAGCATATACCTTTAACTTTTTAGTCGTGGTATAGCCGACACTTGGAACGGATATACGAAACATCTGTTGTCCGTTGTCATCATAAGCATACAAGAAACTTCCGCTTCTTGCAAATGTGCAAAATTCGCAAAGTTCGTCAATATACTCCTGCGATTCAATGATGGCATTTTCATCGTTGCCTTTCTTGATGGACTGATAGGTGTCAATCGCACCACGCATCACAAGATTATCCAGCACGACTCTGGAATTACGCTCGGTCATCTTTACGACATTGACCGCACTTGCAAAGGTAACGAATACCGAAAGAATCATGCAAACGATGATAAGAAGCACACACACGGAAACATATCCTTCGCCTCGTTTATTTTTCATCGCTTACACCTACTTCCAGTATTTTTCGGAAAGCCCCGATTTCTTGACCGAAACGGTGACAGGTATCTTGAATACGCCGAGACCTTTGATATAGGTGTCAACGGAAACCTTAACCCACATTCGATCACCAAGCTGCACTCGGCTGTATGCTGTGTTGAAGAACTTATCCGCACCCCAGTCAAGATCATAATAATAGTAATCATCGAGCATATTGCGGTCGGTTGTGTTGAAGGTACTTCCGAAGCATCCGTCATAGGTGGCGGATTCAATCAGTTCATCACAGATCTGGTCAAGTTCTATGCGGAGCGTAATAAAGCTGAAAATGTTGATAGCGATAACGAGAACCATGACAAACACGACAACGCCGACACACATATCGACATATCCTTCGCCGTGTTTCGGTTTTATCAGTTTCTTAAACATTTCCGCACCTCCTTACGCAAACAGTACGCCGATGGAGGACATGATCTGTTCGAGAATAACGACAACATAGATGAGCATAAAGCAGACGAGCAAACACATCGAAAGGCGTTTTACCTTGCGGGGAACCTTCTGTGCTTCCATGCGGAGCTTCTGCCTCTGAATGTCATTGAATTTGAGGGAGAGCGATGTCCAGTAAAGACCGTTATCATCGCCACGCATAATGCCGATAAGACCTCTGCAAACATCGCTCATCATAGACGAGCCGACACGGGATTCCATTCGGGTGATCGCTGCTTCGTAGTTGCCGGACTTCATATCCGCCACCGTAATGCCGAGTTCGTGTTTCATCTCCGGACCGGCGTTCTTTTCGTAGCTCTCAAGCATATACAGAACATCTCTGTTGTGTTTGAGTGTCTTTTCGATAGTGAAAACCAGTCTCGGAAGCTCGTATTCGATCTTCTCACGCTTTTCTCTGATACGGAAACTCACGCTTTTCAGTTCTCTCCGATAGAGGAAGAACGCAAGGAACAATACAACGGGACAAAGGATCGGGAAAATGAAAATCATCGGGATGGCAAACACGCCGATGAGCAACGCTTTGACGATGGCATTTGCTTTGAACATCTCCGGCGTAATATCCATCTGTGCCGTTCTGAGGTCGGCTTCCAGTTGTGCTTTCTTGAACTCATTGATTTTGATTTTCTTTGAAAGCCAGCCGGCAAGATTACCGAGCCACACATCCAGTCCGGAGGTCTTGTTTTTCTGCTTGGATGACAGACTCTTTACTGCCTGTGAAGTTTTCATATACGGTATCCCGTAAGCATCGACCAGCACAAAGAACAGACCGATGCCGCAAAGAATACCGATAATTGCTTGTAGCATATTTCTTGACCTCCTTATCTCTTATATTCGATGGGCTTCGTGAATTTCATCATGAACAAAGCCGTGACCAAAATCACGATACCGCAGACACCGCAAGTGATCTTGCCGGGTGTCGTAAACAAAAGCGTATGGAACCAGTCCTTATTGAGCAGATACAGAAGCGGCACATTGCCGACAACCAAACCCACCATAGTCCAGTATTCCATACGGGCTGACGAAAGCATTGTTTTCAGCTCGGTGTTGACCTGACGGACATCCGCCAGTTTTGCCACGACAGACAGTAGCGTGTCCTTCTGCGTACTGTCATCCTGGCATTGAATCAGCGTGTCGCACCATTCATCAAAGATGTCATCTTCGACCTTTTCTTTCAAGTTGAGAATGGCACGGGTGATATTCGATGTGATAGAGGTGGCATCCACGACAAACTCCTGAAAGACCTCACGAAGCGGCGGTTTGATATACTGGATGTTTTCCTTGACTGCCGCCACAAGATCATTGTTTCGTGTATAAGATGTCGTGATAATGGAAAGTGCTGTTTCCAGTTCTTCTTTTGTGTGCCTTTCGTAGTATGAAAGGGTGCTTGTCGTATAGAAGAACGGAATGAGTGCAAAGGCGACTGCAATCGCCGGCATCAGATAAATGTTATTGATAAGCAAAGACAAAATGATGCCCGCCGCAAAGAGAACCAAAGAGGCACAGCAAACAAGTGTGAACTGCTTTGACTTTCCCGTTACGGCGAGTGCGGTTTTCATCTTCATCAAAGTTTTGTAGATACCGTGCTTTTTCTTATTTCCACGCAAGTTCTTGACCTTGTCTTTCAGACTGTCATTCGGGGTAATAAGTGTAATAAGATCGGTCGTAACCTGTTCGGGTGTAAGTCCGAACAGAATAGCAATGGAAATGATGAGAAGCACGGAACTGATAATCGGTAATATCACTTGAAGTCGCCCTCCTTTACCAAGAATTTTTCAAGCGTTTCCTGCGGAACGCCGAACTGTAAGAGCTTGTTTTTGAGATTGTCGCTCATGATTTCGGGCTGTTCAAAATAGCCCTCGATTTTGTACTTGCCACGCTTCAACTCGTTTTTCGTGATGTGATAGCGGAACAGCGTATGATACTCTCTTTCACCGTTGGGAAGAATGACGCACTCGGAAATATCCATGATCTTTCGGGAGTTATCTTCGAGCTTGTGAGCGTACACAACAAGCGGAAATGCCTGTCCTGCCTGCATCAGTGAAGTCTGGAAGTTGATAGGAAAACGCTTCTGACAAAGCAGAGCCAGTCGCATGTGTGCCGCATCTGCGGCCGATGCGTGAACGGTCGATACAACCGTGTGTCCGGTAAGACTTGCTTCTACCGCCGAATACGCTTCGGTGTCTCGCATTTCACCAACCACCACAATGTCCGGATTAAAACGCAAAGATGATACGACCAAATCCTCCTGAGTTATATCGTATGCTTCATTATCCGAAGGGCGGGACAGCGTATGAACCACATTGTTCGTGACTTTTCCACCTCTTGAATAACGAACAAGCGACAGTTCTCTTGAACCGGATTCGATAGTAAATACACGCTTATTATCGGGAATGGTTGAAAGTAAAGCATTGAGAAGTGTTGTTCCAGTCATGTCATCAGTAATACTTGCATAAACCACTTTCTCATATACCCAGTTGCTCTTGTCGATGAGTTTACTATTTGCGTTTGCCTCATTCAAGAGGGTAGAGCAGTTTTGTTCGTTATAGATATTCTCACCGATTACGTTGAGGAATAGGTCGTCGCTTGAACCACGCAAGATGGAACGTTCGAAGTGGTTGTCGTTCGGGTTGTAGCCAAAGCGCAGGTTAACACCATTTGCGTCCGGCGTGATATATCCATCTCCGAATGTGTAGGTGTCGTTAGTAATCATACCCGCAAGGTCGGAGTTGTACTCGTTACCTACACGTGCTTTGATATTAAGATTGCCAGCGTCATTCTTGCGTTTGCAATTGCAAATCCAATAATAGTTGTAGCGTGCGCCCTCGTAAAGCGAAATCTCGGTAAAGGCGTGGCTCGTTTGTTTGTAGTCGTTCCAACCATCGCTAAAGTCATCGCCAGATGCAGTTGCAGTAGCAGCATCGGTACGAATGTAGTAGTTGCCACGATACTTCTGGATATTGCTGAGCCCCATGCTTTCCGTAATCTTAGCGGTATAGACGTAAGAGGAATCAAATGCAGTAGCATCAATAGTACCTGCTTGCTCTCCGTTGCGCATGATGCGAACTAACCCTTTTTTGTAACTTAGAGTCTCGTTGTTGTTGCCCGGTGCAAAGAAGGAAACGGTTTCGCTAAGGTCGGTAATCTTGTTCGAGTAATAGACTGTGCCATTGTTCATATCTATCTCTACTTGATATTCCGTCCAACAAGCATCTCCATCTCTACGAATGGCACGATTCTTATTATCACCTTGTGAAGTGATAGTGTAGCAACCATTGGTTGAAACATTTTCAACATTATCCGTTTGACGCCATGAGTACCAACTTTCATCTTTTGGGTAGCCTACTTGGAAATTGATACTACTATTAACATCCAGAGGAACGCGGGCAGCATAAACATCCATGTTATCGGTATATGAGACCCATGTCATTTGGATATATCCGTTTTTATCTTGTCCCCAATAGTGTAGCCAAGTGTTATCGTGATTAGTACCCCAACCTAAATCCTCTCCTTTATATTTTGCTTGAATCAAGATGGCAGCGGTAACGTTGACGGTAAAGGTTTGACTGACTGGTTTTGCGCCTGCGATGGAGTAGGTAGCGGTGACGGTAGTAGATCCGACTTGTGTAGCGGTTAGATTAATAGCAGTACCGCGTTGGTCAGCCGTTACGATACCTGCTGTGCCGTACGAGAAACTGATTTGCAGATTCTCAACGTTCAGCGACGGGTCAAGTTGAACCGACGGACTAACCATCTTGTTTTCGCCGTTGTACATATCTACGTTGTCAATCGTACCAACAAAGAGTCCGTTCGGGCATTGTGCTGCCTGAGTGCAAGCATAGATGTGTTTGCCGTCAGTTGCATAGTCTTCTGCACCAATCTCGTAGCAGATGTCTGCACTTGGGATAGATAGGTCGATGGTTTGTTTGCCAGTGGTCTCGCCATCGTTGATAACAAACTTATCGTAGGCAGGATACTTAACGCTAAAGATGTACCAGTCGCCTACTTTTTGCGTCAGCGTTTCTCCCGGCCAAGCGCTATTTTGTTTGCCCGTAGCAGAATCCCACATGTAGAAGTTCTTTGCCCAAGCAGGATTAGCGTCTTTCACTCTTACGGTAACCAATTGATATACACTAACGGAGAGGTTTGCCGTGAAGGTACGTCCGTTAGCCGAACCAGTAGCCACGTACTTGTATGTATGAATGGTATCCGGAAGGTTTACGGGGTGGGTGGTGTTGGTAGCAGGTACATTGTTTTTCCATACTATGTCATCGCAGGTGATGTCCATTGTTCCGCTATAGTTAGAAGCACCAGAGGTAATGGTAATATTTGCCGGAGTTTGGCTCAGTTCTATTTCGTTGTTGGTTAGACTGGAGTGCAACGAGAGTTGTGGTACAGCCACACCTTGATAGTTAATTGTCTCCGTCTTAGCCTCGCCATCTGCGCCACCTGCATTCGGGCGGAAGAATACTTTAGCGTCGATAGAAGAAGCGGTAGTAGAAGGATTGGTGATGGTGAAGGTGCGTTCCGTAGAAGCAGTATTATCACCGAATTGGTAGTAGGTCGTGCAACCCGTAGGAGCAGCAACCTCTGCAATCGTCAGTTTCAAGGTTTCGTCTGCGTAGATATGGTTGTCGGTATTATCCACGAAAGTAGCCATTTTATCCTCTCCAAAGTAACGCTCTGTGGTTACGTTGATGCTTTCCGGTGCAGGCATAGCAGGGTAGGTAACGGTGAGTTTTTGGGTTAGATTATCGAACGTGAAAGTGTATGTACCTGCAACAGTAGTTTTGATCGTGCAGTTGCTTTTATCATTGCCCGCAACAAACTGAATGTCCGTGCAATTAGCCGAGGTGATTGTCGTGCCAGATGCTACGCCATACCAAGTACCACGACACGTCTTGAACTTAAATTCATAGGTGTGATTCTCTGTCAAAGTAAGCGAAATAGTTTGAGTGCTGGAAAGCGCATCCTGCTTGGTAAGTTTACGCTCGTCTGTTTCAGTCCAAGAACCGCCCAAACCTAAGAGCCAGTATTTAGAGGTCGTGCTATACGTATCCCAGTTGCCGGTTACAGTTGTTTTATCGCTATAATAAACACAATTATTAATATTGCCATTACTTGATGTTGTACTTGGGATAAACAACGGCTCGCATTCATTAAAGTCTTCACGATAAGCCACTTTGGTTCCATAGAAATTATCGTAATCACCTTGTGCAGCTTCTGTGAAGGCTACAATAGAATTTTTCTCAGCATCAGTATAATTGTAGTAATAAATACCTGTTGAACCGATTTGGGTCATGTGAGCGGTATGGCTGGACTTGGATCCTGCGCCTTTACCACTTGCATCCCAATACGGGTTGAAGTGAACATACACATCCGACCATTTTAGTCCGCGGTTATCGAAGAAGATAGTGGGCACATCTTCATATA
>CALCRH010000143.1 GCA_937894515.1 uncultured Clostridia bacterium | reverse complement strand
ATATTGAGTTCAGGAACAAGAAACAAAATTGTTCAGTATTTCAAAAAAACAGTCGGTTTTAACGGAAAAGTCGTTGCAACCGATATGCAGAGAACAGCGCCTGCTATTTATGAGGCGGACAAGTATTATATAGTACCGAGAATAGATACCGAGGGATATCTTGACTTGATTGTCGATATCTGCAAAAACGAGAGCCTTGAACAATATTTCCTGGAGCTTAATGACTATGAATAAGTTTATTGTTCCACTCGGAAATCAGCCGGATGAATATGTCATTAACGGTGTGCGGTATGTCGTTTCGTCAAAATATCAAAAGCCCGATTTTAAGGATTTGAAGCAAAACACCGTTTTGAACGACTGCGTTGAAAACTATCTGACAAGCGATTTCGCAGATTTGACGATTGAAAACTCTTCCTCTAAAATGATGGCTGAATATGTATGTTCGGCTGTCGGAAAGGAGGACTAATGCAGTCGAATGAACAAATCGGAATCACCGCCCTCTATTGCCGTCTGTCCCGTGATGACAAAACGGATTTCAAAGAGAGCAATTCCATCAGCAACCAAAGAAAACTGCTTACGCAAAAGGCAAAGGAATACGGATTATCCAACACAAAGGTCTATATTGATGACGGTATCACGGGTACTAAATTCGACCGACCGGGATTTCAGAAGATGATAGACGATATTGAGGCGGGATATATCTCCACCGTAATGGTGAAAGACCTCTCCCGTCTCGGCAGGGACTATATTCTGTCCGGCTACTATTCGGATGTGTATTTTCCCGACCGTAATGTTCGCTTCATTGCCGTAAACGATTGTGTTGACTCCGCAGACGGAGAAAACGAAATCGCACCGTTCAAGAATGTTATGAATGAGATGTATGCAAGAGACATCAGCCGCAAGATAAAATCATCTCACCGCATTCGTGGCAATATGGGGGAGCCGCTGGCTCCTCCGCCATACGGATATATCAAGAATCCGGAGAACAAAAAGCAATGGATCATCGAGCCGGAGGCGGCAGAAATCGTTCGCCGTATCTACAGAATGTGCCTTGACGGTATGGGTAACGAAACCATTGCCCGAATCTTGCAGGAAGAAAAGATTGAAAACCCGATGGCATACTGGCATAAGCGAGGACAAAATCGTGGCGGCAAGCACACGCAGAAAAATCCGTACAAATGGTGCAAATCCACCGTTGCTAAGATACTCAGTCAGCAGGAATATTGCGGTGATGTCATCAATTTCAAATCCCACTCTGGATCAAAGTCAATAAAGTGGACAAGCGGAATTAAAAAATAAAGATTCTTTTTTATTAGGTGAAAGGTCATTATTATGAGAATGAGGTCTGATAGAATTGTAAAATCCATTGATATATTTAAAAAGGCTTAATTGCAAATCTTCAAGAGAAGAATACGAACGGCGGTTTGTTTCCTCTTTTTTCAAGTACTTGAAAAAGCACTCCATAACAGCATTATCATAAGGATGTCCCTTTTTTGAAAAAGATTGAATCATATTAAGTTTGTCAATTTCTTTTCTGAAATCAAGAGAAGTGAATTGAGAACCTTGGTCGGTATGGAAAATTATACCGTCAGACACGCCCCTTTTTTCAACAGCTGAATGTAATGTTTCGATAGCTAAAAAACGGTCTATTTTAGGGGATATGCGATAGGCAATTACTTTTCTTGCATACAAATCAAGAATTACGCAGATATAATAAAATCTGCCTGCTACACGTATGTAGGTAAAATCCGAAACCCAAACCATATTGGGTGCAGGCTGATCAAAC
>CALCRH010000142.1 GCA_937894515.1 uncultured Clostridia bacterium | reverse complement strand
ATAACGGCGATCCGGCTCTGCCAATTACGGCAGGGCCGGATTTGTATTTGACAATGATTGATTCAATTCAAACCTCGTGTTTTATAACTCTGCCAACGCATTTCGCAATTCTGATATCATTTCATCATAAGCTTCAATACTGTTCAGTCTGTAATACTTTCTTGCAGCAAGGAGCGTAGGCGGGTCGCTTTCGTCTATGATAATCACAACAATAGGGCGATTCATGGTATTGTATTTCATATAATACCCTTGCCACTCGTCTTTACAGTATGCAGATTCCAAATAGTCTTTCGAAAGTATAATTAGCAGTGCATCAGCTGAATCCAAACCATCTGTAATTGACTGCGGAATGCTGTGCCCTAACTTCAGATCCCACTTGTCAAGCCATACATTGTAATTTGACAATTTCAAATCACTGGCGATTGATAGAGATATCTCTTTGTCCGCAGAAGAGTGGGAGATAAAGACCTTTTTGTTGCCATCTCCTTGCATATACTGGGTATCCAAATATACTTTGTTTAGCAGTTGCAACACTAATATATATTCACTATATAGACCAGCCCATTTTCCATATGATGAATGTTCTTCCGCGGTTGAAGATGCATTTAGTTCTGCAAACAGTTTTCCATAAAGGATGTCGGATCTTTTTACCAAGTCATATGTTGTTATGTGATTTGTCAAACAGGATAATTCTATTTGGTCATATAAGTCAAGATTGTTTATCATATTGCCCCAGTAAACAAATCCGAAATTGTCTTGATGATCCGCGTAGATGCCAATTCTCCCTTTGTGCTTCCCATTAATCACTTTCACCGGGCCGGATATTAATTTGTCATTGGCTGTGGCATTTGCAATATCGTGGAACCCAAATACCAATTCTGCCAAAGTTTCTTTCCCTGCTTGTTTTATTCCATAATTCAGTGAATCGCGCATCCACTTGCGTTGCTTGTTAATTCCATATTTGGACAATTTGCTTTTCACTTGGGATTTTGTTACTTGAAAGATATCAGCAATTTCCTGCTTAATTAGGTCCTGATCAAGATACAAGAATATAAGGTCTGATTCTGTAACTTCGCTCCATGCCTTTTTCCGAACTTCTTCTATATCCATGTTATTCTCCCCGGCTTATATCATTGGTCAACCGTTGTTCTGAAACCGTTTGTTTTCAACGTATTATTGAGGATGGTTGAGCTATAAAAACAATCTTTTTGTTACTTTTTCTTGAGAAAAAATGCTGTGCCCAATATTGAATAATCTCTTAAGTATTTCCTCGCTAAGCCCTTCCTTCAAAAAGAGTCGGCTGATTGCAGAATTCATTCTGCATTGGGTCAATAACTGGATATGACGATAGAACCCCCAAAGAGAAACATGCGAGAATTCATAGCCACTGTTATCAAATGCAATATAAGGAAATTGTTCTGGGATAAAAATATCAGTCATGTCACAAAAATTTGTTGACCGTACAGATCTTGTAAGCCTAGGAAATTGAGCATAATCGTTATATGTACCCAGGATTTTCGCATATACTTCTAAAAGTTCTTTAAGCTCACCATAGCATAGTCCAAATACTTCTCTCGATAAAGTATCATCTTCCTCACAACTATTAAAGACTGCATAATATGTGTCCGGACAAGGAAAGCGAATTGCGGTATCAAGCCGTTTATACAGATAGTCTTTTTGATATTTATTGTCCACATAATTGTCAAGCACAATGCATCCGTCGGCAAGGCGATAAAAGCCGTAAATATTATCGGCTATTTTCTTGTCATTGCTATGTTTCCCCTGCATGTAATATGGATACATAAATCTCATTCTTCGTTCATCATTGTCTTCGTTTAGACAGATACCAAGATAGCATATAATTTCATCTCGATCGGAAACAAATATCTCAGGAAAACGCGTGCCTATAGTTATGTCAGCGCCCTTTTGAGGCTCAACCTCAAAACGATCAAATATTTCTCCCATATTAATCCTCCGAATCTATTTTTATAGTAACAATGAAAATAACGAGAGAGGCTTTATTTTCCTAGAGCCTTTAAATAACTCTCAGCATTAACATATTGAATGCCTTCGACCTCTTGTGTTTCACCGCGATAGATCACATACCGTCCTTTAATCTCACCAAAACGGTGTGAAATCAGAGCAAGTTTTGTTTCATCTCGCAGATATCTGGCTTGTTGATCAACGATCTTGTCACTGTGCTTGACTTCATAAAGACGGCAAGTACCGCTTTCTCTGTCGAAAACGACCATATCATACTCTCCACCATCATTAAACCTGAACTTAAATACTTCCTTGTTCTTTGATGATGCTTTGCTTGTTTCAAGCAAAATGATGTCTTCCATCATTCTGCCTTTTACATCTTCCAGTATTTTCTCCGCAATATGTGTCTTATCACTCTCGGAACGGGCAGCGAAATACTCATCCTGCATTAGAGAATAAACTAAAGCTTTAGCGATAGCAAAGCGCATACCCGGCTGTGCCAGTGCGATATGCTCCGCCTGCCCTCCTGTTTCGTATCGCTCCGTACAGGCTACAAGTAGGTCAAGCATAAACAGATATTTCTTGATCTTTTCAATATGCTCCTGCGTGACAGCAACGGTCAATTCCTTTTTTTCTTTGACGTCGATCAAAGCTTTCAGGCGTTCCACGATAGCTTTTTCATCGACATCGTACAGGACATGGGCTGTATCAGCAGGATATTCATGCAAGAGCAGTTCCCTTGCAGAGCCGAAGTCGTGAGACTTGAATTCATCCTCAACAACACGCAGCAGGAATTGGTGATTCATGCTTTCGACAATTCTATTGATGACATTGGTAAGCTCGCCTTTGTCGTAAAGCTCTCGAAGTTGATTAAAATATTCGCCGAACCGGTCATTTTTCAGCGTATGCTGAATGTTGCGGCTGATAGCGGTATCAATATACTTTCTGGTGCTTTCATCATCGCGGAAAGAAACATCATCAAAAGCGAAATCCGGATCGTCAAAACTCATATTCTCCATTTTTAGAGTTCCGCCGTATTCGATATAGGTATCGATCGATCGAATCCCAAGTAGCCGGGAATACTCCTTGAACGAAATAAAAGATGTGTGGATCATAATGTTTCTGTCATAGAGTTCATCACGGTTTGCCATAGCGAATCCAAGGGAATCAGTTCCGGAAACCACGATTTTCATACCCATTGTTGCGAAAATATCAGAAAGCAGTGCCGCTGTGCCGATAAAATCATCCATCAGCGTTACTTCGTCGATGAAAATATACCTGTATCCGCTTTTGTTAAGCAAATCAAGATCCTTTGTCAGCATCGACATGTTGTCGGTCGTCTTGATTTTGATATAGGCAGTTTCTTCTATCGGAAGCTCATTTATCATCTGAAACAACAACGTTGTTTTTCCGGTTCTGCGCAATCCGTAGAGAATAGCAATTTTACCGTCAATATCTTTTGTAATAAACTTTTTAAGAAGTTTAAAGCAGTCCCTCTTTTTGTATTTGGCAACTATTCGCGTGAGAACCTTAAGGTCGGCGCCTACAACAACATTTGTATGAAACTCATTGGTCGCTCTGACTAAGTCAACCGTCGGAACGGTAACCCCGTACTTTTCGAGTTTCTGATAAATAGCATTATATTTTGCAGTATTGGCTTTGTTCGGATCGTTTTCATAGTTCTGATAATTTCTCGTGGACATACCGAGGAATTTGGCACATTCACTCTGACTCAATCCTTTGGATATTCTTAATTCTTTAATAGTCATTATCATCACCTCGCTATTAGTATACGGCATATTTACGAAAAATACAATAGATTTTCGTAAATATTTCGTGTTTTATTCGTGCGTATTTCGTTATATTGCGTCGATGAGAAACAATAAACTTCCCGTAAGGCTCCATATCCTCCCTTATTTCCCTATAGGTTGCTGCCAGACGTGCAATTGGTCCCGCAGAGTGATACAGAAGTGTGAGAACACG
>CALCRH010000141.1 GCA_937894515.1 uncultured Clostridia bacterium | reverse complement strand
CTGTTTCCAGCCCTGCCTTTTCTGCGGCGTGTAAGCGGCGGTGTCCGCTGATCACCTCATATTCGTCTGTGTTCTCAATCGGTCGGACAAGTATCGGCTCGGCAATACCGATGTCCTGAATACTTGTAATAAGAGAATCCATTTCTTCGTTGTCCTGAACCTTGTACGGGTTTTCGTCAAACGGTTTCAGTTTGTTTACCGGAATATTTACCGGATTTTTAATGGAATAATTCATATTTTTATCTTCCTCCTTTATCGTTTTCTTTGGTTTTTGTTTTCGGATATTCTCTCGCTTCTTTTTCAAGGGCGAGTTCTGTTTTTACGAGATCATATAGTCTCGGAGATTTCTCATAAATGTCTTTGGCTGTCCGTAATTTTTTGCGTAACGGCGTAACATGCTCCGTTATCGCTTTGCGTTCATCCTTGTATTGCTGTTTTTCTTCGGGACTTGCTCTGCGGCGTTTGTTGTCGGCAAGCTGCCTTTTGTGTTCAAGCTCGGCAATGTCGGCTTCCGTTTTTGAGATATATCCTTCAAGGTCTTTCATCGTGTGGATATTCTCCGATTCAAGGAAATGATGATCGGAAATGAATTGCTTGACATTCCTTACCTCATGCCTTAAATCGGCAGACAGAAGTATGACATCGGATACCTCGCTTAAAAGCCGGAACACTTCAATAATCAGCAGAAACAGCAGATCCACCATCACGGTTGCGGTATCGTGGCTGTGTTCAATCGTAAACGCCAGACGGTTTGCCTCCCATTCAAGTGGAAACTTTCTCGGACGGTACGGCGGATGCTCAAGCTTGAAATCATAGAAATAGTAATCGTCACGATTTTCCCGAAGCCGGCTGTTGATATACTCTTTTGTAAATCCGAGCGTATCAAGGCGTAGCGGTCTTTGCCATCCCGGTGCGATGATCGTAATGTGTTTGCTCTCTCCGGGCTTGCTGATGGTATAGCCGATGCTTTTCAGACGCTTGTATAAATCATCGGGATTTTCACAGTATTGCAGTGCGTCTTCAATGTCCGCCCTTATCATATCCCGGTGCGTCACCTTGCCGTTCTTGTGAGCCCAGTATTCGCCTTTCTTGTGTCCCCAGAAGGTACTGTCTTTCAAAACGGATTTCCCGTATTCAAGACAAACCGCATCGGAAATCTCACGAAGGTGCAGATGATCATAGTGATGATTCTGAAACCGAGTACCGTCGAGCCGGGAAACGCTGTTCGCAACGAAATGATTGTGATAATGGCTCTCGTGGTCAAGGTGCGTGGTGATGACCACCTCATACTTGTCGCCCCACATCCGCTTTGCCGTTTCGATTCCGATTTGATGCGCTTCCTCCGGTGTGACCTCGCCTTGCCGAAAGCTTTGAAATCCGTGATAGGCGACGATGCCGTTTGTTTTTCCGAAACGCCGTTTCGTTGCCATCATACATTCATACGGTCGCTGACGGGGACAGTTGATCGTGCTGACAAATAACTGCTGATCCGTCTTGTCATCGTTTTCTGCGTATTTGATAACCGAATACAAATCGTTGTCCGCATACTTCGGATTCGATGTTTTGTCCGGGTTATCCGCATAAGCGATGACCTCTTTCAATCGGCTCTTTACGGGCCAGAGTCCGGTGGTTGCCAATTCTGTACCTCCTTTCGTATCTCGTCATTCGTCTGGCGTTTCATATCCAGAAACTCTGCCGATATTTCATCAAAGAGTTTCAGTGCCGCTTTCTCCGTTTCGGGGGATAACGGCAGATTGAGAAGCTCGGTCAGTTTGTCATAGAAATGAAAAAAGGCGTCGGTCGGAACCTTTTTCGGTTCGTATCCGAGCGCCCGTTTCAGGATATATTCGCCTTTCGGCAGTTCACAGTATTTTGCGATCCTGTCAATTTGTTGCTTTTGTGCTTTGGTTGCTTTGAAAAATATGCCTTTTGTTTCACCCAATGGACATTCCTCCTTTCATCGGGGTGTTAGGGGCGAAGCCCTTAAAGATAGAGCTGACCGGATGGGCGGCTCTGAACGGAAAAAATATATTTTTTCCCTGCTTGCTACGGTGTGAGACATAAATCGGTTGTTCAATTCCGGTCATTTTATTTTGTGTGTCGAATACCGCCGAGCAAACTGCCCGTGAATAGTTTTTTCAGACCATTCTTTTTTTGATTAAATGAGCCGTGGTGGCTCTGTTTTTTGTTAACGAAGTCTCATCTGAGCCATATTTATTCTTTTTGGCTCATAGTCCGAAAGCTGACAAAGAGCTCAGTATGTCCTCTTCGTCGTTTTCCGCCGAAGTGTTCGACTGCGGTTTTGTATCCGATCCTAACGAGACAAATGACAAGTTTGACAGCTCTTCTCTGAAAACTTTTCTGATGCAGTCAATCATTTCCATGTGATCCGATTCATCTCGTTTGACTTTTTCCATGACTGCCTCAACAATATACTTGCTCCATGACCCCGGCAGCGTTTTCAGATGTTCAAGGCAGTGCGATTCTTCGGGATTATCCTTGTCAAATCTGACATTGATCCGGTAACTGTTTTTCATATCGTCTCATTCTTTCTGAGCTGAATTTCCGCAAGTGTCTCATATCCTTTGGCGGCGGCACAGATGTCGTCAACGAATACTACGCGGCTCGGGTTGTATCTGTAAAAGTTCTTTACAAGGCAACCTCCGCCGCCCGTAACGTATAGTTTCATTGTACCTTCGTCATAACCGTGCTCTCGTAGACGACGGAAAATGTCTTTCACATAATCACAGGCGACTTCTTTAATTATCTTCAAGTCGTCCTTACCGATATCCGCTGTCCCGTTCATGAACACTTCTTCAATAATTGAATCATCTATACTTCGGCTCGTTCGTCTCATGAACTGTTCACGGACGGCAAGCGTACATTGATAAGTCCCGTATTTTTCGGTAGCCATAGTTGCTGTGACCGGAGCCTTGTTAATGATTTCAAGTATGTTCATCGTACCGTTCCCGATGTCTGCGATCATATTGACTCCGGTCATTTGCGGAACAAGACTGACGATTGCCGCGTATCCCTGCGGATATACCTTTACACCGCAAATTCTGATATGATAATCGATATGATGATAATTGAAACTCACGTCAGCGTTTTTGGTGAGATACGATGAGAAGCTTTCGCTTTGACCGGAAGTCCATGTCAGCGGTAAT
>CALCRH010000140.1 GCA_937894515.1 uncultured Clostridia bacterium | reverse complement strand
GCACTTACTTTTTCATTATTTAGTAAATATAAATATTCTTCTGTTTCAGTTGCAGGTTCTTCAAATTTTACATTTCTATATTTGAAAAAATAATCATCAGTGCTCCGGCAGTAAGCATTACTATTTGGATAATTTGCATAAGCAGTAAAAGTCAAGAAAAGGGCAACTAATAAAGATACGCTTATGATTCGCATTAAGGTTTTCATCTAATACTTCCTCGGCTTTCTTCATTTTTACATCAAGTTGTATGACAGTGATTGTATATGTACGATAAAGCTGCCCGGATTGAATTCAGACGCATTCATACACTCTATTTTATGATATATCCCTACGGACATTAGAAATCATTTCCGCACGGCATCGTAGCGTAAAGCACAGTATGTCGGGGCTTTCCATAATCTCTGTACTCATTATAATCCGGAACGGTATTTTTGTCAATAGTTTCAGGGAAAATTCAGAAAAATCCGTAACATATTCAACAGCAAGTCTCAAAATCAGGAAACGGCTCAATTGTCATGTCATCGGTTATAGCGAATTTTGATATTGACAAGTTCTGTCTCATATGTTATACTACTTTCACAGTTGCAAAACTCATTTCACGTATCAGTTTCCCGTTGCCACCTCAAAAAATTCTCACACAGAATCGAGGCCCATCATGTCAGACACCCCCACCGACAAGCGCGTCTACACCGGCATATACCGGGACCGTTTCAAGAAAGAAATCCAAGTCCTGCTGGTCACGAAGGACATCGACACCGGTGAAGAAATCGTCGTGTGCAAGCGCCGTCATCACATCTCGGACGAGAGCTATTTCACGATGACAAAGGCGTCGTTCTGCGCGATGGTCGATACGCCGAAGGGCCCGGTCCCGAAGTATACGCGGCAGACACAGTACCCGGAAACCGTCGGAGAAATGATGGACAGCAAGAGAATGGGATTCAACACGGACAAGCGGATCGAGTACACTCGCAAAAAAGAAGCGCGTCTGCACGTCGGGAACGTGCACCGTAACCTGCGCACGGCAAGAACCTATTACGACTACGCCAAGGACCTCTGTTCACATCGGAACGAGGACGTCCAGCGGCTGAAGCTGTGTCGGGAATCCAAAAAGCTCATCGGGATTTATAAGCAAAACTATGACAAACTCCGCGAGGATGTGGTCTTCACAACGCAGTGCCTGAAAACGGTGCTGGGACAGTACAGCCAACTGTTCTATGACCGCTTCGGCAGCAAACAGATGTCCATCCGCGCGTATGCGGAGTATCACGGAATCAACCGCGGCAGCGTGGTTTACGAGCAGGAAAAGCTCTACCGCGCGTTCGCCGACGAGCTGGAAAAACGTGATAAAGCGGACGGGATCACGCGCCTGAACACGGAGCCGGAAGAAAAAGACGAGGATGATTTTTCATAAAAACTGCGCTCGGTCAATGAGACCGGGCGCTCTTTTTTTATGCCGCACTGTGACAGATTTGTGTCTGAAACAAATATCGCCGGCTACCACTTCAAATAATCCCATTAATCATATTGACTTCAACGGTGAAAGTTGGCAAGCCGCACTTCACATGGTACTGGCAGTTGGACATTGATCGCAAATGAGAAGTCAAAGATGAGTGGACACCTTCGACGAGACCATTGGACTTCTTGCCTTCTTGTCCTCTAATCACAACAACAAATCCAAAATCAAAAACACATTTATGAAAAGAAAGAGAGAATTCAATATGAACATGAATAACAACGTTACCACCGGAAGACAGTACAGAATCAGCACCATCGTCGGCCACAATGAACACGGGCACGTGCTCTACAAGCTCGGCTTCTATCGCACCAACAAGCCCACGGACGAGGAGGCCAATGACGAAGCGGAAATCTACGTGGACAAGTACGATTTCCTTTGCATCGCAAAGGCAGTGATGCGTCTTGTGCCGGAGACGATCTGCTCCTCCAAGAAGGTCCTCAAGAAGTATTTTGAGGATATCCACTACAACCCCGGCATCTCTGAGGATACGGAGTGGGAGTTCTGCAACATCTACAACGTGAAGGCGGAGCGTACCGTCAATCCGTTGGTTGTCGGTGCGAATGGCACCAATATCTACAAGCTGACCCTGACCTATATGACCCCGTTCCACAGCAGGGATGAGTTTGTGTTCCATCTGAGAGAGGCGGACTTCATCGCCCTCGGTAAGCTCTGCTGTGTCGCTCTTGATGAGGACACCTTCAGAGGCTGGTGGACTGAGTAAGGAGTGACACAAACAGGGGGCAGCGGAATTGCGCTGCCCCTCCTGTTGGACTACGAAATATGAAATCTGAAAAGCAAACTTTGGAGATGCGAATCGGCAACACCACTTTCACAGTCAATATGATGCCGGGAGAAAAAGCAAAAGAAACACATGATTCGATGCTGCGGAAGATGATTACGAAGGAGGCATTATCACCGGCATTTGATCCTCGCGGGGGGGCAAATAATGAAAAAGGCAGCAATCAGAAATGAAAATTTGATACAAAACTGTCTTGGAGCTGTGCTCGTCAAGACTGAATTTCCGGTTGCTTCTAAATTGAAAAATGGAGAAAAAACGAGCATTTGCGAGAAAAACAGAGATCCTCTTTTTGAAATTTTCAAAAAGGTCTTGACAAACTCGCTCTTGATGGCAGCGGATACCGCGCCAAAACCCGTTTCGCAAAGTTCTTCAACATTCCCGAACTGATGAGTATGTTCAAGCAGGTCGCCGACGTGCAGACGGCGGATATGCTCAATCTGCCCGTGCCTAAAGCCAATTTCCATGTGGTGAAAATGGAGGCATCCGACATCCAAAAGGAGATGGTACAGTCCTTTGCCGACCGTGCCGCGAAGGTTCACAACCGCATGGTCAACAGCAGTGAAGACAATATGCTTCTCATCACGAACGACGGGCGAAAAGCGGCTCTTGATCAGCGCCTGCTGAACGCTGCCCTGCCGGATTATGAGGGCAGCAAGGTCAACAAGTGCGTTCAGAACGTGTATGACATCTGGGATCGCACGACGCCTCAGAAGTC
>CALCRH010000139.1 GCA_937894515.1 uncultured Clostridia bacterium | reverse complement strand
TATCGGTTTCGTTGCTCGCCTCCAGATGGATATTCAAAGCCCCGTCAATTATTTCTGCCCGGATATCTCCCGGAAGGTCAAAGCTGCCGAATTTGCTTTTAACAGAAACCTGCGGCGCAGATTCATTCAGGACCATTTTTCCGTCTGTCACGGAATATGTGCCGCCTGTTTCATAAGAAAAAACAAATCCCTCAATTTCCACATCTCCCTGGATCGCATAGCTGCCATCGGGATAAAAAACGATGGTGTCACCATGCTGTGTGAGCGAAACAAGTGCTCCGTCCGTGTCCAGCGGAGTCAGGCGTGAACCGGTCAGCGCACGGATCACGAAAAATGCCGCGATTATAAGAATGGCGACTAATGCGCCTACCCAAATTCTGCGTTTCTTTCTTGTTTTCATATCATTACTCCTTGTTTTCCCGTGTTGGGAGACTGCCAATTCCGGCAATAACAAGATATCAAGAAACAAGAAGCAAAAAAATACCGCTATTTTGGCACTTGAATGGGTCAAATATTTCCTTCGTCCATTTTTTTGTGTAATATATATAAAAAAGCCCGGCTTTTTTTCCGGGCTTATGCTTCCTCTGATTCAATTCTGCTGAGCTTACGGTAGCGCTCCGGAGTAACGCCGAAAAGCTGCTTGAAGCTGCGGATGAATTGCCTTGTATCCTTATATCCGAGCTCCTCACAGATCTGGTTCAGCCTCCAGTTCTCTGTCTTTAAGAGCTCCGCCGCCTTGTGCAGCTTGAAATCCCTGACCGTTGCCGAGAACGATCTTCCGGCCTGCTCACGGAAAAAGCGGCTCAGATAGGATTCATTATAATGAAAATGTGCAGCCAGACCATGTAAAGTAATGGTTTGATAGTTTTCATACATATAGTTGACCATCTCCATCATTCTCTGATCCTTGACGGAAATGTTATAAAGCGGCTGCATCGTATCACTGTAATTCTGCAAAATGTAGGTGATCAGACAGGTAAACGCCATCTGCATCAGTTCTTTACGATACGGCTGCTTACTGGACTGCTGATCTAAAAGGAACAGAAGTATGCTCTCAAACGCGGGATCCTGATCGCACTGAAAACGCAGAGGATACACCATGGACGGTAAGTGTGGGATCGAAAGCTTGACGAATGCATTCAGACGCACTTTTATCGTGATGCAGACCGCGTCATCAAGTGCAATAAGCTGATGCCGCACCGGGGCAGGAACGAAAATGAAGCTCCCCTCCGTTTGCAAATGCTCCGTATCTTCGATCTTGTGAATGCACTGCCCTCGCAAAACGCAGGCACATTCCATAAACTCATGTGAATGCGCGGGGATCTCCACATAGCGCAGCAGTTGTTCGACCTCAATATCCGCTTCCGGCGAAAAATAGTCGCCCTCTGTTAATCCGTATTCGCCCAGGCGATTATGAAAGCTCCTTGCGATCTCCTCCTGCTCATGCAGCGCAGCCGGTGACCTGAGGGCTTCGATCAGGTTTTCCGAGTGTCGGCTTCCGGCGAGATAAAGATACTGCACATATGACAGCCCTTTTCCTTCCTGTTGATATAGAGATTTTCCAAGAGCCTCATACGGGTCCAAAGTCTGCAGCTCTCGTATTCTATTATTGTAATCCGCCATTTGATCACCTCGCTTGTATATTTTCTACAATACACGAGGCTGATGTAAAAATCAACCCATAAAATCAGCAAAAAGACGGTATTTTTTTGCTATGTGGAGAAATGTATAATACCAATAGTATTTGTCGTATTATTCTTTCTGAAACAAGCGGAAGGAGCTGCATTTCTTGGGTAAGCGGATCAACGATCTCAAGTGCCGCATCTTACAAAAGGCTGTATATCGAACGGCCTATGCAGGGCATAAGCCGAATGAATGGGAGCCGTGGAAGGAGCCCGGTATCACCGAAACGGGCAATGGGATGCTTTGTCGGAATGACATACGCTATGATGAAGACTATCCCAACAGCTTTGCGGACATCTGGTACCCGGATCGTTCGGGAGCAAAGCGACCTACCTTCGTCTATTTTCACGGAGGCGGCTTTATCTTCGGCAACAAAACCAG
>CALCRH010000138.1 GCA_937894515.1 uncultured Clostridia bacterium | reverse complement strand
TGTAGCTGATTTCCATGTCCTGTATCCGGCGCAGCGCACAATTTTGTGCGATCAAAGGGTTTGGAAAATTTCCAACAAGCAGAGAAAATACCGGTTTCCGCGTGTGTATATACACAGGCATTGCTTGCCGGTTAAATAGCCTTCACGGTAGTTACATGGAAGCAGAATGATCCGCTCCGCTTCCTGTTGAAAAAGGCGACAAAGCATGGTATGATAAAAGCAGCAGGAAAACGGAGGGGGCAGAGAACTATGGAAACGACACAAAGCGGCATGATCCCCATGCGGAAAAAGACAATATATATCATCGCAGGCTGCGCCATGACCGCGCTGCTCATCGTGAGTATCGTCATGACGTTTTCCTTCGGACTGTTTTCCGGGGATGAGAATTATTTCAAGCTGACCATTGCCGTTGTTGGGATGTTGTTTGCCGCCATTCTGTTTGCCTGTTGCTGCTTCAACATTCAGGATCCCTCACATCAGGGGGATATCTTTGCTGCGGTGTCCGTGCTGCTGTATTTCTGCCTTCTTTTCTCCGGAGCAATGGATGCTCTGGCAGGAAAGGGCGTTAATGGAAGCACGATCATGGCACTCCAGACAATAACATCGGCCTGTTCTACGGCGGTACACTTTCTGTTCTGGCGCTACCAGTGCGCCTCTCTGCCGGAGAGCCGTGCGCGGCGATATTTTACGCGGTGGATTTACGCCCTGATACTGATTTATCTTGCAGTGCTGGCGGTCAACCCCTTCACCGGCGTCCTGTTTACCGTGGATGAATCCGGAAATCTGATCTCCACCGGCGAAACGCTGGAGATCATCTTCATCTCGCTGTTTTATCTGACTTACCTGCTCTATATCCTGCCGCAGCACTGCCCGCTGGGGAAAAAGCTCTCCCTTGCCAGCTTCGCGGTGCTTCCGATGCTCTGCATCGTGCTGACGGCGATCTGGTACGCAGCGGGCATTGGCAGCGTTCTGTCCATCACCTATATTTTTCTGCTGATGGCGGCATACGTCGTGTTCTTCGGCGATTACATCGAAAGCAAAAAGCGCCTGCTGCTGCAGAAGACGGAATTGGCGGAAAAAGAACGGCGGCAGACGGAGCTGCAGACCGCCATCATGCTCTCGCAGATCCAGCCGCATTTTCTCTACAACGCGCTCAACGCCATCAGCAGCCTGTGCGAAACTGACGCGCTGCGGGCGCGGGACGCGATCGACAGCTTTGCCCGCTACCTGCGCGTGAACATGAACAGTCTGGAAAGCCGCCGACTGGTGCCGTTTTCCGAGGAGCTGGAGCACACCCGCACCTATCTGAACATCGAGCAGCTCCGCTTCGGCGAGGATCTGCAGGTCGTCTACGACATCGGCTGCGACGATTTCCGGCTGCCGCCGCTGTGCGTGCAGCCGCTGGCAGAGAACGCGGTGAAGCACGGCTTGCAGCGCACGGACGGCGGCACGGTGACGATCCGCACCCGGCGGGAGGACGGCGCCGTACACATCACCGTGACGGACAACGGCGCGGGCTTCGCCCCGGACGCGCTGCGAGAGGACGACCGGGAGCACGTCGGGATCGAGAACGTGCGCGCCCGCCTGGGCGCTTTCTGCGGCGGCGTTCTCACCGTAAACAGCCGCCCCGGCGAGGGGACGCTTGCCGAGATCATCATACCGGAGGAAACGCCATGAACATACTTTTTGTGGACGACGAGCCCCTTGCGCTCGACAAGCTGGATCGACTTCTCGGCGCCGTTGCACCGGAGGCGGAAAAGCACGGCTTCCTGCGGGCGCAGGAAGCAATGGCGTTTGCCGAAGCAAACGCCATTGATGTGGCTCTGCTGGACATCAATATGCGCGTGCTGGACGGCGTGACCATGGCGAAGCGGCTGCAATCGCTCTACCCCTGCGTCAACATCATCTTCTGCACGGGCTACGCCGAGTATATGCCGGACGCGCTCGCCATGTACTGCTCCGGCTACCTGATGAAGCCCATCACGGAGGACGACCTGCGCACGGCGCTTTCTAAGCTGCGCTATAGCGTACCGGAGCGCAAAAAGCGCGTGGAGCTTCGCTGCTTCGGCAATTTCGACGTGCTGTGCGACGGGAAGCCCGTGGCGTTCAAATACAAAAAGACGCGGGAGCTTCTGGCGTACCTGACCGACCGCGGAGGCGCGGAGGCGACCACGCAGGAGATCATGGCGGCGATTTTTGAAGAGAGCAAGCCGTCCTATTTCGGCAATATCCGCCTCGATCTGCTCGACACCCTTGCCGCCCTCGGCGTACCGGAGGTCGTCTCCGCCGCCTACGGCAGGATGCGCGTCGTGCGCGATCAGGTGTCGTGCGATTACTTCGATTTTCTGGACGGAAAGAGCGCGGCGTTCCGCGGGGAATATATGGCGCAGTACTCCTTTGCGGAGGCGACCTGCGCCGCGCTGAACGAGCGGAAAAAATAAATTTTCATTTTTTCGGGAAAACACCCCAAAGTGTGCATCTTGTGTGCATTTTCAGGTTGTAAATAGTATTTTGTAAATTTCCCGATTTTACTTTTTACTGCATTTCTCACTGTATCAATAGAAGATGGTGCAATAATCTCAATTCTGTCCTCAAACTCACGGTATGCACTGATTATTGTGCTGAGCAGATATTTGATAAATACAGTCGGGTCATCATTGCTTTCATGCCATCCTATTTGTGCAAGCTCAAGTGCATCATAATACGCTGATTTACCGGCTGAAATTTTTGATTCAAGCGAAATATATTTTCCGATTTCATAGCCGGAACGGTATAGCAGAAGTGTTGTAAGCAGTCTTGACATTCTGCCGTTGCCGTCAATAAAA
>CALCRH010000137.1 GCA_937894515.1 uncultured Clostridia bacterium | reverse complement strand
AAAAAACAAAAACAAATTCAAAAAACAAAGGAGATTTTACAAAATGAAGTTTGAAGTTAAGATTCACAAGATCATCGAAAACGGTAAGCCCCTCAAGGCGTCCGCCTCCGTCGTCATCGACGGTCAGTATGTCGTTCACAATGTCCGTGTCATCAAGACCGACAAGGGCTTGTTCATGGGTATGCCCTTTGAGCCCTTCACCGACAAGGAAGGTGTGATCCAGCGCAAGGATGTGTTCCATCCCATCAATTCCGAAGCTCGTCAGGCGATGCAGGAAGCCGTCCTCGCCGCCTACGAAAAGAAGATCAGCGAAATCGCTGAGTAAACCATCTGAAAGGAGAAAAAAGAAATGAAGAAACTGTTCCAGAACATCAAAAACAAGGCAAATGCCGCAGCGGTCAAGGTACAGACCGCAGTTATGTCCCGTAAGGCGGAGGGCTATGTCGATTCCGGCGTGAAGATTCTCATCGCCGTCGTCATCGGTGCGCTCCTGCTTGCCGGCCTCTACACGTTGTTCAACAGCACGATCATCCCCACGCTGACCACCAAGGTTCAGGGACTTTTCAACTATAAGCCCTGATGATTCCCGGGCGGTGCTTTATGCACCGCCCAATGAAAGAAATAGGTGGTTAAGATGAAAAAAACAGCAACACTTCTCGTAATGATGTTTGTCCTCATGTTTGCATTGACCGGCTGCATACATTCCGACATTGATGTTTCGATAAGAAACGACGGAACCGGCAGCCTCGGTGTCACAATGGGATTTGAGGAGGACTTTTACAACGAGCTTACCGCTAATGGAAACAACCCTTTTGAAGGCAAAAAGACATTTACATATAGTTTCAATGATGAGACATATGTGGGATGTCGGGAGACTAAAGAATACACCTCGTTTGATGAGCTTCGTAATGCACTCATGGAGATGAAATATGCAACCGAGTATATTCAGACTTCCGAAGAAGATACCGAGCCGGAGAATCTGCCCATTTTCAAAAATGTCATAATCGAAAAAGGCACAGGGTTGTTCAAAACCGATTACAGTTTTCATGCTGAACTGAATGAACAGAAAAACGAAGAAAGCAGTATGTATGATTTCAACGATATTTTCAAGGTTTCTGTTTCAATCGAGATGCCCGGTGAAATTACCGAGTATCGAGGCGGTGAGTTAAGCGAAAACAAGGTCGTTTATGATCTCCAAGATCTGACAAAAAGCAATGAACTTTATGTCTCATCGCAGGCAGTCAACACCGCCGCTGTGGTGACTGTTATTGCCGTTGTCATTGTCATTATGGCAGTCGGCGTTATTGCGGTAATCAAAAACAAAAAGAAATAAAAAAAGAAAGGTTAAAAGGTAAAAAATATGTTCCAGAAAATCAAGAATAAGATCAATTCCGCAGCGGTCAAGATTCAGACCGCAGTTATGTCCCACAAGGCAGAGGGCTATGTCGATTCCGGCGTAAAAATCCTCATCGCCGTCGTCATCGGCGCACTCCTGCTTGCCGGTCTTTATGCTCTCTTCAACAGCACCATCATGCCTACTGTGACCAGCAAGATTACTGATCTCTTCAGCTATAAGGGCAACTAAACCCCAAAAATCAAAACGGCGGGGCATCCGAAACGGTGTCCCGCCGTCATGTTAAATGGAGGCAAATATGTTTATGAAAAGATTACCCGTTATGCCGCCGATGATCCGCCCGATTACGGTAGAGCCGGGAGTGCTTGAAGCAATCAACTGGAGTTTGATTTTGCAAAGCACGGCTTTTCTGTGTATCGCCGCATTGCTTGCGGCAATGATCGGAAGAAGCATCTCGGCAAATCATCGGGAAAAGAAAACGGAAACGGTATGGATTTTCATCGGGATAACGACTGCAATTACTCTTTTTCTGCTTTTTCGCTATGGGGCATCCGTTTCAGCACTGAAAGGTATTCTTTTTCTGCTGATTCTTCTTTATG
The DNA here is from genome assembly GCA_937894515.1 of uncultured Clostridia bacterium. Taxonomy (GTDB): domain Bacteria; phylum Bacillota; class Clostridia; order Oscillospirales; family Oscillospiraceae; genus Vescimonas. The sequence continues at coordinate 4,358 of CALCRH010000137.1, read as the reverse complement.
CCTCTTTCTGCGATATGTGGACGAGAGAATGCCCGGACTTTCCGCATCTGATGATAGCGATCACCGCTTGTATCGGAATCGAACTGTCCGCATTACCGGGGATGATTCTTTCAGCCGGTATGACCTTTGCCGTGATGATCGGCGCTATGCTGATCGGAAAAAGCGACATCATGGGTGGTGATCTGAAACTGGCGACTGCCTGTGCATTTCTTCTCGGCGTTCAAAAAGGTTTACTCGGTCTGTTCGTCGGGATGACGCTCGGCGTGATCGTCAATCTCATTAAGCAGAAAAACAGAAAAAGCGGTTTTCCGCTGATTCCGTACCTTGCCGTCGGGTATATGGCGGCATATTTTATTTGATTTCAAAGGAGGATAAAACCAAATGAAAAACAGAACAGTTATCGGTATCATTTGTATGGTACTCGCCGTCGTCATGACCTTTGTAATCGCACCGATTGTAAACCGTATCACGAGCGATACGGCGGAGGTCGTGCGGCTCTCCGAAGATGTCGGTCGAGGCACACAGATCACAGAAGAACATCTGGAAACGGCAACCGTCAAAAGTGATACGCTTCCTGCCGGCGTTATCAGGGATGCCGGAGGCATTATCGGAAAATATGCGACCTCCGATCTCTATGCCGGTGATTATCTGACCGAACAGAAGCTTTCGGGTGAAGCCAATGGTGCAGAGGATGTTCTTGCTTCCCTTGACGGTACAAAGGTGGCGGTCAGTGTCACCATTCAAAACTTTGCGGCAGGTCTTTCCGGCAAGCTGGAAAACGGGGATGTAATCAGTTTTGTCATCGTGGACAGCGATAACAACAAATCGACTATCCCGGCAGAGCTAAAATATGTTCGTGTCATTACGGCAACGACCGGAGGCGGTATTGATAAGGATTCCATCGTGAAAAACGAGGACGGAAGTTATGAGATTCCGACCACGATCACGGTGCTTGTCAATACGACACAGGCAAAGCTTCTTGCCATGTACGAAGATGAATACACCATCCGCACGGCACTTGTATATCGTGGAACGACGGAAAACTGCAAGAAGTTCCTTGATGCGCAGGACGAATACTTTGCCAAGAATCCCGAAAAAGAAGAAAGCGAGGTTGCATCTGACGCTCCGACCGACGAGAAAGCAAACGACAATGATCCGATCAAGAAAGCCAATGATATTATCAACGGCAACGCCGGTTATTACGACGTGGAAGCGGAGGTGAGCGGCAATGAGTAAGCAATTTGCCTTTTGCGGCTCACCCGACAGCGGTGTTACGACCGCATCCCTCAAATTTGCACAGGAGCTTTACAACCATCACAAATGTTCAGTCGTTTATCTATCCCCGGATATGAGTGTTCCGAGTATGGCATATCTTTTTCCCAACGGCAAGGACAGTGAGATCTATTCGCTCGGTGTCACGCTCGATAAGACCGACATTTACAAAGAGGACATTATCAAGCAATTTGTCTGTGTGAAAACCATGTCCAATTTCAGCTTTCTCGGCTTCAAGTTCGGGGAAAACAAATACAGTTATCCGAAACCGACTGAAGATAAGATCGTGCAGTTCTTCTTGGCACTCCGGGATACCGTTGACTATATTGTAGTCGATTGCTCTCATTACGATGACGATCTCATTTCCACTATCGCCAAGCGTGACTGCGATATGGCATTTCAGTTCTTCAACCCGGATTTCAAATGCCTGACCTATTATGCATCCTGTGTCAATCAGTTTCTTTCGGTGCAGGAGAAAAAGAAAAAGGTACTCAACATCGAGGACATTGACCTGTATCTCCCCATTGAAGAAACCAAGTCATATTTCGGCGGTATGGATTTCATTCTGCCGTATTCGAGACAGTTAAAACAGCAGATGATTACCGGCGCACTCAGTGAAAGGATCAGAGACAAGGCGTATCAGAATGTGATTCAGGACATGGTAAAGGCGGTGATCTGATGGCGAAGAAAACAGAGTTTGTAGTTCTTCTTCACATGGTACAGGAATACATTTCGCAGAACTACGCCGCCGCACTTTCGGATAAAAACAAAAGTGGACAGTTACGATCGTATATCGAAAAGTATATCCGTGATGCCAGTTATGAGGTGGAGGGATATACGGCGGAGGAACTTGCCAAACGCCTATACAGCGAGATGGCGGAATACTCCATTCTGACGCAGTATCTCGGCAAGGATGAAATCGAAGAAATCAACATCAACGGATGGGACGATATTGCCGTCACTTATACGGACGGTCATATCGAAAAGTCCACCGAACACTTTTATTCACCTCAGCACGCAACGGATATTGTCAAACGCCTTTTGCAGCACAGCGGCATGATCATTGATAATGCTACGCCGATGAGCCAGGGACACCTTCCGGGGAACACCCGTATCACGGCACTCAAAGCACCGATTGTGGATGATGACCGGGGGATCAGCGTATCTATCCGTCTGCTTCATCCGTCGAGAGTCAATAAGGAACAGATCATAAAAGGCAAAAATGCTACCCCGAAGATGATCGACTTCCTCTGTATGTGCTTGCGTTACGGTGTGTCCTTTGTCGTTGCGGGAGCGACCTCCAGCGGCAAGACAACGCTGCTCAACGCATTGCTTTCCACCATTCCCGACAACAAGCGTATCTTTACGATAGAATCGGGATCAAGAGAGCTTTCCCTTGTTCGCTATGAAAATGGCGAGGTCATCAATAATGTGGTACATACACTGTCACGCCCTTCCGAAAATCCAAGCTACGATATTACACAGGAAGACCTTGTGGTCGCGTCCTTGCGTTTCAATCCGGACATCGTAGTGGTTGGAGAAATGCGAGACACGGGGGCGTATTCGGCAGTCGAAGCATCGCTGACCGGGCATACGGTCGTATCGACGATTCACGCTTCGGCGGCGGATGCGGCACACATGAGATTGGCACTTTTGTGCCAAAAGCGATTCCCAATCAATTTTCAGACCTCGCTGATGCAGGCGGGACAGGCATTTCCACTTGTAGTGTACGCCCATAAGCTCGAAGACAATTCCCGTAAGATCATGGATATTTCCGAGTGTGTGATTACGCCGACCGGCGACAGAGAATATCACACACTTTTTCGTTATCACATTCTCAAAAACGAAATGAAGCGTGGGAAGTTCAAGATCGAGGGTGTCTTTGAACAGCCGGAGCTGATGAGCGACAATCTGAAAAATAAGCTGATTCAGTTCGGTGTTCCGCAGGAGACTCTGCAAAAGTTTTTGGTAAAGGACGGTGAGAAAGCATGATCATATCGGTTATCAGTTCGGTGCTGTTCATTATCGGTATCGCACTTGTGATGAACTTTACCCCCGAGACGGTCACAGATGATATTATCACAATCATGACTCCGAATGATACGCTTCGGGATAAGGCAAAGAATTTGCGTGAAAACAAACGCAAGCACGGAGTGTACCGCAAGCTGATGAGCATGAAGACGGCAATGGCGGTGACGGGTAAATCCAAACAGTTTACCGTTGTCTGCTGTGCTTCGCTTGTATTGTTTGCGGTCGGCGTGATTTTGTCCATTCTTATCGACAACCTCTTTCTGATGCCGGTGTTCTCGGTCGCCTTCGCACTCATCCCGTTTTTCTATACGACAAGCACACTTTCCTATTACGAAAAGCATACCAAGCAGGAGCTTGAAACAACGCTGTCCATCGTGACGACATCCTATATCCGTTCCGATGACATTGTTGCCGCCGTGCGGGAGAATATCAACTATATCAAGCCGCCGCTTCGGGAGGTCTTTATGGCTTTTGAAGGAGAAGCAACGACGATTTCTTCTAACATCAAACATGCTCTGTATGATTTGAAAGAAAAAGTCGATGACGAGATATTCCGTGAGTGGTGCGACACGCTGATTCAGTGTCAGGATGACAGAACGCTCAAGGATACGCTTCTGCCGATTGTAGCAAAGCTGACCGATGTGCGTATCGTCAATAACGAACTGAAAACGATGCTATGCTCCGTCCGGGCAGAATACTGGACGATGGTAGCACTTGTGGTTGGCAATGTGCCGCTGCTTTATTTGCTCAATAAGGATTGGTTCCATACGCTTTTATTTACCACACCGGGGAAGATCACCTGCGGTGTCTGTGGAATTGTTATTTTGGTGACGGCGCTCTTTATGCTGAAGTTTACCAAGCCGATTGAGTATAAGAGATGATGGAGGTGAGAGTATGATACAAGCAATTGTAGGGATGCTCTGCGGAATCGGACTGTTTCTTGTCTTATGTGACCTCAGATATATCCCGTATTTCAAGACCTCCAAAGCAGTGGAGAATCTGTCAAAGAAGCAAAAAGCCAAGACGAGTGCGCTTGAAGTATGGCTCGGCGGGAT
>CALCRH010000136.1 GCA_937894515.1 uncultured Clostridia bacterium | reverse complement strand
CTGCAATGGCTTCAAGGATGGAGTATGCGTCTTCCGGCGTCATAGCATAAAACTCACGGATACGCTTTTTACCGTCGATCTCTTCTGTGGAACGCAGGTCAGGGTTCAGTCTGTCCAGAATGGAATGCAGCTTCTTATCAGAAAGCGCAGAGTCTACCTCATATGTAGCATATACGCGGAATGCAAACGGCACAGCCGTGCTCCGGTTCAGCTCGTCCAGGCGCTGCTTTACATCAGTGGCATAGCCAATTTTAACGTACTGCGGGAATGATGGATTGGTAAGTATGTAAATGTAGCCTATCATAAGTGACATCCTTTCATTGCTCATTTCCAGGCATCAAATATGGCTTTCCTTCAGGATTATACGTTAGATTAAATACCATATCAGACAGCCACTTCTTGAATGACGGGTTATCCTGGAACTGTTTGAACAGTTCCATATTATCCGCCATGATATCAAAGATCACCTGTTGCAGGGCTCTCTCACTCTCCATGCGTGCGTTCTGTTTATCAGAATTGCGCATGGCATTTTGATATTTTTCGTCTTTGGACACCATGGCCGGTATTTCGAGGATCTGACGCTTTACGTTATCAGCATCGTTCCAGTTAATGTTTCCGAACATATCATTGAAGTCCGAAAGGATCACAGAGAGCAGGTCCATTTCCGGATTGACGATATGTCCAACTTTTCCGGCGGGGACTGGGTTCACCTCGGTGTCTTCATCCTCCAGTTTGATACTCATGGTTTCGCGCGCCTCTATGCGGTAGCTGTCAAGATCAATCGTATCCAGGATTCCCTGTGACAAATCGTCGTCGCGCGGTGCGGGAAGCTTCGGAACGAGCAGGTTCAGGAAAATAGAAAGTTTTTCCCAATCTGCATTGCCATACGGCAAAATTGCTCCGAGGAAACCATATGTACGGCAGAATGACTTAGCCGCGCTCTTGAACTTTATTTTATCTTCCTCTTCCAGCTCCTTATATATAGCAGCACAAGAATCCAAAACCGGATCCAGTTTGTCACGATCTGCGCCGTCCAAATAAAGGTTCACAAGCAAATCTACCTGCTCCTGCGAATAAACCTGATATTCCTCCATGATAGCAATAATATCATAAAGCTTGTTCGGGTCGGTTTCTCCGGAAAGGATAGTCGTTCTGTAATAACGCGAGAACGCTTCCTCTATGATTGCCGTTTTGTTTGCAAAATCCAAAACAAAAGTATCATACTTTTTCGGATGAGACCGATTCAGTCGGGAGAGTGTCTGAACTGCCTTAATGTCATACAGCGTTTTATCCACATACATAGTATGAAGCAGCGGTTCGTCAAAACCGGTCTGGAACATATCTGCGACAATCAAAATGCGATACGGATCTGTTTTCAGCATTTTGGGGATAGCTGCATCTGCAAAGCCGTTTCTGACCGAGCACGGCACCGCCTGTTCCTCTGGCCCGTATTTATAATCGCCAGAATACGCAACAATGGCTTTATATGGACTGTTGCGGTTTGCAAGGCTCTTATTGATTGCATAGAAATATTCGACGCAGCGTGGGATATTCTGTGTTACGACCATGGCACGGGCCTGCCCACCGATTTTCCCCTTGGCAATGACCTGCTCATGGAAATGATCTACCATCATTTCCGCCTTCTGAGCGATGGTATATGCGTTGTTTTCAACAAAGCCGCGCAGTTTCTTTTGTGCACGCTTTTTGTCGAACATGGGATCGTCTTCAACAGTCTTCATCAGGCGATAGTAGCTGTCGATGGGCGTGTAGTATTTCAGCACGTCGAGGATAAAGCCTTCTTGAATGGCCTGCTTCATGGTGTATACGTGGAAGGGGCGGTGCTTTATTTCGTCGCCATCCTGATACGGTACGCCAAATGTCTCCAGGGTCTTGTTTTTCGGCGTTGCCGTGAACGCAAAGTAACTGGCATTCGTCAGCAGTTTGCGGCCTTCCATCAGGTCGTTGATTATATCCTCATTGTCTTTCTCATCATCTGTTGCCATGGCGGATAATGCCAGATTCATGTTAGCCGAGTTGCGTCCATTCTGGCCGGAATGTGCTTCATCAATGATGATAGCAAATTTGTGATCTTTGTGCTCTGCGCCGATTTCCGGAGCAATCGGCGGGAATTTCTCGATAGTCGTAACAATGATCCGCTTTCCGTCGGTGATTGCTTTTTTCAATTCTCCAGAATGCTCTGCCCACGCAACCGTTTTTGAGACCTGCATAAACTGCTTGATTGTGTCGCGGATCTGCTTATCCAGAATACGGCGGTCAGTAACAACAAGGACAGAATCGATCATGGGATGTCCGTCTTTTTCCAGTCCGATCAACTGATGGGCGAGCCAGGCGATAGAATTGGACTTACCGGAACCTGCACTGTGCTGTATCAGATATCTCTTTCCGACACCGTTTTCTTTTACATCTGCCAGCAGCTTTTCAACGGCATCAAGCTGGTGATAGCGCGGGAAAACCTGCTTGACGGATTTTTTCTTCGTGTCCGGGTCGGTTTCCTCAATCACCTGAGCATAGTTCTCGATAATGCGGCAGAGCTTGCCCTTGGTCAGAATGTCTTTCCAAAGGTAATCCGTCATAATCCCGTCTGGATTCGGCGGATTTCCGGCTCCATCGTTGTATCCCTTATCAAACGGCAAAAACCAACTGTCTTTTCCACTGAGTTTCGTGCAGAATTTCACCCGGGCATCGTCAACGGAAAAATGCACCATGCAGCGTTTGAACTGGAACAGAAGCTCCCTCGAATCGCGGTCTGTCTGATACTGATAAACTGCATCGTCCACATTCTGCTTGGTGAGCTGGTTTTTCAGTTCAAACGTGATAACCGGCAAACCGTTGATAAAGACGCACATATCCAGCGCCAGCTTTGTGTTGTCCATGGAATACTGGAGCTGGCGCGTGACGCTGAATATGTTTTTTTCATGCATCAAACGTGCTTTTTCATTGTTCTCCGTCGGGGTGAGATAGAACATGATCAGATCTGCGGGGTACACCTTGATGCCGTTGCGCAGCACATCAATGATTCCGCGCTTTGCGATTTCACTCTGCAGACGGTTCAAAAACTGGACGTATTTCTGATGGCTCTTCCGCACGCCGAGCTTTGCCATTTCCTCCGGTTGCGTTTCCTCCAGGAAGCGGAACAGGCGTATTTCGTCAATGGCATATTCACGGTTGTAGTCCTCGTTAGTGCCCTGCTCATAACCGTTCTGCTCAACAAGCCATTTTACAATCAATGCTTCGAGGCCGTTTTCTTTTGTATTTGTAAACATAGTGCCTCCTATACCGCCGCTAATTGCGGCATTTCATAAATATTCCCTAACAACTGTTTTAACAACAGTATTTCTTTTTCGGCATCCTCTTTAGATGCATCGACCAATTCGTGGGTATATGTATTCCCGATAGTTCTTATTCTATCAACCCACGGCTTATTTTGGCTTCCTATGTATCCTTCCGCCTCCAAATAATCCAGGTATTGAATAAACTTTCTCCCTGGTACATCTCCTTTATCGACAGCGATGTGCATTAACAACAACCTTGAAACCATAATCACAGAATGGTAGCATTCATTTTGATAACTTTTTCTGCACTCATTATACAAACTCTCTATGCTTTCAGGGAGGAATCTCACATCTTCAAATGGAAGCAGCTGTGATTGAGGAATTATTTTCCCGTCAAGTCCAATAATTACAGGCATGAAGCATTCCGGGCATTTATAAATATGATACTTGATCGCCCCAGAAGATACATCGACAATGCGTGTGGTTGA
>CALCRH010000135.1 GCA_937894515.1 uncultured Clostridia bacterium | reverse complement strand
GTTCTTTCGGTACAGATCGGCGGCCTCCCGGACAACTCCGCTGCCGGACCATGCCATGATACAATGGCGGAAATGCTCGCAGCTTTCACATTCGGGATTTCTTTGCAGATAATCCGCAGCAGTGCATACGGAAAGATCGCTATACTCCTTGCCGGAGAGGATCTCGTTTAGGGGCGTTTGAAAGACATTCGGATATCTAATTTCAGTCTCCGGCGTCAGCAGTCCGAAACGCGGCAGACATACACCGCGTGGGGAGATATAAATATCCATATCCATGCGTATGGAAACATTCTTTTTGCCTGCGGGAAGCTGTTTGGTGTAGCTGTGTACAAAGCCCTTTCCGTTTGCTTTCAGCAAGAGTACATCTCCGAGCTGCACCGGGATCGGGATCTTGGCGCGGACGATCAGCGGAATGCACTCCGCATATCGCTGCAGAACCTCTTCATAAGGCAGATACTCATCGGGGTAGTTGAGAAATTCGCCTTCAGATCTGGCCTGAAACACACGGAATTTTCCTACGCCGTGGGCAAGGCAGACCTGAAGCGTTTCAAAAATCGTATGCTGATTGCGGCGATTCAGACACATCGTTACGGTGACAGGAAAGTCATATTCCCTGAGAAGATCAAACGCCTGAATGACCCTTGCTTCCGCCCCCTCCACGCCGCGCATCCAGTCGTGATGCCCCACACCGTCGTAGGAGAGCTGAAAAACAGGGCGCAGACTCCGCTCGTGCAGCGCCTCCAACAGCTCGGCGCGGAGAAGCGTTCCGTTTGTAAGAACGGCCTCCAAATATACGCCGTTTTCCGTCAGCGCATCCACGAGGGTTAGAAAATCCTTTCGCAGCAGCGGCTCACCGCCGGTCAGCGAGATTCTCCGAATACCGCATTCTCCGAGCTGACGACATATTTCGAGGCATTTATCCGTTGAAATGTTTCCGTAGCGGCCATAGCGGGCAGAAATGAAGCAGTGCCGACATTTGGAATTGCACGCGCCTGTGATCGACCACTCCACGCCGCGATAATAGGGGTTTGCAAAGAAACGATAGTCGCGGAATACCGCACGGCGTGCTCCGTCCTGTGCCGGCTCGATGTAGTGCAGTCTCAAAAGTCTCTGAAGGAAGGCAGCTTCCCTTTTGGAAAGCGTATCATTATCCAGTTCCGATTCTCCGCTGCATTTGAGCAGAATGCGAAACTGTTCACGGTCAAGCAGCGAAGTCTCGTGCTTTTTTTCATCGTACATGGCATAGGGACGGCCAAGATAGCCGACGGGCTTGATGTGAGGCTTCAAAATATACTTCATAATGCTCTCCTGATATTGAAAAAGCGATTGTTTATGGAAGGAAGTAATTGGGAAGAGGAAAGATCAAAATGATGAGTATAGATGACATATGCGCTTTGAAAGATTAGTGCCTTTTCTTAAGTCTCTTGACCTGTAATCACTTTTTCCGCGATGGAGCGGTCATTCATTCTGACCGTTTCCGTCGCGGTTTCTTGATATTGCTCATGCCCTTTCCCGGCAAGCAGGATGATATCCCCGCGGCGGGCGTCTGTGAGCACCGCTTGAATGGCTTCGGTTCTGTCGGAGATGATCATGTATTCTCCGCCGGTTTCATCGACGGCTTTTTTGATATCGTTTATGATAGATATAGGGTCTTCGTTTCGCGGATTGTCCGTCGTGATGACGGTGAGATCGGCGAGCTGACCGCTGACCCTGCCCATGTCGTATCTTCTGCAACGAGGCCTATTGCCGCCGCAGCCGAAGAGACAGACAAGCCTTTTCGGTCGATAGCTTTTCAAAAATGTGAGGACGCTTTCAAGGGAAATGCCGTTATGCGCATAGTCAATGAACACACGGACGCCTTCCTTGTAGCAGACCTCCTCTAACCGTCCCGGGACAAGAAGCTCCGCCAAAGCCTCGCGCATGATGCTTTGACTGACGTGAAACCGTCTGCATACGCTGATCGCCGCCAGTGCGTTGTATATACCGTAGCTGCCGGAATGCGATAGAAAGGCATCGAAGCTCTCCGCCCCCGCTGTCTTGAAGCACACACCGAAATCGTCTGTGAGCTCCGCATTCTCGCCGCGCAGCGTGCAGCCCTCCGACATACCGAAGGTTTCGATACGGTCGGTATATTGCCCCACATCCTCACGTATGCGCGGATCGTCGCCATTGATGACGGCTATGTCACAGTCGCGGAAAAGAAGTGCCTTCATTTGCCGGTAGTGCCCGAAGTCGGGATGCTCCCCGTCGCCGACATGATCCATAGAAAGATTGGTATAAACGCAGGCAGCAAAGTGCAGCCCGTCCGTTTCTCCTCTCCACATATCCCCGGAGGAGAACTCAGCGACCAGGATTTCTTTGCCGTTTTCCGCCATCTCTTCATAAATGCGGAAGCGATGGGGCTGATACCTATTATGTTCATAGAAGCGGTTCCCCGTCCATGCGCCGATGGTGGTTTGCAGACCGACCTTATATCCGGCTTTTTGCAGCATGGAGGCGATCATATAAGCGGTCGTCGTTTTCCCCTTTGTCCCGGTAATGCCTATGAGCGTCATTCGGCGAAAAAATCCGCCGTAAAAGCGCAGGCACAGCTTTTGACACAGACCGTCGAGCGTATCGACCCGTATGACCGTGATGCTCCCGACGGAGGTACAGTCGGGCTCACCGTCGGTAATGATTGCGGCAGCCCCACGCCTCACGGCTCTTTCAGCGATGCCCAGCTTCTCGTTTACCGCGCAGCAGTGATAAATAAACAGATCGTTTGCCCGGACATTGAAAAAAACCCACTCAATACCGCGTATCTCCGCGTCAAGACTCCCATGAAGGAGCTGTATGTCGAGTCCGAAGAGCATTTCCTTCAGCTTCATGGCCTAAAATCTCCTCTATATGGAAAGGCAGACATCCTCAGTGCTCTGACGATGTCTGCTTTGATGAGGTATCTGCATCGAATACAGATCCGGTTGTAATACTGATACACTGTGTTTGCATATGGGATCAATATCACTATCAACATTTTTCGCCACATTCATTCTCCCATGTGTAACCCCCTGTCACTTCCTTGAGTTCGTCATCCGTGAGCTGACGCTGAAAGCTATCCAAGGCGGAGAGAACGTCCTCCTCCGACTGTGCCTGCGCAAGCTTGCTTTTCAGAACGGTTATAACATCACGCATAGGAAATACCTCCATTTCAAACTGAATTCGTGTACTAAATCTATCATGTCTGAATGTTTTTGTCAACGCTATTTTTCGTTGCTGGTTTTCTTTGAAGAGGGCTGCATCCTGCGCTGGCTGGAGCGGCTGACAGAGATCGATAACCAGTGTGGTGCAGCATGGAAAGAGCAACGGGCATTCTGAAAAAACCGCTATGCGATCAGCACATTTGACGTGGACGCCATGTGCTCCCACAGCCGCTATGTGTATGAGCTGTACCCGGATTGAAAAGTCACCTACGGCCATTACGAAAAAGAGACAAGTAAGGCCATCGAGAAAGACGAAACACACCGGGCAACCGCAGAGGATTTCACGAGGCTGTGTGCAGACCTCAACGCCTGCATCGAGAGCGTCGACCGGCAGCAGTTCTGCGTCGATGACACCGGCGCGGAGGTCAAAATATACCGGCCCTTTGGTCGCGTAGACACGATGGATCGCGGCTATGGAAACGCCGACACCGACGTGAGCCAGATCATCACGAACTACATATTTACCACATCAGGCATGCGCGGGTGACGGCCCCGCAGATGTACAATTTGGTGGGTTTTAGCTATCAATCCGTACTATTTGGTGGGT
>CALCRH010000134.1 GCA_937894515.1 uncultured Clostridia bacterium | reverse complement strand
CCGCAGATGTACAATTTGGTGGGTTTTAGCTATCAATCCGTACTATTTGGTGGGTTTTAGCCATAAAAGTACGATAATTTGTCTACCAGACGATTATCGTACTTTTTCTATATTCTGCGGTATTTGACCGCGTTTTTGGCGAAAGAATACTGAAATCATTGTGAAAACGGGCATCAGAGCGGTGATCACACCTGCTCCGATGCCCTATTTTTTCATTTCTGCGACAGCGAATATGTGTATAATTTGGTCTTACTTTACTCCGTAATGATGTAGTGGATACGAGTGGGAGGAAGGATTTGAACCTACGAACAGCAATTCATTCTTCACTTATAAAGCCTCCTTCTATTCTGTGATGCGGTTGGCAAACCCACACCACTCTATACTTGGAGGCTTTATTTGCCAAGGCTTTTCTATCCACCCCTGGTAGAACCAGGGGTTTTTTCATGCTAAAAGCGCCAAAAAAACCGGGCTTGGATTATTCTCCAAGTCCGGTCTTCTTTCGGGGACTTTTTTTACAGCCCCTTTTTATACTAAATTATACTATTCTATTAGGCAGCAATATTATATTCGGCGTACATTCCGCTTTATTTTCGGTATTTCCAGCAGCATGGTCACGGCATCCCTGATGAGCCTGACCTTTGACCTGCCGTGCTTTTCCACGCGGACGGGAAGCTCCGCAACACTAAGACCGAGCCTGTCTGCAATGAGCAGGGTCTCTATGTCGAAGGCAAAGTTATCGGCCATGCAGCGGGTGAATATTTCCTCTGCGGCCTTGGCACTGTAGGCCTTCAGACCGCATTGTGAGTCGGAAAAGTGTATTCCTTTGCCGCATAGCAGCTTGAGCATGAAAGCGTATACGCGGGACGAAGCAGTCCTCAGAGCGGTATATTCGCCATAGCCCCCGTCATGGGAGCGGCTGCCGATGATCACATCGGTCTCAGGGTGCTCATAATATAAGCTGCACAGCCTTCCGATAACGCCGGTTCCATAGGCAAGGTCGGCGTCCGTGAATATGCGCAGATCGCCGGAGGCTCTGAGCATGGCAGTCCTGACGGCACAGCCCTTTCCGCGATTGGGAAAGTATTCGATGACCAGTGCTTCGGGGAGCATCAGCTTTTTTACCGCTTCGGCACAGCCGTCGGTACTGCCGTCACTGCAGAAGACAAGCTCATAATCATCAAAATTTGCTTTCATGTATTCAGAAAGTCTGTATGCGTTTTCACAGATCACAGACTTCTCATTGTACATCGGTATACACACAGAAATTTTCAAAAGAGATCACCTGTACGGATAATGTAGATCATATGGGAATAACGGCGCAGTAGTCACCAAAGGGGAGTATTTCAAAGCCGCTGCCGGAAAAATATTTTTTTTCAGAGTTTTTCACAACAAAAACGCTCTTTTTTGAGGAAAACATTTCAGCAGTGCTTTCACCGATCCTGATATATTTGAATCTGTCTCTGTAGCTTAAAAGCTCCTTGCCCTTATTGTTGTCGGTCTTGCCCTGAAAATATTCCGCGTCTGTCTCATCGTAAAAGAGAGTGAGTATTTCACTGACGTTTTTCGAGCCGGTGTACTGAACCGAGTCGCTTATACATATCACGTCAGCGCCGGTGTCCTCGGCGGCAAGCAGAGCCTCACCGAAGCCGTCGTAAAAAAAATGGGCGAGAGAAGCGGAGTAGCTTCCGAAATAAGTGCCCACCATAAGCACGGCGCTTATACCGTAGGCGAGAATGACGGACAGGGACAGTGCTTTTGAACGCTCAAACACTGCCTCTATTCCAAGCACGCACAGAAGCATGATGGGATAAAAAACAGAGTTTACCCGGTTTATATTCACGCCGTTAGTGGCAATGCCTGTCCATACTCCGTTGAGAAGAAGAATAAGAGCAAGCCGGGAGCCGAGACTTCCGGCTTTACAGAGCCGAATGAGTCTTACCAGCCCGAGGAGCACAAGGGGAAGGGAGAATATATACATACTCCCGAAGAGGGGTATCTCGTTCCATGGAAGGTCTCTGCGCTGGAAAAGTGCGACCTTGAGGAAGGAGAGTATGTTATCGGTGAGCTGAGAGAAGAAATGATCGGAGAAGAACAGAATATCTGATGATCTTACGCTGTCTGCAAAGCGCTGGCAGGTTACGAAAGGCAGCTCGACCGTCTCGAGCCCGAAAAAGTTTATAGCCATGGTGAGGATAAACGGCCACACCACAGCGAGATAAATGAGCGCACAGGCAATGGCCTCTTTGACGGTGACATAGCCCTGCCTTATGAGAAGAACGCATGAGAGCAAAAGCATAAGCGGCACGGTGTAGAGCGCTATGCCATAGCAGTACATACAGAGACCGAATATGATCATGGAAAGGTACAGATATATTTTTTCCTCCTCAGCTCCTTTTCTCAGAAGCCAGATACCGCACATGAGAAAATGGGGCAGAAGATTACAGTCCAGCGCCCAGCGGCTTTGGACAAAGTGCCACGGATTTATTGCAACGATAAAGGCTGCGATAAGACCGACGCGCCGACCAAACACATCTGATGCAAAAAGATAGAAGAAAACTCCGCCGAGTATGCTGGCAATAAGCTGGGGCAGGCGCATGGTGACGGTGCTGAGCCCGAACAGCTTCACCCAGAAAGCGATGAGATACGACAGCAGACTGCTCATCTGACCGTAACCCCAGGCGTACAGATGAGCCGGCAGGTGAGTGCCGAAACGATCGGTCGCATGATCCGCAAGCGCTTTTCCGTCAACGGCTGCCATTGCCCCGTCCTGATTTACACCGACAGGGATCTTTCCAAAGCACCACAGTCTTATGCCAAGCCCCAGAGCAAATGCGAGAAAAAGCAAAAGCAAACGGTATTTTTCCGGCATTTTACAGTCTTCGCATTTACGGAAAAAGTCAGCTTTCCTACCGGGAAATAATAAAAAACAAGCAATACAGGAAAAAAAGATCAATAAAAACAGATTTAATGTTTTCAAGGTATAATGACCTCTGAGATATTATTTGTATTGATTATAACATATGCGTCCCAAATTTCAATAGCGCACGCGAAAAGTAAGCACAAATAAATATGGGGCTGTAAAAAAAGTCCCCGAAAGAAGACCGGACTTGGAGAATAATCCAAGCCCGGTTTTTTTGTAAAAAAGATACGGCCGCAGTCTGTTCAACTGCGGCCGCAGGTGGTATAGTTTAACTGAGATGAAAAACGTAACTACCGAGGGGTATTATACTCCATACCAGCTGAAATTGCCACTGGAAATTTCAAAAATAATTGATGCAGACGATCCGGTCTGCACGTTCAGTGAAGTCATGGATCACATTGACCTGAGTAAATATTTTGCTGGGAAAGGCAGCAGAATGGGTCGTCCGAGATGTGATGCAGTGAAGCTGCTGAAAATCATCCTGTTCGCGTTCATGGAGGGCGGATATTCGTCACTGCGTGAGCTCGAAAAGCGATGCAAGACGGATATGCCAATCTTACGGAATTGTCCAAAGCGGTTTCCGATGTCGAAGCTCATTTCTATGATTTGAAAACCTCCATGAAAGCGGCAGAAGTCAGAATCGTAGAAATAGAAACGCAGAGAACACACCTGAATAACTATTACCGAACGCTGGACGTTTTCAAAGGGTACAAGCAATCCAAATACAGCAAAGCCTATCTTGCCGAGCATGAAGGCGACATCATTCTTCACAGGACATCCAAGAAAGCGTTTAATGAACTCGGACTGACAAAGCTTCCATCAAGGAAGGATTTGTCCGCAGAGTCTACCCGCCTCAAAGCAGAGAAAAGCACCCTGTACGCCGAATACCGCAAGGCGCAGGATGCAATGCGTCAGCTTTGTCCACGTCCGGCGGAAACTCTTTTATACCGGAACGGTCGGTCT
>CALCRH010000133.1 GCA_937894515.1 uncultured Clostridia bacterium | reverse complement strand
CAAGGCCACCTACCTGACCGACTATTCCTTCACGCTGAAGGACGTGGCGGGCTACACCGTCTCCCTCGAGGGCGTCACCATCGGCGGCACGGCCTACACCGGCTACACCCTGACCGACGGCACCTACACCATCCCCGGCGCTGACATCACCGGCGCTATCGTGATTACCGCCTCCAAGACCCTGATCCCCGTTACCGAGACCACCGTCACCTTCGAGGGTGACGCGGCCGGTGAAGTTGTGGGCGGCCCCACCCAGACGGCTGAGCTGGGCAAGGACTTCCCCTTCGAGATCAACAAGGATGAGGCTTACGACTACACCGTGATGCTGGGCGATGAAGAGCTCCTGCCCGGTGAGGACGGCAAGTACGTCATTCCCGCCGACAAGCTGACCACCGAGGGCGTGAAGCTCACCATCACCAAGACTCCCAAGAGCGATCTGACCGTGGCGGTCGCCGAATACCTGAAGCTGGGCAGCAGCGACGAGAGCAAGACCATGTGGCTCGTCACCGCCGCCGGCACTCTGGGCGAGGGCAAGGTCTACGCCTATGATGGGAATGCCATGTTCTGGTCCGGAAAGTACGATGCCTACGCCTGGCTGGTCATCACCGAGGGCTCCGAGACCCTGACCGTTGACGCCGCCAAGGCTCTCGTCAGCGAGGCCACGGCCGACAAGACCGAGGTCGCCTACAACTTCGATGTGAACATGACGAGCGGTGTTGTGGACACCAACGACGCCCAGCTGGTCTACAACATGTACAACTTCTATTACAACGATTTTGCGGCCGTCAGCATGGAGAAGTTCCTCCGCGCTGACCTGAACGGCGACAAGACCATCAACGTCTCCGATGCCGCTGCTGTCGTTGACCACATCATGGGCAAGTAAGTTCCTCTCTTTTTCCCCGCACTCATCCCGAAGGCTTCTGCCTTCGGGATGAGGTTAGTAAATCGGCTCGGCGGAAGTGAAAATCTTCCGCCGTTTCGGGCGTTTTTCAGCCCTGTGGCCGGAAAGGATAGAA
Organism: uncultured Clostridia bacterium; assembly: GCA_937894515.1. Classification (GTDB taxonomy): domain Bacteria; phylum Bacillota; class Clostridia; order Oscillospirales; family Oscillospiraceae; genus Vescimonas. Next base: position 2,204 of record CALCRH010000133.1, on the reverse strand, counting down.
TATGAAAAGAACGATCAGCATCTGTCTGCTGCTGGCGCTGCTCTGCTCTCTGCTGACGCTGCCCGCCATGGCGGCGGATGCCTGCAGCATAGCTCTGAAGTCCGGCGCACAGACAGAGTATACGACCGGCGTAGGCGGACAGCTTCAGATCTCCCTGGACAGCATCTTTGACCACTCCGGCAATGACAAGGTGAGTTACACACTGAAAAGCGGCACCAATGAGGGCAACAAGGCCACCTCTCCCCTTGCCAACGGCATTTTCTATTTCACCTCCCCCATGGCAGGCAGCTATCACCCGGTTGTGGTAGCCTCCTGCGGCAGCGCAAGACTGGAACAGGAGCTTACCATCACGGTGGAGGCCGGGGCAGAGGGGCTGCCCATCCAGTACAGCTATAACGAGACGCCGGCGGATTCCGTCACCGTGTACGTGACTGTCTCCTCCGACGGTATCCCCCTTCGGGGCAACGATGCGGAGCAGACTGTGCTATGCCATCTTCCCGTGACGGTGCCGTATTTCTCTCTGGAGGATTACGACATGATGGATTATTACCGCTATCATACCGAAAACGGGCAGGGCAGCTATACGGATGACGAAATCGTAGAGCGTCCTACGGCTCTGCATCTCTACATTTATCTTCTGGAGCGTTACTACCTGGGCGTGCCGGAAAAGGACTGCTGCACCGGCAAGTACAATCCTCTCTACGAAGACGGAAATCAGGGCGTACTGAATATGTACGGTGACGCTTGCTATGACGACAGCATGAGCCCCCTGAATCTGACCGGCAGTGCGACCAGTATGTATATGTCGCAGTTCTGGGGTCACGATGAAAACCTGATGTATTTCCGCAACCACGTTTATCCGCTTATGAGCCCCGGCTGGGGTTCTACGGCAGACTATATTCTCCTCTCCGACGGCGACACCATTGATGTTGCCATGTTCACCGACTGGAATTTCTACACCCACGGTGCTTTTGCCTGCTTTGGCAGCGGCACAAGCCCGGTAAATACCTTCACGGTGAATGCCGGTGAGCCTTTGGACTTTTCCCTGCTGAAATTTTCCACCCAGTCCGTTTCGGACGGCGGGGACGAGTGCTTTGAGGAAATGGAGGGGCTGAATCTCCTCGTTCTGGATGAGAACCGGGATGTGACCGAAATTCCCGTTACGGTATCTCCCAAGGGAACGCTTTCCTGCACGTTCCCCGAGGGCGGCGTCTATTATCTTTACGGCGAGGATCCCAACGCAGGTCTCCGGACCGACAAGGATGCGGAATGGGCCAGCGTTGCGCCCGCCACGGCTATGGTGATCGTAAAGGACAGCGTGCGCTTCGGCGACATGAGCGGGGATGGAGAGATCCTGGCAAATGACGCAGCCATGGTTTACTCCATCGCCAACGGAAAAACCGCCGCTACCCAGCAGGAGCAGAAAGCGGCAGACGTAAACGGAGACGGCGAGATTCTGGCGAATGATGCCGCTCTGATATACAGCTTTGCCAACGGGAAGATCAGCGTGTTCCCGGTGGAAGAGAAATAACGAATGACTATCCGGCGGGGCGGCAGGTCAGCCGCCCCGCTTTCGGTTATGGACAAGGAAGGTGTAAGAAATAGGCTGCAATACCAGAAATCCTCACGTATTCCGTCCCGACGTCTGGTTTGAGAATATGATGTACAAGCGGATCACAGAGGCATTAGAGCAGAAGGAAGAAGCGTTCAGGCAGGAACATGAAGCAGATTCGGATGCCGCGCTGCTGCAATATCTGAAGGCTTGCGCAAAGCTCTGCGGTCATTCCCCCAACCGGGAAGAGGTGATCGGCGGCTCGCTGATCGAACAGCGCTTCGGAAACTGGGACAACGCCATCCGCATAAGCGGTCTGAGGAGCGTTTCCGAACCGCCGGAGTACAAAAAACGGTATATCGTCCGGCAGGAGTGGGAGATCCAGTATGCCATCTACCGCAAAGAGCGTGAGCAGCGGCAGGAAAAGAAACGGGCGCGTCTGGCCGCACAGCAATCCCGCGCCCGAAAATAAACATGAACAACTGCGGATAAAACCGCCGAATAAGGATGCTCCGAGAGAAATGAAAAAGTCCTGTAATCGTTGAGATTACAGGACTTTTTGCGCTTTATCGACAGGGTGACCTCATCCTTACCAAGGATAACGCCTATATTTATCGTGTTGTAGCTTGTCACAGCTTATCGAAAAAACTGA
>CALCRH010000132.1 GCA_937894515.1 uncultured Clostridia bacterium | reverse complement strand
GTCTACCGCCGTGGTATGGAGGAGCTGCCCGCCCGTAAGGAAGAGGTGGAGCACGCCATCGAAGAGGGCATCATCTTCAAGACCCTGAACAACCCCACTGCCATCAACGGCAACGAAGATGGAGCGGTCCAGTCCATGACCTGCGTGGAGATGGAGCTGGGTGAGCCCGATGCCTCCGGCCGCCGCAGTCCCGTGGTCAAGGCCGGTTCCGAGTTCGACCTGCCGGTGGACGCAGTCATCATGTCCCTGGGTACCACCCCCAATCCGCTGATCAAGAGCACCACCAAGGGTCTCGAGGTCAACAAGAAGGGCGGCATCATCGTCAACGAGGACGGCCTGACCTCCCGCGAGGGCGTGTATGCCGGCGGCGATGCCGTTACCGGTGCTGCCACCGTCATTCTGGCCATGGGTGCCGGCAAGCTGGGTGCCAAGTCCATTGACGAGTATCTGAAGAACAAGTAAGCACGATATACCAAACAGCGCTGCCTTGGGCAGCGCTGTTTTCATGGGAACAGAGGTCATCTGTCTCTTGACAAAGAGCAGAAATACAGCTACACTATATAATAGTGGAAAATTTGGGTAATTTCATAATAATTTGTGAAAATAGAGGAGAATCAGATATGGAATTGAAGAATTTTGACGAGATGCTGGCTCTTGTGCCCAAGGGAAAAATGCTCCGAGCTGCTGTGGTCGGCTCTGACAGTGAGAATGTGCTGAAGGCCGTATTCCAGGCACAAAGCGAGGGCTTTATCCGGCCCATTCTGGTGGGTGACCATGCCCGTACCGCTACTCTGCTGGAGAAGCTGGGCTTTGCCGGCGAGTCCTATGAGATGGTGGAAGTGGTTGCGGGTGCAAGCCCTGCCAAGGTCGCCATTGACCTCATTAACGGCGGTAAGGCCGATCTTCTGGTGCGCGGCAATATTCTGGCTCATGAGATGCTGCCCTATGTGCTGAACAAGACTGAGGGTCTGTACGACGGCCGTATGCTCAGCCATGTCTCTCTTGCCAGCCTGCCCGACTATCCCAAGCTGATCGCCCTGTCCGACATGGCCGTCATCGTGCAGCCCGATCTGCAGAAGAAGAAAGCCATGCTGGTGAATATGGCCGAGGCGCTTCGTGCGCTGGGTTATGAGGATCCCAAGCTGGCACTGATGGCCGTGGTGGAGCACGTGACGTTCCATGCCCGTGACACCGTGGAAGCGCAGACTCTGATGATGGATCAGGCACGCACTCATTTCGTGGATGCTACCCTTTGGGGCCCCATCTCCTACGACCTGATCGTCAGCAAGGAGGCTGCCCGCCTGAAGGGGTATGACTGCCCCTGGTGCGGCGAGGGCTTTGACGGCATTCTGGCGCCCGAACTGACGCTGGCCAACACCCTGGTCAAGAGCTGGCTGATGCACAGCCAGTCCGACGTCAGCGGTGTGGTGGTGGGCGCCAAGGCACCGATTGCCTTCTCCAACCGCAGTGCCTCTGCCCGGGAACACTACCTGTCCATCGCCTTTGCGGCGATCATGGCAGCGAAGAAGTAAAAAGAACACAACAAAACTCCCACCCGAGAGGGTGGGAGTTCTTTCTTTAAAAATCAATGGTTCCGTTGATGACGTGGAGATCGTAAGGTTCAAAAACCACTTTGCGATAGGCATCTACGTCCATCATCACGCCGGTCCAGTCGCTGTGGATGTCGCCGTTCTGCTTGATGAGGATGTCGTAGAGAATGTCATAGGTCACGCCGTCCTCGCCGGTTTCCACGATGGTGGAGTAGGGCAGGGTCTTGTGATAGGTCATGTGCAGACCCTTGTATTCAAAGTGGAAACCGTTGCGCATCCGGCAGCCGTCCAGACCCTTGTAGGTGAACAGGCGCTTGAGATCCTGCAAGATGGGGTCGTGCTCCTCCTCGTACAGGTTCTCCGGCGTGGTCTCGGTGTAGTCGTAGCGGAACTGCACGGGGATCTTGTAGGGCAGGAAGCGCTCCACATAGGCGGGCAGCTTGTCGGCGGGGTATTTCTTATACAGTACACAGTTGATACGGGTGCGGCAGGCAATGCGGCCCAGTACTTCATCAGAACTCTCTTCTACGTACTTTTGCAGATGGCGGGAGATGTTCATGCAGGTGATCTTGTCCTTGTTCCGCTCCGTAAAGGCGATCATTTCCTCTTCACTGGTGTGCATCTGCACGGGGAAAGTGGTGTTGATATACACCTTGTGGGTGGCGGGGATCGCGTCCAGCATGGTTTGCAGGGCATCCAGATCCGCCAGAGGCTCACCGCCGGTGAACACAAAGTCACAGTAGGGCGTGATGGCGTCCATGGTGCGGATGCTCTCCAGGATCTTTTCCAAAGAAAAACCGGAGCAATCTGCATATTCCTTTTTATTGATACAGAAAGGGCAGTGATTCTGACAGTCGTACGGGACGAATATGGTGACAGTAGCGCCGCCCTGCCTTGTCTTGTAAGGGTTATGATTCATGTTTGCTTGTAACCTCTCAAGAAAACGTTCCAAAACATTTTATATCAAAGAAACCCAAAAAGCAAGGGAAAAACCATAAGTTTAATTCTTGACAAAGTTTTTCCGCTATTCTATAATGAGAATAACGATGGAGGAGGGAACATACATGAAAAAAGAAAACCTGTTTGTGATTATTGCCGGCGCGGTGGTAGGTATTGCGGCGTTGGTGCTGACCGCCTTGGGCAATCCTGCGAATATGGGTTTCTGTATTGCCTGTTTTGAGCGGGATATTGCCGGCGCAGTAGGCTTACATAGTGCCGCTGTGGTGCAGTATGTGCGTCCGGAGATCATCGGCATCGTACTGGGCGCGTTCATTATGGCGCTGATCGGGAAAGAATTTCGCCCCAAGGCGGGATCTTCTCCGGCGGTGCGATTCGTGCTGGGTGCGTTTGTGATGATCGGCGCGCTGGTGTTTTTGGGCTGCCCGCTGCGGATGGTACTGCGTATGGGCGGCGGTGACGTGAATGCCCTGGTGGGACTGGTGGGTTTCGTCATCGGGATCTGCATCGGTATCGTGTTTATCAAGCGTGGCTTTACGCTGGGCCGTGCCTATGAGGTGAGAAAAGCAGAAGGTGCCGTGCTGCCCGTCGTGATGGCGGGACTGCTGGTGCTGTTTTTGGCATCCCCGACACTGTTCCATTTCAGCGAAAGCGGCCCCGGCTCCAAACATGCGCCGTTCTTTATCGCCCTGGTGATCGCCCTGGTGGTGGGCGCTTTGGCCCAGAGATCCCGCCTTTGCATGGTGGGCGGTATCCGCGATACCATTCTGCTCAAGGATGCCCATCTGCTGTGGGGCTTCGTGGCGATCTTCGGTACGGTGCTGGTGGGCAATCTGATTTTGGGGAACTTTAAGCTGGGCGTGACCTTACAGCCTATTGCCCACTCGGCAGAGCTTTGGAATCTGCTGGGCATGGTACTGGTGGGCTGGGGCTGTGTGCTGCTGGGCGGCTGCCCGCTGCGTCAGCTTGTTCTGGCGGCCTCCGGCAACGGCGACAGCGCCGTGACGGTATTCGGCATGATCGCCGGTGCCGCTTTTGCCCACAACTTTTCCCTGGCCGGTGTGGCGGACAGCCTGAACGAGGCGCAGGAGCTGGTGGTGGTCGGTGTAAAGACCAATGGCAAGATCGCGGTGATCCTCGGTTTTGCGGTGCTACTGGCAGTATCTCTGTATTATTCTCACAAGGAGGAGAAAACAAATGGTTGATGCGCGCGGTTTGCTCTGCCCCATGCCGGTGGTACTGGTGCAGAAAGAGGTGAAAGCCAATGCGCCCCGGACGCTGGAGGTGCTGGTGGACGACCCCTGTGCGGTGGAGAATATCCATCGCTTTGCCCACAACAACGGCTACGAGTTTGCTTCCGAGGAAAAGGGGAGCGAATGGGCGCTGACGCTGACAAAGAAATAAAAAAATTGCCCCGCCGGGGCAATTTTTTTATTTCTCTAATTCCAGCAGGTATTCGCCTACGGTTTCCCACAGCAGGGTGCGGTAGGCCTGAAAACAATGATCGCCGGGGAGAGTGACGTGGCGGAAAGTTTCACTTCCTGACAAAGCGTCGCAGAGGGGAAGCTGGTGCAGTTTGGGCGGTGTGACAATATCGTTTTCGCCGGAGATACAGAGAATGGGGATGTTTTTTAGCTTGGGCGCCAGCTTGTCCAGACGGAGAGCGTCGGTATCGTGACCGAGTTCGGCGTTGAACTTTTCGGGTGTGACACCCCGAAGCCAGCCATAGCCGGCAGCGAGGACTTCGGCCAGATTTTGGCGGCAGCTATCGTCGGTTTCGGATAAAGCGTAAGTCCTTGCCACGTCCCATGGCGCAATCAGTACGCCGCCGCGGAGCTCTTTGCGCCGGGCAAGGAGGTGAGTGGTGACGAAGCCGCCCATGCTGTGACCCATGGCATAGATACGGTCGGGGTCGATGCCATAGTCGGCGGCGTTTTGAATCAGGTAGTCCAGTACGGTATTGGTGTCCTCGATGCAGCTGCGGAAGGAGAAATCACCGTCACTTCCCCAACTGCCGGAATAGTGATAGGTGAGGACGGCAAAGCCTAGGGAGCGGAGAAACAATGCCAGATCCATGTTCTGCTCGTTGCCGGGGTAGCCATGACTCTGCACTACGGCGGGGTGGGGACCTTTGCCGCCGGGAAGAGAGAGCATAGAGAACAGGCTGCCCCGTTTGCCCTCTATGAGCAGCGAAACACTGTCCGGGGCGGGATCACGCAGGGCAACAGCATCAAAAACAGCACAAATATCCATGTAACAACCTCCTTACTGTCTGCGGGCGGTGCGGTATTCATCGCCGGGACGCCAGAACGGGCAGGCGTTGACGTCAGAGGCTAAAAAACGCGCCATCTCGTCCTCATCCAGATCCATATCACATACATAATCATCGTATTGTTCGTCATAGTTGTAGTAGTTGCAGGTTTCGCATTTGGTCATGGGAAACACCTCGCTTTGGGAGTATTATAATCCCGCCGGTGAAGCGCGTCAATATTCGGGAGAAAACCCTTGACTTCTTGCACAAAATGGATATAATGCAGTCTATTGTGCCATTTTTCCGAAGGAGGTTTTACAATGTATGATAAAATGATACACAATCGCTGGGCACGGCTCGGCGTGGCGCTTTTGGGAACGCTGATTTTGTCTGCGGCGGTGAACCTGCTGATCGTACCGCAGAACTTGTACACCAGCGGAATCCTGGGTATGTGCCAGGTGATCCGTACCCTTTTAGCGCAGGCAGGGCTGGAGACGGAATTCGACATTTCCGGTATTCTTTACCTGCTCATCAATATCCCGCTGGTGATCCTGGCATGGAAAAGCATGGGACGAAAGTTTGTGATCCGAATGATGATCTGTATTGCGGCGAACTCCCTGTTCCTGTCGGTGATCCCGACACCGGAAGCGCCCATTGTGGAAGATGAGCTGACCAGCTGTCTGCTGGGCGGCATTTTAAGCGGTTTCGGCGGCGGTTTGGTTTTGACCTGCGGCGGCAGTACCGGCGGATTGGACACCGTGGGCCTGTATCTGTCCAAAAAAGGAAAGGGAACGGTGGGGCGGCTTTCCATTGCTTTCAATGCGGCGCTGTATATCGTCTGTGCGATTTTGTTCAGTTTGCCGGTGGCGCTGTATTCTGCCATTTATTCCGTGTTCTCGTCCCTGTTTGTAGACCGGCTGCACCAACAGAATATTGCCGTGCAGGCGCTGATTTTTACCAGGGATAAGGGCGAGGAGCTGCGGCAGTATATTATGACCGAGCTGGAACGCGGCGTGACCTACTGGGACGGAAACGGCGGCTATACCGAGAAGCCCATGCAGGTGCTGTGCATCTGCCTGGATAAGTATGAAGTGGTCTCTTTACGGCAGGCCATTCAGGAAGTAGATCCCGGCGCTTTTATCATGATCAACGAAGGCGTTCACACCGGCGGCAACTTTGAAAGGCATCTATAAAACAATCCCACCCTTGCGGGTGGGATTGTTTTACAGACTGTCAAAAAACTTGAAGCAAAAAGCGAAAGCTTACGAATGATAGAGTAGCGGGGGAGCTCGAGGGGGCAAAAGCCCGCCTCGAATGAAATAGTAGCACAAAAAACGGCTGAAATCAGCCGTTTTTCGCATTTTGCAGAATGCAAAATGCTGTGCTTTTTCAGCTTGTCAAAAAAGCCAGAGGCTTTTTTGACAAGCTGAAAAAAAGACACCCGAGGGTGTCTTTTTTTAGTGAAAAGTGAAAAGTTAAGAACGAAAGGGAGATTTTACAGCAGAAATTCTTCCAATGCGGCAGGCCGCATGATGCTGACCTCATAGGCGGTGCGTTGGACAGGCCCGGTGGGTTCGTGCTTGGTATAGAGCCGACTCTGTACCCGCCCCTCGATGGTGAGACGCTGGCCGGTGTGCATGGCGGCAACGTCCTGGGCAACGGCGCCCCAGGCGATACAGGGCAGGTAATCGGCTCTGCCGTAGCGGCGGTTTACCGCCAGGATCACATCGCAGATCTCACGACCCATGGGAGTCTGCCGCGCCGTAGGCGGTTTACAGACGATGCCGGACAGCCAGATGAGATTCAAAGGTGTTTCGCCGCCTCGTTCCAGCGTGTGGGCAAAGACGGAGATCACCAGACGGCTGCCCTGACCGCTCTTGTTGTTAAAGGAGCGGAGCTGTCCGGTGACTGTGACGGTTTCGCCGATGGCCAGGGGAGTTTCGGCCAGCTGATCCCGGGAAACAATGATTTGCAGGGTATCAAACTGCCCGCTCAGACGCTCGATGGCAAGAAAGAATTTATAAAAGGCGAGATTGTGGTTGACGTGACTTAACTGGGGCGGCGATTGCACCGTGCCGCACAAGCTGACGCGGTTATAATTGTTGTCCATGCCGTTACACCTCGGGTGAAGATTTGTTTCAAGATATGCGCGGCAGAAGGAGAATATGCTCTTTTCAAATGGCTTTTTTTAGCGTATAATGCAAAAAAAGGGGGGATACCATGCGTTATTTGGGAAAGGTCTATCGTCCGCCCAGCGAGGCGTACAGCCTGATCGTGCAGGTGACCTACGGGTGCAGTCATAACGGTTGCGCCTTTTGCGATATGTATGACGACAAACACTTCGCCATGCGGCCTATGGAGGAGATTTTAGAGGATTTCCAACTGGCTCGCCAGATGTACCGCCGGGTGGAGCGGGTGTTTCTGGCAGACGGCGATGCACTGATGCGGCGCACCGATGATCTGGTGAAGATTTTGAACTGGGTTTACGAGCTGTTCCCGGAATGCCAGCGGGTAACCTGCTACGCCTCGCCCACCAGTTTGCAGATCCACAGCGAGGACGATCTGCGCCTGCTGCGTAAATGCGGCTTGCAGATGGTCTACATGGGACTGGAATCCGGCTGTGATGCGGTGCTGGAGCAGATGAACAAGGGACATACGGCGAGTGCCATCATTGCGGCGGGACAGAAAGCACGGAACTGCGGTTTGAAGCTGTCGGTGACGGCCATCTCCGGTCTCGGCAGCGTGGAACTGTGGCGAGAGCACGCCATCGGTACCGCAGAGGCATTCTCTGCCATGAAGCCGGAGTATATCGGACTTCTGACGTTGATGGTAGAGCACGGCACGCCCTTGGAGAAATGGGTACGCAGCGGTGAATTTACCGTGCTGACCCCGGTGGAGGTTTTAAAAGAAACGGAGCTGTTCCTGCAGCACATCGACAGCGAGGGCAGCGTGTTCCGCATGAACCATGCCAGCAACTATCTGACGCTGAAGGGCACGCTGAATACCGACCGGCAGGCACTTTTGGACAAGGTACAGCGGGGCTTGCAGGGACAGGGCTTAAAGCCGGAATTCCTGCGGGCGCTGTAAAATAGGAGAGAGAAGATGGAGAAAAAGAGAACATTCGGCACCATCACCGTGCTGCTGACCTATGTGCTGTGGGGCGTTCTGGGTATTTACTGGGGACTTTTGGGACAGGTCAACCCGGTCTATATTTTGGCCAACCGTATCGTGTGGTCGGCGGTGTTTATGGGACTGTATGCCCTGATCCGCCACAAGGGCGGCGAGATCAAGCAGATCCTGACCAATCAAAAAATGCTGGGAAAGTGCTTCCTGTGCGGCATTCTCATCACCATCAACTGGGGCGTTTACATCTACGCCGTCAACAGCGGCCACATGCTGGATGCTTCGTTGGGCTACTTTATTGAGCCGGTGCTGGTGGGACTGATCGGTGTGCTGGCGTTTAAAGAACGTCCCAGTAAACTGGAATGGGCCACCTTTGTGCTGGCACTGGTGGCGCTGGGCTATATGCTGATCCGCACCGGAACCATGCCGTATCTGGCCATCATCATCGCGGGCAGCTTTGCGGTGTACGGCGGTGTCAAGAAGAACATGGAACTGACGCCGGAGGTGTCGCTGTTTGTGGAGACTCTGTGCATGGCGCCCTTTGCACTGGGCTTTATCGCCTGGGCAGAGGCAAATGGGCTGGGCGCCATTGGCGAAGTGGACGGGCTGCATCTGCTGTTGCTGGTGTTCAGCGGTATCGTGACCTCTGTGCCGCTGCTGCTGTTCAACGTGGGCGTCAAGCATATCCCGTACTATTTCTCCGGTATTTTGATGTATATCAATCCCACGATCCAGTTTTTGGTGGGTATCTTCTACTATAAGGAGAGTCTGGATACCAATCGGCTGGTGGCCTTTCTCATCATCTGGATGGGCGTGCTGCTGGCGCTTTTCGACAAGCTGCGGAGGATGAAGCAGGAAAACGAATAAAAAGCGAAACGCACCGCTTCAAGCGGTGCGTTTTTCTTGACATTTGTACCATTGACAGATACAATACTATTTTGGTAATCTATCGTGAAAAACGAGGAAATAGAGGTAACGATCATGGCAAAAGATCAGAGAAATGTGGAAGCCATCACCCCCATGGAAGAGGACTTCACCAAATGGTATACGGACATCTGCCTGAAAGCGGAACTGGTGGATTACGCCAGCGTGAAGGGCTTTTTGATCCTGCGTCCCTATGGCTATGCCATCTGGGAGAACATCCAGCGGTTGATGGATGCTGAGTTCAAGAAAACCGGCCACGTCAACGTGGCCATGCCGGTGCTGATCCCCGAGAGCCTGCTGAAAAAAGAGGGCGAGTTGGTCAACGGCTTTGCCCCCGAGGTGGCCTGGATCACCCACGGCGGCAGCGAGAAGCTGGAGGAGCGCCTGGCATTCCGCCCCACCTCCGAGACCATGTTCTGCGACCACTGGGCCCATATTCTGCATAGTTGGCGGGAGCTGCCCATGCTGTATAACCAGTGGTGCAGCGTGATCCGTTGGGAAAAGACCACCCGTCCGTTCCTGCGGTCACGGGAATTCTGGTGGCAGGAGGGGCACACCATCCATGAGACCGCCGAGGAGGCTCAGGCCGAAACCGAGCAGCAACTCAACTGCTATGCGGACTTCTGCCGGGATGCGCTGGCCATGCCGGTGGTGAAGGGTCGTAAGACCGACAAAGAAAAATTTGCCGGCGCTGAAGCTACCTATACGATCGAGTGCATGATGAAGGACCACAAGGCACTGCAGTCCGGTACCAGTCACTATTTCGGCGACAAGTTCAGCCGCGCTTATGACGTGACCTTTGCGGGCCGTGACAATAAGCTGCAATATCCCTTCCAGACCTCCTGGGGCGCTTCTACCCGCCTGATCGGCGCCATCATCATGACCCACGGCGATAACAACGGTCTGGTGCTGCCCCCGGCCATTGCGCCTATTCAGGTGGTAGTGCTTCCCATTGCCCAGCACAAGGAGGGCGTTCTGGACGCCGCCGGTGCCCTGCGTGACCGTTTGGAAAAGATGGGTCTGCGGGTGAAGATGGATGACAGCGAGCAGTCTGCCGGCTGGAAGTTCGCCCAGTACGAGATGAAGGGCGTCCCCCTGCGTGTGGAGATCGGCCCCAAGGATATGGAAAAGGGGCAGTGCTGCATCGCCCGCCGCGATACCGGTGAGAAAACCTTCGTGCCGCTCAGTGAGCTGGAAACCACTGTTGCCAAGCTGCTGCAGGATGTCCATGATAACCTGTATGCCATGGCGGCACAGAATTTGGAGGAGAACTCCTTTGACATGACATCTTGGGAAGAGGTCAAGGCGATGGCCGAGGGCAAGGGCGGCTTTGCCCGCACCAAGTGGTGCGGCTCTCTGGAATGCGAACTGGCCATGAAGGAAAAAGCCGGCGTGTCCAGCCGTTGTATGCCGCTCAAGCAGTCCGGCACTACCGGTAAGTGCGTAGTGTGCGGCAAGGAGTGTACCACCGACATCTACTGGGGCGTAGCGTACTAAAACACAAAAAAGAGGCAAGCCTTTTGACTTGCCTCTTTTTTTGCGTTTTGTCAGTCGTTTTTGATCTGTACCTTGGCGGCTTCCAGCTCGGCGATCCTGGCCTTGCCGACATGAATGGCGGCGACCACGTCCTTGATGGCGTCGGGAATGTCATCGGGACATTCGGCAACGAACCATTCACCGATAGCGCGGTAGTTCTTTTCCAGTTCATGCTGCTGGGAGGAAATCTCCACGTTCAGCTTGGCGGTATCAGCCAGATCCTTTGCCTTGTCGGCGGCAACGCCCGCCAGATCCTTTGCCTTTTCAGCAGCCACGCCGGCCTTGTTCTTCAGTTCATCCCAAAATGCCATAAGATGACTCCTTTCTATATACAGATGGTTTCAGATATGCCTCTTTGCGCTTAGTATACCCGTTTTTTGTAAAGTTGCAAGAAAAGCAGGTCGATGTTTACAAAAAATTTAATGTTCGATCCAGTCAGCGGCGCGGCCTACTGCCCGCTTCCACAGGCGGTAATCCGCATCGCAGTCTGCCTGTACCCGAATCGGGGAGAACACCCGGTCACTCTTACGGAGGGCGACAAGAGCATCCAGACTGTCCCAGACCCCGCAGCTCAACCCCGCCAGTGCCGCTGCACCGAATGCGGTGGTCTCCACCATGGCAGGCCGGTCCACGTTGATACGCAGCAGGTCGGACTGGATCTGGAGCAGGGGATCGCTGACACTGGCACCGCCGTCTACCCGCAGGCAGGTGATGTCACAGCCGGCATCCTGCCGCATGGCCAGCATCAGATCTGTGACCTGATAGGCGATGCACTCCAGCACAGCCCGGGCGATATGAGCACGGTTGGTACCACGGGTGATGCCCAGAATGGCACCCCGGGCATACATATCCCAGTAAGGGGCACCCAGTCCGGTAAAGGCGGGTACCACTACCACACCGCCGCTATTGGGTACGGTGGCGGCCAGCGCATCGCAGTCCGGGGCGGAGGAAATCAGATGCAGTTCCTCCCGCAGCCACTTGATGGTGCTGCCGCCGTTAAAGACACTGCCCTCCAGGGCGTAGGTGGTTTTGCCGTCTACCTGCCAGCCCACCGTACAGACCAGACCTGAGCGACTGCGGAGAACGTTGCTGCCTACGTTCATCAGCGTGAAACAGCCGGTACCGTAGGTGTTTTTGGCATCCCCTACCCGGAAGCATGTCTGACCGAACAGGGCAGACTGCTGGTCACCGGCGGCACCGCAGACAGGAACACCGGCGAGATTTTCCAAGCCCGGGATACCGGGCTTTACGGTGCCGTAAACTTGAGAGTTGCCTACGGGGGTGGGCAGCAGACACAGAGGAATACGGAGGATACCGCATAGCTCCTCGTCCCACTTGAGACGGTGGATATCAAAAAGCATGGTGCGGCTGGCATTGGAATAGTCTGTCACATGAGCGCCGGTCAGCTTCCAGATCAGCCAGGTCTCCACCGTACCGAACAGCAGCTCTCCCTTTTCGGCCTTTTGCCGCACACCGGGCACATTGTCCAGGATCCAGCGGATCTTGGTGGCGGAGAAATAGGCGTCTATCAACAATCCGGTGCTGCTCTGGATCCGTTCGGATAGTCCCTGACGCTTTAATTCCTCGCACAGCTCTGCGGTGCGGCGGCATTGCCAGACAATGGCGTTATACACCGGTTCGCCGGTGGTCTTGTCCCACAGGATCGTGGTCTCCCGCTGATTGGTCACGCCAATGCCGGCGATGCTGCCTTTGGGCAGGGTGGCAATGGCATCGGCTGCCGCCTTGCGCTGGGATTCCCAGATGTCCATGGGGTCATGTTCTACCCAACCGGGCTGGGGATAGTGCTGGGGAAAATCGTACTGTCCTTTTGCTACCACCTGCGCCTCGGCATCAAAGACGATGGCGCGGGAACTGGTGGTACCCTGATCCAACGCTAAAACGTACTTTGTCATGGCAATTCCTCTTTCCTTTTCCGTTTTTGTATGCTATAATAAAACCAATTATAGCATAGAAAGGGTGAAATTGCCATGACAAATCAAAAAGATTTTACGTTTTTGTCCTCAGACGGCAAGACAATGCTCCACGGCATATCGTGGGAACCCGAAGGACAGATCATCGCGGTATTGCAGATCGTACACGGTGTGGCGGAGTACATTGCCCGCTATGACGGATTTGCCCGGTTCCTCAATGAACAGGGGATCGCGGTGGTGGGACACGACCATCTGGGACACGGCCAGTCTGTTACGGCAAACGGCACACCTGTCTATTTCGGAGACGGCAACACCTGGCAGACCGTGGTGGACGATGTCTATCTCCTGCACAACCACCTGAAAAAGACCTATCCCAATGTACCCCACCTGCTGATGGGACATTCTATGGGTTCCTTTGTGGTACGCTCCTATCTGATCCGCTATCCCGGTACGGTGAAGGCGGCAATCATTATGGGTACCGGCTGGCAGGGCGGACTGAAACTGACGGCAGGTATTGCCATTGCCAATGTGATTGCCAGAGGCGGAGCGGACAAGATCAGCAATATGGTGACCGGCTTGGCGTTTGGCCCCTATTTGAAGCCTTTTAAGCCCATTCGCACCCAAGTGGACTGGCTCAGCGCGGACGCGGATAATGTGGATGCCTATATTGCCGATCCCCTGTGCGGTTCCCCTCCTACGGTGGGGTTGTTCCGGGAGATGCTGCGGGGTATCCGCTTCAACCAGAAATTCCGCAATCTGGACAAGATGGACGGCAAAACCCCCATCCTGCTGATCTCCGGCGCCCAGGATCCGGTGGGCGATTTAAGTGCCGGCGTACGCCAGACCTATGCGGAATTCAAGCGCAGCGGCGTAGCAGACTGCACGTTGAAGCTCTATCCGGGTCTGCGGCATGAGATTTTGAACGAAAAGGCCATGCAGCAGACAGTCTATGAGGACATCTGGAACTGGATGAAGGAGCGCTTGGCATGAATGCATGGGAAGAACTGAAGCAGGAGTGTCTCGGCTGTGAAGCCTGCGCCCTGTGTGAGACCCGTACCCAGGTGGTATTCGGCGTGGGAAATCCCAACGCGGAGGTGCTGTTTATCGGCGAAGCCCCCGGCGCCAACGAGGACCTGCAGGGGGAACCCTTTGTGGGCCGCGCCGGTAAGCTGCTGGACGATATGCTGGCCATGATCGGCCTGAAGCGGGAGAATATCTATATCACCAACTCCGTCAAGTGCCGTCCCCCGGAAAACCGGGATCCCATGAACACGGAAAAAGATGCCTGCCGGGGCTATCTGCGCCGTCAGGTGAAGCTGATGCAGCCCAAGATCATCGTGTGTCTGGGGCGGATCAGCGCCATGGAACTGATCCGTGAGGATTTTAAGATCTCCCAGGAGCACGGGCAGTTCTTTGAGAAAAACGGTGTACTGATGATGGCGCTGTACCATCCGGCGGCACTGCTGCGCAATCCCAATCTGAAACCCTATGCCTTTGAGGATTTGAAAACCTTACAGGCGAAGATCCGGGAGATCTGCGATCACACGCCGATAGAATTTGAATAAGAAAGAAGACCGCGTTTGCGGTCTTCTTTACTTAATAGCCAAGATGGAAGTCTACCAGATGCTTTAGGGTCGCTCCCTTGCTGTAAAGCATCAGGTTTTCACAGAACTGATCCACGTTGATGTCCTCGGTGAGACCCAACGAGAAATTGCCGGAGCAGTGGGGCGTCAGCAGCAGGTTTTTGGTATTCCACAGGGGGTGATCCTTGGGCAGCGGCTCCGGTACCATCACGTCCAATGCCGCACCGGCGATGCGTCCCTCGTTCAGCGCATCCATCAGTGCCTGCTGTTCAATGGCGCTGCCCCGGCCTACGTTGACCACAATGGCGTTTTCGGGCAGCAGGGCGATGCGCTCACGGTTCAAAATCTCCGTGGTTTCCGGTGTGCCGGGCAGTGCCATCACCAGAATCTCCGTCTCCGGCAGGACACGATCCAACTCCTTGTAGGTTACGGTTTCATCGTAGCACTCTGCGGCGGGCTTTACCGTGCGGCGCACGCCGCAGATGTGAGCGGCGCCTAATGCTTTTGCTTTTTTGGCAAAGGTCGTGCCGATGTCACCGGTGCCCAGCACCGTGATGCGGCTGCCGTAGATGGAGCGCATGGGGACCTCCTGCACCCAGTCGTGGCTTCGTACGATCTCGTCAAAGAAGGAATACTGTCGAAACAGCATCAAAATCACCATAATGATGTGCTCGGAGATGGTGGGGCCGTAGGCACCGGCGGAGTTGGTCAGGATCGCGGCGGGGTTGGCATACAGCTCCTCTTTCGCATAGGCATCCACACCGGCGGCGCAGGAGTGGAACCATTTCAGGCTCGTCATCTGCGGCAGCAGTTTGGGAGAGGGCAGGCCGTACAGCACCTCATATTGGGCGGCAGCCTCCGGCGGGAGCTTGTTCTCCGTGTAAAAGTCTACGCTGAAACCGCAGCTTGCGGCGGTTTCCCGGATCTTTTGCAGATTGCGGGGCTGAAAGGTACGCCCCACGACAGCGAGCTTTTTCATCTTTCGATACCTCCTATGATTTGTTCGGCACAGCACATGCCGTCAGCGGCGGCAGAGAGGATGCCGCCGGCATAACCGGCACCCTCGCCGCAGGGATACAGTCCGTGAATGTTACATTGCCGGGTCTCGTCCCGGGGAATACGCACCGGGGAGGACGAGCGGCTTTCCACCGCTGTCAAAAGCGCGTCCGGTGCGGCATAGCCCGGCAGCTTGCGATCCAGCTCCGGCAGCGCCAACTCCAATGTTTCCGCCATAAAATCGGGCAGACAATCATGCAGGTCTCCCCAGAACACGCCGGGGCGGTAGCTGGGGAGAATCGTTCCGGGGCCGGACGAGGGACGCTTGAGCAGGAAATCCTCCACTCGCTGACAGGGGGCTTTGTAGGTACCGCCGCCCTGCAAAAAAGCGGCTTCTTCCAATCGGCGCTGCAATTCGATACCGGCCAACGGGTGCGGATTGTCGAAATCATCTGGCGTTATGTTAACCAACAACGCACCGTTGATATTTTCGCCGTCCCGGGCGTAGACGCTCATGCCGTTGGTGACAAGGCGCTTTTCTTCACTGGCGGCGGCTACCACCTGACCGCCGGGGCAGACACAGAAGGAAAAGGCGCTGCGGCCGTTGGGCAGGTGACAGGCCAGCTTGTAGGTGCTGACCGGCAGAGCCGGGTGGCCGGCAAATTCCCGGTACTGCTGTGCGTCCAGATCGTGCTGGTGATGCTCGATGCGTACTCCCATGGCAAAGGGCTTTTGCTCCATAAAAACACCCCGGTCATAGAGCATCTCCACGGTGTCCCGGGCGCTGTGACCCAAAGCGAGGATACATTGCCGGCAGGGCAGGGTATAGCTTTCTTTGTTTGCGGTAACGGTCAGGGCGGTCAAGGCACCGTCCTTGACGGTGATATCGGTCAGTTTATGGCCAAAGCGGAGATCCGCACCCAGCGCCAACAGTTCCCGGCGCAGATTTTGCAGCATGACGTGGAGCTTGTCCGTGCCGATGTGGGGCTTGGCATCGTAGAGAATGGTCTCCGGCGCACCGCAGGCCACCATCTGTTCCAGAATAAAGCGGTGGCGGATATTTTTGGTGCCGGTGTTCAGCTTGCCGTCTGAAAAGGCACCGGCGCCGCCCTCGCCGAACTGGACGTTGGACTCGGTGTTCAAGCTGCCGCTTTGCCAGAACTGCTCCACGGTAATCTGACGCTGTTCCACAATTTCGCCGCGCTCCAATACGATGGGCTTCAGGCCGCAGCGGGCCAAAACCAGCGCGGCGAAGAGCCCTCCCGGGCCGGCACCCACTACCACGGGAGGCAGGTCATACGTCTTGACGACCGGCGGCAATCGGTATATGATGGGCGCGTATGGTGCTGCATTCCTGCCGTGTACACGTTTTTCATTTCGGACGGAGACTGCCACGCTGTAAATGAGGACGGGGGATTCCCTGGCGTCTACGGATTTGCGGAGAATCTGCAGTTCGATGATATCCTCCGGCGGGAGATGCAGGGCCTTTGCCGATTTCTGCCGCAGGAGATCCTCTTTTTCATCGGGGGTCAGCTTCAAATTGTCCACTCGCAGCACGGCAATCACCTCTCGTTCACAGAAAAATCACAAATAAAACACAACCTGTTCAAGAAAAACGAAAAAAAACAAATTAAAATACATATCATAAAAATGATACCATAGTTTTCCGCAAAAATAAAGGAGGAATCCGTATGTATAACGACGAATTTAACCAGTATCATTACAGCCGCGGTGATATCCCCCATGACGATTACCGCAGCGCTTATCGAGAGGAACCGTGGACACAGCCGCCAAAGACGCCGGAGAAAAAGCACGGTAAGCTTCGCATCGTGGCTCTGATCCTTGCCTGCGCTCTGCTGGGTGGTCTGTGCGGCTTCGGCGGAGCGGCACTCTATCGCAGTACGGTCAGGCAGACCGTGACCTTGCAGCAGTCCAAGCGCGAAGCAACGGCGGTGGCGGTCAAACAGGTCAACGGTAAGAATCTGATGACCCCGGCGGAGGTCTATGCCGCCACGGTGAACTCCGTGGTGAGCATCAACTCCACCTCCCGCTCCACCAACTTCTTCGGTCAGAGCGTCCCCGTTGCCTCCAGCGGTACGGGCTTTATTCTCACCGCGGACGGCTATATCGTCACCAACCAGCACGTGGTGGCCAAGGCGACCGAGGTCAAGGTGACGCTGTATAACGGCGAGACCTATACCGCCGCTGTCATCGGCGGCGACAGCGACTATGACGTGGCGGTGATCAAGATCGAGGCAAAGGACCTGACTCCCGTGGTGCTGGGCAACAGCGCTAATGTCAACGTGGGCGACAGCGTTCTGGCCATCGGCAACCCCCTGGGTGAACTGACTTTCTCCATGAGTCAGGGCATTGTGTCCTGCTGCAACCGGGCCATCAACGTGGACGGCACGCCCTTTAACATGATCCAGACCGATGCCGGCATCAACCCGGGCAACTCCGGCGGTCCGCTGATGAATCTCTACGGGGAGGTCATCGGTATCGTCAGCGCCAAGTATTCCGGCAATTCCAACACGACAGTTGAGGCGCTGGGTTTTGCCATTCCGGTCGGTGATGTGCAGGCCATTATCAGCGACATTGTGGAAAACGGCTCGGTGACCAACAAGGCTTATATGGCCATCACCGCCGGTACCATGACAGAGGAGATGGCGGCGCAGTTCAACATCGACCTGAGCAAGGGCGTATTTGTTTTCAGCGTGGAAAAGGGCGGCGCCGGCGATAAGGCGGGACTGCGTCTGGGCGATATCATCACCAAGCTGGACAACAGGGAGATCAACGACTATAACGATCTGACCGCGGCGAAGAAACACTATCGCGCCGGAGATACCGTCACCCTGACCATCTACCGCAACGGCGAGTATACGACCACCGAACTGACCTTTGACGTTCAGCCGGCCACCACCGGGTCACAGGAGGAAGAGAGCGGCGATACCAACCCGTACAGCGGACAGATGCCCGGTATCAACGATTTCTTCAACTATTTCTTTGGGAACAACTGGTAAAGCAAAAAGAGCTGCCTGCGGGCAGCTCTTTTTCAGCAAAATCCGGGCTTGACAAACGAAAGCAGTTTGGTATAATGTTCAAGTATTCCATAAGGAATGCGAGCGTGCTGGAATCGGCAGACAGGCAGGCTTGAGGTGCCTGTGTTCGTATGGACGTGTGGGTTCAAGTCCCATCGCTCGCACCAAAAAAATACACCGCCAATAGGCGGTGTATTTTTTTGGTGCGAAAAGGGACTTGAAACGAATTCTGATTTTGCGTGAGCGTAGCGAACAGGCAAAATCAGCAGCAAACAATTGATAATTGTTTGCGCAATGAGTAGAAAGTCCCATCGGCTCGCAGGGCTGCGCCCGAGAGCCGAAGCGTGCGTTCGGCCGTAGAAAGTCTTATCGCTTGTATCAAAAGTTTCCAATTTGTTCTTGTCAAAATCGGTAGAGTGTGATAGGCTGAATGTGTCAAAAGCAGGTACCTATTTTGTTCTTTCCCCTTACTTGGGAAAGAAAGAGGGGTGCCTAACGAAAAAAAGAAAGGAAGGACAAGAGTATGAAAAAATTAGTAGCATTCGTGTTGGCACTGGTTATGACATTTTCTCTTTGTATAGAAACGGTGTTTGCCATGCACATTTTTGTAAAGACGCTTACAGGCAAAACAATCACGCTTGAAGTTGAACCATCAGATACGATAGAAAATATTAAGGCAAAAATCCAAGATAAAGAGGGAATACCACCAGATCAGCAAAGGCTGATTTTTGCAGAAAAACAACTGGAAGATAACCGTACATTGGCAGACTATAATATTCAAAAGGAAAGTACGCTCCACCTTGTTCTCCCCGATGATGGCCACGATTGGGATTATGAAACTCTTGCCAAGGCAGGCTTAGTTGCCGCCGGCGTGGTGACTACTGTGGTGGTCACAAAGGTGGTCGTGGATAAGATACACGCAATCAAGGCTGCCAAGGATGCAGCGGCAGAGGAAGCCAAGCTCGCAGAGATGCCCATGGTGGCTTTCGGTGACAGCGGTGACGCAGTAACGACCCTGCAGACCGAGCTGAACGCTCAGGGTTATGCCTGCGGCGAAGTGGACGGCATCTTTGGGCAGAACACGCTGAATGCTGTCATGGCGTTCCAGACCGCCAAGGGTCTGACTGCGGACGGTGTTGTGGGCGCACAGACTTGGGAGGCTCTGCTGTAAGGCTGTCAGTCACGCAGTATGGTATCTCAGATAAACCGTTAACGAAAAATAACAGAGGAGGGGTTATCCCTCCTCTGTTTGCGATTGGCGGGCGAGGCGGGACTTTCCACAGCCGAACGCAACCATTATCAATGGTTGCTCCCAAAAACGCTGCGCCGCTGGCTTGTGTTTTTGGAGGCTGACTTCAAGTCCCGCCAACTACATAAAAAAGGAAGCACCCCGATGGGGTACTTCCTTTTTTGGTGCGCGAGGCGGGACTTGAACGAATTACGTTCCAAAATGCGTGTTCAAAAAAGTCCTTTTAGGGGTTTATAGACAGTTTTTTGAGGGGCGTATATCACGCTTCGCATTCTCGGACCCCTTCTCGGTGACGTATCAATGGGGTGAAAATCTAAGGGGAAAGGGGTATAGTTTTCTTAAAATACAAGGTGGGTGTCGTCTTTCCGCTTGCATAATCTGTCAATCTGTGCTAAGCTGAACTCGTAAAAGTAGGTACCTACTTTTGTTCTTTCCCCATTCTTGGGAAAGAATGAGAGGTGGCTACTGAGAAAAAAGAAAGAGAGGAACAGAATATGAAAAAATTAGTGGCATTATTTTTGGCATTAGCTCTGTGTTTGAGCCTTTGCACCGTGACCGCATTTGCTGATACCATATCTAATTTAGCGGTAACACATAACGGGTTAGATTATAAAAACCCAGAAAATTTAGAACTTAACAGCGGCAATGATAAAGTTAGTGCGGGATTTCAATTAGCGTTATATGATGATGATGGACCGGTGTTTTACTATTCCACTAATTCTGGCAAGTGGGGTAGTGTTAAAGACGGTCCCATCGAAAAAAATCAAGTAGATTTTACAAAAGTTAATAAAGCACAATGGACGTTGATTTTTATTCCTGTTAATGCTGGTGATACTTTTATAAGTGATGGATTTACTGTAACTGTAAATGATACAATTTTTAACGAGGGTAATAATGAGCTTTTAGCAACGGGTCAAGAAGAAGGTTATTATATTGATGACCGTAGAGAATCCATAAATATATTCATATTACAAGATATAAGCGGCGATGACGATGATGTTTGCAATTTGGATTGTGAAACGCTTGCCAAGGTAGGCATGGTTGCCGTGGGCGTGGTGACGGCTGTGGTGGGCACGAAGGTGGTCGTGGATAAGATACACGCAATCAAGGCTGCCTGCGATGCAGAAACGGCAATCAAGGCCGTAGAAATGCCCATGGTGGCTTTCGGTGACAGCGGTGACGCAGTAACGACTTTGCAGACCGAGCTGAACGCACAGGGCTATGACTGCGGCGAAGTGGACGGCATCTTTGGGCAGAATACGCTGAACGCTGTTATCGCTTTCCAAACTGCCAAGGGTCTGACTGCTGACGGCGTTGTGGGCGCACAGACTTGGGGCGCTCTGCTGTAAGGTCGTCAGCCACGCAGTATGGTATCTCAGCTAAAGCGTGAACGAAATACAACAGAGGAGGGGTTATCCCTCCTCTGTTTGCGATTGGCGGGCGAGGCGGGACTTTCCACAGCCGAACGCAACCATTATCAATGGTTGCTCCCAAAAACGCTGCGCCGCTGGCTTGTGTTTTTGGAGGCTGACTTCAAGTCCCGCCAACTACATAAAAAAGGAAGCACCCCAATGGGGTACTTCCTTTTTTGGTGCGCGAGGCGGGACTTGAACCCGCACGTGCGTAATGCACACTAGAACCTGAATCTAGCGAGTCTGCCAATTCCACCACTCGCGCGTGAACAGTCGTTATTATACGCAAGGCATACAGGTTTGTCAAGAGGATTTTTCGATTTTTTTCAAGTTTTTCCGGAAAGACGATGGATACATTATCGTTTGACGGATCGGGAATTTTATACTATAATAAGCAAATCATAAACTGGGGGGTTAGACGGATGGCGTTTTTAACCGATATTGAAATCGCACAGGAATGCCGGATGAAGCCCATTACGGCGATTGCAGATGCTGCCGGCGAAGGAAAAACCACCACTTCCGGCGCTGAAATATCGCGGCGGTGCGGCTGTGCAAGCATTTGATCGAAGCAGCAGAGAGAACTTAAGTTTCCCTCTTGTGCTTTTCAGGAAAAACGTGTATAATAAATTAACTTTGTGCAAATTGTAAACTCCCAGGAAAGGAAGTTCACCATGATAAAGTTATCCACCGACCGCGGTGAGATCACCATTTCCAACGCGGTCTTTACCACCATCACCGGCGCAGCAGCCACCAACTGCTTCGGCGTAAAGGGTATGGCCTATCGCTCTGTGTCTGACGGCCTGGTGCATCTTCTCCAGCCGCAAACCATGAGCAAGGGCGTCAAAATATTTTATAATGACGACAATACCGTCTCCATTGAACTGCACATTATTGTGGAAAACGGCGTGAACATTGCTACGGTCTGCCGCTCCATCATGAAAGAAGTCAAGTATGTGGTCTCCCAGAAGACCGGCGTAGAGGTGCGTGACGTCAATGTGTGCGTGGACTCTGTAAACATAGGATAAGGGGGACGCAGACGTATGATAGAGAGAATGAACGGCAGTATGTTCAAGCAGATGGTCCTGTTTGGCGCTGCCTGTGTGAATGAACAGAAACAACTGATCAACGACCTCAACGTGTTCCCGGTGCCTGACGGCGATACCGGAACCAACATGAGCCTGACCATTCAAACCGCGGTGTGTGAGCTGAAAAAGTGCGATCCCCGGAACATAGACGAGGCGGCGAAGATCACGGCCTCCGGCCTGCTGCGGGGTGCCCGCGGAAACTCCGGCGTGATTTTGTCCCTCCTGTTCCGCGGAATGTCCAAGTCGTTCCACAATTTGCGGGAGGTTGACGGTGTCCGGCTGGCTGCCGCGATGACCGAGGGCGTGACCACCGCCTACAATGCCGTGATGAAGCCGGCGGAGGGCACGGTGCTGACGGTATCCCGTCTGGCGGCCCAGCGTGCGGTGGAAGCTGCCGGGGAACGCAATGCGGTGGAGTATGTGCTGGAAGAGGCCATCAAAGCCGGCGAGGCGACTCTGGCCGCGACCATCGAGATGAATCCGGTGCTGAAAAAGGCCGGCGTAGTAGACGCCGGCGGTAAGGGTTATATGGCGATGTTAGCGGGTATGCTTCGCGCTCTGCGCGGCGAAGAGATCCCCGAAAACACCGGTAATACCTATGAAAAGGCCAATTTTGAGGCGCTGTCGGAGGAGGATATCACCTTTACTTTCGATACGGTGTTTATCGTCCGCAAGAATGGGAACACCGACCTGAAAAAACTGCGGAAGTATCTTAACTCCATCGGGGACAGTCTGGTGATCGGCGAGGATGACGAGACCTTTAAGGTACACGTCCATACGGATATCCCCGGCAATGCCATTGCCGAAGCCCAGAAATACGGCACGCTGGAAGTGGCCAAGATGGAGAATATGCGGATCCAGGCGCAGGACGTGGCGCAGGGCAAAAAATCCATCAGCGCCGATGATTTGGACGAGGAAGAGGAGATGGCGCCTGCCATCACCCCGGCGGAGAAGAAATACGGCTTTCTGGCGGTATGCGCCGGTGAAGGTCTTGCAGAGACTTTCCGGGCGCTTGGCGTGGATACCGTTGTTTCCGGCGGCCAGACCATGAACCCCAGCACCGAGTCGATTCTGGCCGAGGTGAACCGTACACCCAGCGAGGTGGTGTTCGTCCTGCCCAACAACAAAAATATCATCATGGCAGCCCAGCAGTGCGTGGGGCTGACGGAAAAGCAGGTGGTGGTGATACCCACCGCCACAGTTCCCCAGGGTATTACCGCCATGATGACGGTGGATCCCCAGGAGGAGGATCCCGCCGCGATCTGTGCGGCTATGACAGCCGCCGCCGAGACGGTGACCACTGCCCAGATTACATACGCTGCCCGGGACAGCGAATTTGACGGCTTCTCTATCAAAGAAGGGGATTATCTGGCTTTGCTGGACGGCAAACTGTTCGGCACCGATCGGGATATCAACGCCCTGCTGCAAAAGCTGGCGCAGTATGCCGGCGAAAAGGGCTGTGAGTATATCAATCTCTATACCGGCGATGGCGTGGACGAAAGTGCTGCCGCAGAAGCGGAAAAGATATTCGCTGCTACCTCTGCGGAAGTGGCCGTTGTCCCCGGCGGTCAGCCTGTGTACTACTACATCATCTCCATGGAATAAAAAATAAGACAGCCGAAGGGCTGTCTTATTTTTCAGCTTGTCAAAAAAGCCTCTGGCTTTTTTGACAAGCTGAAAAAGCACAGCATTTTGCATTCTGCAAAATGCGAAAAACGGCTGATTTCAGCCGTTTTTTGTGCTACTATTTCATTCGAGGCGGGCTTTTGCCCCCTCGAGCTCCCCCGCTACTCTATCATTCGTAAGCTTTCGCTTTTTGCTTCAAGTTTTTTGACAGTCTGAAAAATAAGACAGCCGAAGGGCTGTCTTATTTTTTCAGCTTTGATCCGTTAAAACCCCATGGCCTTGTTGATGTCGTCCTCGCAGGATTTCATGGCGTCCAGAGTCATGGCAAGCAGCTTGTCCAGTTCCCAGCCCAGACGCTCGGCACCCTGTATGATCACGTCACGGCTGCACCCGGCGGCAAACTTCTTGTCCTTGAATTTTTTCTTCAGGCTGGAAAGCTCCATGTCCTGGCAGCTCTTGCTGGGACGCATCTTGGCGGCGGCACCGATGAGCCCGGTCAGTTCGTCAGAGGCGAACAGCACCTTTTCCATCTCGTGTACCGGCTCCACGTCACAGCACAGGCCATAGCCGTGGGAGCAGACCGCGTGAATGAGGTCGGCATCACAGCCCGCCTTCTCCAGCAGCTCCGGCGCCTTGAGGCAGTGTTCCTCCGGCCACATCTCAAAGTCGATGTCGTGCAGGAGACCCACCGTTGCCCAGAAATCGGCGTCCTCGCCATAGCCCAGCTCCTTGGCATACCAGCGCATGACCCCCTCCACCGTCAGGGCGTGCTGGATATGGAACGGTTCCTTGTTGTACTCTTTCAGCGCGGTCAGAGCCGCCTCGCGGGAGATCATGTTTTTCATGGGGGAAGCCTCCTTTTTCAGATTGGTTGCCGTCATTTTACACCCGCTTTTTCCAAGTTGCAAGTAAAAAACCGCGACTTGCATTTTTTTGGAATACCTGCTACACTATATTGGTTAAAATATCCGCAAGATACCAAGGAGGCGATTCCTATGCTGGAATTGAAGCATATTTCCTACCGGGTGTCCACTCCGGAGGGAGAGCTGGACATTCTGAAGGACATCAATATGACCATTCCTGACCACAAGATGGTGGTCTTTACCGGCCCCAACGGCGGCGGCAAAACCACGCTTGCCAAGGTGATTATGGGTCTGGTACAGCCCACCAGCGGCCGGATCCTCTGGAACGGCGAGGACGTGACCGGTCTTTCCATCACACAGCGTGCCCAAAAGGGTATCAGCTACGGTTTTCAGCAGCCGCCCCGTTTTAAGGGCATCACCGTCCACGACCTGCTGCTACTCGCCGCAGGGGAGGAGAAGCTCAGCAAGGACAAGTGCTGTGCCTACCTGACCAAGGTGGGCCTGTGTGCCAACGACTATCTGGACCGGGAGGTGGACGTATCCCTTTCCGGCGGCGAGGTCAAGCGCATTGAGATTGCCACCATTCTGGCTCGCCACAGCGGCCTGATGATTTTTGATGAGCCGGAGGCCGGCATCGATCTGTGGAGCTTTGCCCGGCTTACCGAGACCTTTGAGCAGATCCACAAAGAGGGCAGCGCCACCATGATCATCATCTCCCACCAGGAGCGTATCATTCAGCTGGCAGACGAAATTCTGGTGATTGCCGGCGGCGAGATCGCCCATCGCGGCACCACCGAGGAGATATTCCCCCTGATCCTGGCGGACACCCTGGGTGGCTGCCCGGTGATGAACCGTAAGGAGGGCTGACGCCATGATCGACAGAATCGACAGCGAGCTGCTGGAAAAAATCGCTGATCTGACCGGCAAACCGGTGGACGCCCTGAACATCCGCAAGGACAGCACTTGCGAAGCCCGCCAGTCCACGGAGCATATCAAGATCGAGTCCCGTACAGATGGCAAAGAGGGCATTGATATCCGCATTTTAGACGGCACCAAAGGAGAGAAGTGCTATATCCCCGTCATCATCAGCAAGACCGGCCTTTCCGAGATGGTCTATAACGACTTCTATGTGGGCGACGACTGCGATGTGGAGATCATCGCCGGCTGCGGTATCCACAACTCCGGCTGTGACGAGAGCCGTCACGATGGTGTCCATACCTTCCACATCGGGAAGAACAGCCGTGTTCGCTATGCTGAAAAGCACTACGGCGAGAACGATCCCGGCCAGACCGGCAAAAACGTGATGAATCCCCAGACTATCGTATATATCGGTGAGAACAGCACCATGCAGATGGACACGGTGCAGATCCGGGGCATCGACTCCACCAGGCGCTATACCAAATTCGTCTGTGAGGCGGGCAGCGAAGTGGTGGTCACCGAGCGCCTGCTGACCCACGGCAGACAGGAAGCCATCAGCGATATGGTCATCGAACTCAATGGCGACGACGCCAAGGGCAGGGTCATCTCCCGCTCTGTGGCACAGGACGACAGCTATCAGGAGTTCCGTCCCGTGGTGGTGGGCAATGCCGCCTGCTTTGGCCATGTCCAGTGCGACAGTATCATCATGGGAAACGCAAAAATTTCCTCTGTCCCCGCTATCACCGCCAACTCCACCGAGGCACAGCTCATTCACGAGGCCGCCATCGGCAAGATCGCCGGCGATCAGCTTTTGAAGCTGGAGACCCTGGGACTGACCTCCGAGGAGGCTGAGGACACCATTCTGAAGGGCTTCTTGGCATAAGCAAAAAGGCACCCGGACGGGTGCCTTTTCTTACGTTTGTGTTAAATCACGGCGGTTTGCTTGAAATTATTCCCTATTTGTGCTATGATAATAAAATAAGACCGTTAAGAAACTGTTAAGATAGAATGATCCATGGAGGAGAATATGGAGAGAAAGAAAGGCTTCCGCTTTGGCATGTTCCTTGTTACCATCGGTATCGTGTACGGTGACATCGGCACATCGCCGCTGTATGTGATGAAGTCCATTCTGGAGGGCAATGGCGGCATTTCGCAGGTGAATGAAGATTTCATCATCGGTGCGCTGTCATTGGTCATCTGGACCATCACGCTTTTGACCACGATAAAATATGTTTTGATTGCCATGAAAGCGGATAACCACGGCGAGGGCGGTATCTTTTCCCTGTATGCGCTGGTGAAAAGCTGTGCCAAGTGGCTGATTATTCCGGCCATGATCGGCGGTGCAGCCCTGTTGGCTGACGGCGTGCTGACCCCGGCTGTTACGGTGACCACCGCCATCGAGGGCCTGCGGAGCATTGAGGTGATGAATCGCTTTCTCGGTACAGGGCAGGCAAAAGTCATTCTGATTACATTAGCCATCATTTTTGTGCTGTTTATGGTACAGCGTGCCGGCACCAGTAAAATCGGCAAGGCCTTTGGCCCTGTGATGCTGATCTGGTTTACGTTCCTCGGTGTAATGGGCATTTGGAATATTACGGCTCTGCCTGTGGTGCTGAAGGCATTCAACCCTATCTATGCCGTCAAGGTGCTGTTCAGCCCGTACAACAAGGTGGGCTTTATGATCCTCGGCAGCGTGTTCCTGGCAGCCACCGGTGCCGAGGCACTATACTCCGATATGGGACATGTGGGGCGGGAGAATATCTATTTCAGTTGGCCTTTTGTCAAAATCTGCCTGATTATGAACTATCTGGGACAGGGCGCGTGGATTTTGCAGAACACCGGGAATACTGAACTGTTCTCTATTGCGGATCTGAACCCGTTTTTCCAGATGTTGCCCGAGGCGCTGCGTCCTGTGGCGGTATTGCTGGGTGCGGCGGCAGCGGTTATCGCCTCCCAGGCGCTGATCACCGGCTCCTATACCCTGGTGTCCGAGGCCATCCGCCTGGATCTGATGCCCCATCTGGAGGTCAAGTATCCCTCCGATACCAAGGGACAGATCTATATCGGCGCAGTAAATAACATTCTGTGGATCGGCTGCACCCTGGTGGTGCTGTACTTCCGCTCCAGCGCCCGTATGGAATCTGCGTACGGCTTGGCGATCACGGTCACCATGCTGATGACCACGCTGCTGCTGTCGGTCTATCTGCTGAAGATAAAGAAGAAAGCACCGCTGGCGGCATTTGTGCTGATCGTGTTCGGCGCTATCGAGATGGTGTTCTTCGTTTCCAGCCTGGGCAAGTTTGCCGCCGGCGGTTACGTGGCGGTCATCATGGCGCTGCTGCTGTTTGCCATCATGGTGGTGTGGTATCGTGCCACCCAGTTGGAGCACAAATACTGCGTGGAGCTGCCTTTGAGCGACTATGTAGGCAATCTGGGCGCATTGCATGACGATGAGAGTATTCCTCTGCTGGCTCACAATCTGGTCTTTCTGGACAAAGCGGACGATGATCCCGACACCATCGACCGTGATATTCTATACTCCATTTTGGATAAAGATCCCAAGCGTGCGGCGGCCTATTGGTTTATCAGCGTCAATGTCACCGATGAGCCGGATACCATGAATTATCAGGTGGAGACCTACGGCACGGATTACATCTTCCGGGTTCGGCTGAATCTGGGCTTCAAGAGCGACCAGAAGATCAACATCTATCTGCGTCAGATTGTGGGCGATCTGCTCAAGTCCGGCGAACTGCCCATGCAGGAGCGGAAATACTCCATCTACGGCAAATCGCCTGTGGGTACGTTTAAGTTCTGTATGCTGCACAAATCCGTTCCCACCAAGACCAACCGCCTGTCAGCCACGGACGAGGCCATTCTCAATATCAAGTATGCCATTCGCCGTGTGGCGGGCTCCAAGGAGAAGTGGTACGGTCTGGATACCTCCTCGCTGGTCATCGAAAAAGTACCCCTGCTGGTGGGCAATACCGGAGACGGACGACATATTGCGCGAATCAAGTAAGCAAAAAAGAGAGCCGAAAGGCTCTCTTTTTTTGCCAAGTCTTGCACAATTCCCCCAAAGATGCTACAATACCCTTTTAGAGAAAACAAAGGAGGCTATCCTTATGAAATTAGGTATTGTGGGTCTGCCCAACGTGGGCAAATCGACCCTGTTCAACGCCATCACCAACGCCGGCGCCGAGAGTGCCAACTATCCGTTTTGCACCATCGAGCCCAATGTGGGCGTGGTGGCGGTGCCGGACGAGCGGTTGGACAAGCTGGCTGAGATGTACGAGCCGGACAAAAAGACTCCGGCGGTCATCGAGTTCGTGGACATCGCCGGTCTGGTGAAGGGCGCATCTCAGGGCGCAGGTCTGGGCAACAAGTTTCTGGAGAATATTCGCCGCACGGATGCCATCGTCCATGTGGTGCGCTGCTTTGATGATGAGAACATCATGCACGTGGTGGCCGATGCCGGTACCAACGTACCTGTTGACCCCATCGGCGACATCGAGACCATCGACCTCGAGCTCATCATGGCAGACCTGGAGATGGTGAACCGCCGGGTGGAAAAGGCCGCCAAGGCCGCCAAGGGCGACAAGAAGTTCCTCCATGAGGCAGAGGTATTCTCCGCTCTGGCCAAGCATCTGGACGGCGGCAAGTCCGCCCGTACCTTCGCGTGCGGTGAGGATGATGCGGCGCTGCTGTCTACCGCCGATCTGCTGAGTCTGAAGCCCATCATCTATGCCGCCAACATGGATGAGGACGGCTTTGCCGACTGCGAGAACAACGAATACTTTAAGCTGGTACGGGATCTGGCTGCCAAGGAGGGCGCGCAGGTGCTTCCCATCTGCGCCAAGCTGGAGCAGGACATCGCCGAGTTGGATGATCCCGAGGAGCGTGCCATGTTCCTTCAAGACCTGGGCATCGAGAAGTCCGGTTTGGATCGCCTGATCCAGTGCTCCTACGATCTGCTGGGTCTGATCTCTTTCCTGACCTACGGCAAGGACGAGTGCCGCGCCTGGACCATCCGCAAGGGTACCAAGGCGCCTCAGGCCGCCGGTAAGATCCACAGCGATATCGAGCGGGGCTTTATCCGCGCCGAAACCATCAACTTTGAGGAAATGATGAAATGCGGCAGCGTCAACGCCGCCAAGGAAAAGGGTCTGCTCCGCAGTGAGGGCAAGGAGTATATCGTCAAGGACGGCGACATGATCTACTTCCGCTTTAACGTCTGATACAGTTGGTAGGGGCGGACGACTCTGTCCGCCCTCTATTTCATGCAAAAGAGGTGCATTCCATGACCCGGCGCAAAGCGGAGATTTTACTGGCGGCTGTGATTTCCGGCCGTGCCACGTCTTTCATCTTTAATAAAATGGGGCTGGGCACCATGCATCCGTTCAATATGCTGGCAGTGCGCTTTTTGCTGGCGTTTGTGCTGCTTGCCATTGTGTTCCATAAGCACCTGCTTGCCCATCTCGACCGCCGCACGGTGCTTTACGGCGCATTGGTGGGACTGAACTTCTTTGCGGTGATGTCCTGCGAGATGTTTGCGCTGCAAACGGCGGCAAGCGGTACGGTGTCGCTGCTGGAAAACCTTGCCATCATCTTTGTGCCGCTGGCGGAAGCCCTGCTTCACCGCAGAGCACCCAGGGGCATGAGTGTCCTGTGCGCCGGCATCGCTGTGGCGGGCGTGTTTCTGCTGACTATGCACGGCGGACAATTTGCTTTAGGCAGGGGAGAGAGGATCGCCCTGATCTCCGCCATGCTCTACACCTGCGGCATTATCACCATCGACCGCACCAGCCACCGCTGTGACGGCTTTACCATCGGCGTGCTGGAGGTGGGCTTTCTGGGACTGTATGCCCTGATCGCCTCCTGCTTTTTTGAAACGCCCCGCATGCCTGATACCCCCTCCGAGTGGGGTATCATTCTGGCGCTGGCAGTGGTCTGCACCGGCTTTGGCTATACGCTTCAGCCGGTGGCGCAGAGCCACACCACGGCGGAGCGAAGCAGCCTGTTCTGCGCCCTCTCTCCGGCGGTTGCTACCGTGTTGGGTGCTATCGTCCTGCGTGAGGCATTTACACCGCTGAATCTGCTGGGTATTGTACTGATTTTGGGCAGTATTCTGTTACCGCACCTTGTGAAAGGGAAGAAAACCATGAAATACAAGACCTTTTTATTTGATATGGACGGCACCACCATGAACACCCTGGACGATCTCCATGATGCGGTGAACCGTACCCTGCGGCTCCATAACTATCCGGAGCGCACCCATGAACAGATCCGGGATGCCACCGGCAATGGAGCAAAGGACCTGATTGCCCGGAGTCTGCCCCAAGGCATGGATACCCCGGACTTTGATGCCGTTCTCAAGGATTACCGCGCGTGGTACGAGGCCCACTCCTGTGTGAAAACCGCCCCTTATCCCGGCACGGTGGAGACTCTGCGGGAATTGCAGAAGCGGGGCGCCAAGGTAGCCATCGTCTCCAACAAAAACGATCCCGCCGTGCAGGCATTGGGCGAAAAGTTTTTCCCCGGCATTCCTGTTTTAGGTGAAGTCCCGCCCATGCCCCGGAAACCTGCACCGGATATGGTGGACGATATGCTCCGAAAGTTGGGCACCAGTCGGGAGAACGCGGTCTATATCGGCGACAGCGAGGTGGATATTGCCACGGCCCGGAACAGCCGGATAGACTTCATCGGGGTCAGCTGGGGTTTTCGCGGCAGAGAAAAACTGCTGGAGATTGCTCCCGATGCCACCGTGGTGGACAGTTGGGAAGAGTTCCTGCAAATCATTGATTGACAAACGGCAAAAACAAGTTTATACTCTATTCTAATCTTGAAAACGCCATGACGGAGAAGAGATTTTTCCCATCGCCCCAGAGAGAAGCACCGTAGGCTGTAAGTGCTTCGCGACTGTAAAAATCGGTACCACTCCAACAGCGGTCTGCGATGAGCAGAACGGGACTCTCCCGTTATAGAGAGCACGAGCGATGACCGCAAGGTCATAAGCAGGGTGGAACCGTGGAGTAAAGTTCTTTACCTCACCCCTGACCAATCAGGGGTGAGGTACTTTTTGTATCACCACCCCCAATTTTAAAGGAGGATTTTGTTATGTCCGAAGAAAACCTGTACACCTTTGAAAATGAGCAGTATCGCCGCACCTACTGGCATACCTGCTCCCATGTGCTGGCACAGGCCGTCAAGCGCCTGTATCCCGAGGTCAAGCTGGCCATCGGCCCCAGCATCGACACCGGTTTTTACTACGACTTTGACGCGCCGTTCAGCTTTACTCAGGAGCACATGGACGCCCTCGAGGCTGAGATGCGCAAGATCTGCAAGGAAAAGCTGAAGCTGGAGCGCTTTGAGCTGCCCCGGGAAGAGGCCATCAAGTTCATGGAAGAAAAGGAAGAGCCCTACAAGGT
Organism: uncultured Clostridia bacterium; assembly: GCA_937894515.1. Classification (GTDB taxonomy): domain Bacteria; phylum Bacillota; class Clostridia; order Oscillospirales; family Oscillospiraceae; genus Vescimonas. The sequence continues at coordinate 7,541 of CALCRH010000132.1, read as the reverse complement.
GGAGCTCATCAACGATCTGCCCGCCGACGCCGTCATCAGCTTCTACAAGCAGGGCGAGTTCACCGACCTGTGTGCCGGCCCCCATCTGGACAGCACCGGACGCATCAAGGGCAACGGCATCAAGCTGACGCAGGCCTGCGGCGCTTACTGGCGCGGTGACAGCAACCGCAAGATGCTCCAGCGTATCTACGCCGTGGCATTCCCCAACAAGGACGAGCTGGACGAGTACCTCAAGCAGCGCGAGGAAGCGCTCAAGCGTGACCACAACAAGCTGGGCCGCGACCTCGAGTACTTCACCACCGTGGACTGCATCGGTCAGGGCCTGCCCGTCATGCTGCCCAAGGGCGCCCGCGTCATCCAGCTCCTGCAGCGCTGGGTGGAGGACGTGGAGCAGAAGGCCGGCTACCTGCTGACCAAGACCCCTTTGATGGCCAAGCGTGACCTGTATCGCATCTCCGGCCACTGGGATCACTATCTGGACGGCATGTTCATTTTGGGCGATCCGTATGATGAGGAAAAGGAGTGCTTCGCTCTGCGTCCCATGACCTGCCCGTTCCAGTATCAGGTCTACCTGAATCGTCAGCGCTCCTACCGGGATCTGCCCATGCGCTTGGGCGAGACCTCCACCTTGTTCCGTAACGAGGACTCCGGTGAGATGCACGGCCTGATCCGCGTCCGCCAGTTCACCATCTCCGAGGGACACCTTGTCCTGCGCCCCGATCAGCTGGAGGAGGAGTTCAAGGGCTGTCTGGAGCTGGCAAAATACTTCCTCGGCACCGTGGGTATGCTGGATAAATGCACGTTCCGCTTCTCCCAGTGGGATCCCGCCAACCCCAACAACAAGTATGAGGGCACCGCGGAGCAATGGGAAGAGGCACAGCGCGTCATGGGTCAGATTTTGGACGATCTGGGCGTGAAGTACGAGATCGGCATTGACGAAGCCGCGTTCTACGGTCCCAAACTGGACGTTCAGTATCACAACGTCTACGGCAAGGAGGATACCCTGGTCACCATTCAGATCGACATGCTGCTGGCTCAGCGCTTCGGTATGTACTATATTGATGAGAACGGCGAGAAGAAGCTGCCCTATATCATCCACCGCACCAGCCTCGGCTGCTATGAGCGCACGCTGGCCTACCTGATCGAGGAGTATGCCGGCGCTCTGCCTACCTGGATGGCACCCGAGCAGGTCCGTTTCCTGCCGGTTACCGACCGTGCCGCCGACTACTGCGCCGCTGCCGCCAAGGCTCTGGATTCTCAGGGCTTCCGCGTGGAGGTGGACTATCGCAATGAGAAGATCGGCAAGAAGATCCGCGATGCCCAGATGGAGAAGATCCCCTACATGGTGGTGGTGGGCGACCGGGATATGGAAAACGGCACCGTCTCCCCGCGTCACCGTGCCGATGGCGATCTGGGCGCCATGACCATGGACGACTTCACCGCCATGCTGCGCGATGTGGTGGACTCCAAGGCAAAGAAGTAAAACAGAACACCATATATAGAAAGAGAGCATCGGCTTTGATGCTCTCTTTCCACATTTTTGGCGTTGTTTTGCAAGTTTACCACCAAGCAAACTGCAAATTCTGCAAGTTGAACCTGCAAAATTCCGCATATTACCACAATTACCAGAAAAATTTTTCAAAATAATGAATTTTTTTAAAATAAGACTTGCAAAAAATGAATTTTGGTGTTATGATACCACCATCGTATAAAGCCACCGCTTGGCGGTGGAATTGAAAAAGGAGAGATACGAAATGAAAAAGCTTTTTGCTCTGGTTCTGGCACTGCTGATGGTGCTGACCTTGGTCGCCTGCGGCGACAGCACGGTTCCCGGCAACGATGCAGAGGGTTCCAAGCCCGCATCTACCCTGCGTTTTGTCACCGGTGGTGAGTCCGGTACCTACTACGCCTTTGGCTCTGTGTTGGCAAACCATGTGACCAACAATGCCGGCGTTGATGTAGTGGGTCTGGTGGGCAACGGCTCCCAGTCCAACGTGTTTGAAATGGACGATGGCAATGCCGAGCTGGCGTTCTGCCAGTCTGACGTGATGGCCTACGCCTATGAGGGCACCAACCTGTTCGCCGATACCGGCGCTGTAAAGTGCTTCTCCACCGTGGCCGCCCTCTACACCGAGCAGGTGCAGATCGTCACCCTGAATCCCGACATCAAGACCGTTGCCGATCTGAAGGGCAAGAGTGTGTCTATCGGTGCCGCCGGCTCCGGCGTGTACTTCAACGCTCTGGATATTCTGGGTGTGTACGGCATGACCGAGTCCGACATTAACCCCACCTACCAGTCCTTCGGCGACAGCGCTGATGCGCTGAAGAACGGCCAGATCGATGCCGCTTTCATCGTGGCCGGCGCTCCCACCACTGCTGTGGTGGATCTGGCTACCACCAAGGACGTGAATCTGGTCTCCCTGGATGCTGACCATGTTGCCAAGCTGCTGGAGTCCTCCCCCTACTATGCCGAGTGCACCATCGCCAAGGATGTGTACAACACCGCCGATGATATCATCACCGTTGGTGTGGGTGCCGTGGTTCTGGCCCGCAACGATGTGTCCGAGGATGCCGTGTACGCCTTCGTGAAGGACATCTTCGAGAACGCCGCTACCATCTCCCATGACAAGGCCAAGGAGCTGGATCTGGATTATGCCTCCTCCATCACCTCTGTTCCTTATCATCCCGGCGCTGCCAAGTACTTTGCCGAGAAGGGCATTACTGTCAAATAATCTTTAACGACAACTTGACAAATAACGAGACTACGGCGGGGCTTCCCGCCGTAGTCCTCACTGTCTTTTAGCGATTTTCAATTAAGACCCATATTAGGAGAGATATTATGAGCCTGTTCAAGAAAAAAACCGTTGCAGCGCCCCAGGTGGAAAATCCTGTCGGCGATATGGCAACTGATCTGGACGAGGTCATGCGTAAGTATGACAGAGAGTCCAATACCCGTATCTGGCGGGGAGTGCCTGCCATTATCATCAAGGTGCTGATGGCGCTGTTTGCTGTCTATTGCATCATTATGACCCTGTTTTCCAAGGCCATGCCTGAGGTGCGTTTACCTCTGTTTATGGGCTTTATCATTATTGTCGGTTTCCTGAATTACCCGGTGAAAAAGGGCGTGATGCGCCCCAATCACATGCCCTGGTACGACATTGTGCTGATGGTAGTGGGCGCCGCGTGCTTCTTCTACTTCGCCCTCAATGCCATGACCATGATCCGTCTGGCAACCCGGATCCAACCCATCCATGTGGTCATCGGCTGCGTGGGTATTCTGATTTTGATGGAGCTGTGCCGCCGCTGCGTGGGTGTTCCCATTCTATGTGTAGCCGGTGCGCTGATTATCTATGCCTTTATCAATCAGCTCTCCTACAATCCCAGTTTTTATCAGGCTTTACGCAATATTATCTATAAGCTGTTCTATACCACCTCCGGCGTGATCGGTACGCCTGTCAGCGTGTGCTATACCTATATCATTCTGTTCATCATCTTCGGCGCGTTCCTGGAGCGTACCGGTATCGCCAACTTTTTCATCAGCTTTGCCAATCGCCTGGCCGGTTGGTCCAGCGGCGGTCCTGCCAAGGTGGCGGTCATCTCCTCCGCCCTGTGTGGTATGGTGTCCGGCTCTTCCGTGGGCAATACTGTGACCACCGGCTCCGTGACCATTCCCATGATGAAGAAGACCGGCTATAAGCCGGAGTTCGCCGGCGCTGTGGAGGCGGCGGCCTCCACCGGCGGCCAGATCATGCCCCCCATCATGGGCGCTGCCGCGTTCCTGATGGCGGAGTACATGGGTCTGCCCTATGCCAAAGTGGCTGTTAAGGCCATCCTTCCTGCTGTGCTGTATTTCACCGGTATCTTCATCGCCGTCCATCTGGAAGCAAAGAAGCTGGGGCTGAACGGCATTCCCCGCAGTGAACTGCCCAAGTGGAAGGTCCTGATCCGCGACTGCTATCTGATCCTGCCTCTGGTGCTGCTGGTATGGCTGGTGGCCTCCGGTGCCCGCACCATGTCCTATTCCGCTGCGCTGTCCATTCTGGCGGCCATCGTAGTGGGTGCCATCAACTTTTTTGTCACACGCAAGCGCGGTAGCGAAGAGAAAGCTCCCGAGACTACGGGCAAGGCTCTTGCCGGCGCAGGGAAGGATACCTTCGTCTCCGCCGTTGACGCATTGGAAGCCGGCTCCAAGGGCGCTGTCACCGTGGCTGTGGCCTGCGCCATGGCGGGTATCATCGCCGGCTGCATTACCGTTACCGGTCTGGCCTCTATTCTGATCAACGGTATCGTTCAGGTGGCAGGCAACGCCACCATCATTGGCCTGCTGCTGACCATGCTGTGCTGTATCGTGCTGGGCATGGGTGTGCCCACCACCGCCAACTACTGCATCATGGCCTCCACCTGTGCCCCCATTCTGGTACAGCTGGGTTTCCCCATGGTAGCTGCCCACTTCTTCGTATTCTACTTCGGCATCGTGGCGGATATCACACCTCCTGTGGCGCTGGCGGCCTACGCCGGCTCCGCTATTGCCAAGGCCAACCCCATGAAGACCGGACTTAACGCCACCAAGCTGGCCATTGCGGCCTTTATTGTGCCCTATATCTTTGCGTACAGCCCCGCCATGCTGTTTGAGAACGTCACCGGTTTCTTGCCTGTCGTCCAGATCGCCCTCAGCGCTGTTCTGGGATTGTTCGGTGTGGCGGCCGCATTGAACGGCTACCTGAAAAAGAAGATCCCCGTGGTACTCCGTATCGCTTTGGCTGCCGGCGGTATCTGCATGATGATCCCGGAGACATGGACCGACCTGATCGGCCTGGGCGTCATCGCCGCCATCGTTGTTTATCAGTACCTGTCCGCCAAAAAGGCTGTGACAGCGTAAATATCTCTCCATATGGAAACGCCTGTCGCTTTTGCGGCAGGCGTTTTCTTTTTTAAATTGCACCCAAATGTTCCAAACATTTCATTCTTACGAAAAATGACGAAAGCGACTCCTGAAAAAATTTTTTTCGCCTCATACCTGTCAAAGGAAGAATTTGGTAGAAATTTACAGAATTTTATGGAAAACAGTATTATTCGCGCAAAAAAAGTGACAACAAAATTTAATTAAAATGTTAGGGAAATAGTGTACTGCTGAAAAAAGGCGACTTTCCAAAAAGTTTTTTGCCCAGTATTGTCTCAAACAGGGGAAAATAGAAAAGAAGGGCGGAAATTAGACTTGGCAAAATGACGAAAAAGGCAAGAATAAATGTTTGACAGCCTAAAAATTTGTTAGAAAATTTGACGGAGAAAGCCTTTTTTCCTATAATATCCTACGGAAAATTCTACCCCAATCGTTGGAAAAACCAAAGGAAAATGAGGAAAACAGTATGGAAAAGTATCTGGTAATCGTGGCTTTGATTGCCTCAGCTGCCGCCCTGATTTTTGCAGGACTGCAGCGGAAAAAGGTCATGGCAGTCTCTGAAGGTACGGACGAAATGAAGAAACTGGCGGGCGCGATCCGTGAGGGCGCAAACGCCTACCTGAAGCGCCAGTACACCACCGTGGCAAAGGTATTTGTCATCGTGTTCGTGATTTTGGCGATTATGGCGTTTGCCACCGGCGGCAAGATGTTGTCCCGGGTGACGCCCTTTGCCTTTTTGACCGGCGGTATCTGGTCGATGCTGGCGGGCCTGATCGGCATGAAAATTGCAACGGCGTCCAACGCCCGTACCGCCAACGCCGCCAGCGAGAGCCTGAATAAGGGCCTGCGCGTGGCGTTCTCCTCCGGCTCTGTCATGGGCTTTACTGTGGTTGGTCTGGGCATGCTGGATATCGGATTGTGGTTTGCGGGTCTGTATTTCGTGGGTAAGCTGGATGCCAATACCCTGGCCAATATCATGGTCATGAACGGCATGGGCGCCAGCTTCATGGCTCTGTTTGCCCGTGTGGGCGGCGGTATCTATACCAAGGCTGCCGACGTGGGTGCTGACCTGGTGGGTAAGGTGGAAGCCGGTATCCCCGAGGATGACCCCCGTAACCCTGCCACCATCGCCGATAACGTGGGTGATAACGTGGGCGACGTGGCCGGCATGGGTGCTGACCTGTATGAGTCCTATGTTGGTTCCATCCTTGCCACCTTTGCCCTGTCCGCTGCTGCCGGTTATAGCTGGAGTGGTATGTTCCTGCCGGTGGCTTTGGCCGGCATAGGCATTCTCTGCTCCATTATCGGCTCCTTCCTGGTCAAGACCAAGGAAGATGCCACACAGCTCAGTCTGCTGAAGAGTCTGCGTACCGGTACCTATACCGCCGCAGCCCTGTCTGCCGTCGTGGCAGCTCCCCTGTGCTATTTCATTTTGGGCTCTGCCAACCACTGCTGGGGCGTGTATATCGCCATTCTCTGCGGTTTGGTAGGCGGCTGTGCCATCGGTTACTTTACCGAGTATTACACCTCTGATAACTATAAGCCCACCCAGGAGCTGGCTGCCGCCTCTGAGACCGGCAGCGCCACCATCATCATCGGCGGTATCTCTCTGGGGCTCAAGTCCACCCTGACCTCTATCCTGATCGTGGGTGCGGCTGTTATCATCAGCTTTTTCTGCGCCGGCGGCGGCGCCAGCTTCAACCAGGGCCTGTACGGCATCGGCATTGCCGGTGTGGGTATGCTGAGCACCCTGGGTATCACCCTGGCCACCGATGCTTACGGCCCTGTGGCGGATAACGCCGGCGGTATCGCCGAGATGGCAGGTCTGCCCGAGGAAGTCCGCCAGCGTACCGATGCTCTGGACTCTCTGGGCAACACCACTGCCGCTACCGGCAAGGGCTTTGCCATCGGTTCTGCTTCTCTGACCGCTCTGGCTCTGCTGGTATCCTATGTCAATATCGTGCAGGAGCGCACCGCGGAAGTGCTGGACTTCTCCCTCACCAGTCCCACCGTTCTGGTCGGCCTGTTCATCGGCGCCATGCTGACCTTCGTGTTCTCCGCGTTCACCATGAGCGCCGTGCAGAAGGCAGCGCAGTCCATCGTGATGGAAGTCCGCCGTCAGTTCCGCGAGATCCCCGGCATCATGGAGTTCAAGGCCGATCCCGACTACCACTCCTGCGTGGATCTGTGCACCAAAGGTGCTCTGCATGAGATGGTAGCTCCCGCCATTCTGGCCATCGTGGTGCCTCTGATCACCGGCCTGATCCTGGGCCCCACCGGTGTGGTGGGTCTGCTGGGCGGTGTATCCGTTACCGGCTTTGCCATGGCGGTGTTCATGTCCAACGCCGGCGGTGCGTGGGATAACGCCAAGAAGTACATCGAAGCCGGCCACCACGGCGGCAAGGGCAGTGATCAGCACAAGGCCGCTGTGGTAGGCGATACCGTGGGTGACCCGTTCAAGGATACCTCCGGTCCCAGCCTGAACATTCTGATCAAGCTGTGCTCCACCGTGTCCATCGTGTTCTCCGGCCTGATCATCGCTTTCTCCCTGCTGTAAAACCATGTAGCGAAGCGCGCCGCTTTTGCTGAAGTAGTCAATAGTTAGTAGACACAAAAGATTTAGGCCGCCAGTTCTGTTCTG
>CALCRH010000131.1 GCA_937894515.1 uncultured Clostridia bacterium | reverse complement strand
CGGGAAACATTTTTGATTTTGGTACACAAAAATCAGATGTGATATATCGACAAATCAGAATTTGTAATACTAAAATCTTTTATTTAAGTAATGAATAGACTGCGTTGTTGATACAGATAGAAAGGACATTATATATTATTTATTTGCCCAAAAGAAATGGAGTTATCAAATATGTTTGACGAAAAATTAAAATCGGAAATTTATCAAAAAGCAACCGAACTTGGGGCAAAAATCGTGCGGACTTGCTCTGTGAGCAAATGGGAAACGAATCCGCTCCAGAAGCCGGAGTTCTGGCCGCAAAATATTTGGCCATGGGCAAAGAATGTTATTGTTCTTGCGATACCGCTTCTGTATCCTATGGCTGCAACAGCACCCTCTATGGTTTATAAGGAGCAGTACGATACCAGCAATCGAATTATGGATGACATAGGTTATTTTCTTGCAAGCTATATCAATACCGAGAAACAATATCGGGCTTTCTATTTTCCGAGAGATTGCTATGATGGGATGGAAGCTTTACTGAGGCATGAAGAAGCGGCTTTTTCTCATGTGATCGCCGGATATTATGCCGGTGTCGGCACCATAGGTGACAGTCATAACCTGATTACCAAGGAATACGGCCCCCGGATTCGTCTGGTTTCTGTGATTACGGATGCTCCCATCGAACCTGACGAGATGATTAAGGATTCCTATTGTACGCACTGTGGTGTGTGTCTGAAAAAGTGTCCCGCGCAGTGCTTTACAAAAGATGCGGACAGTGATTTGACAATTTATTGTTTTGATAAGGAAAAGTGTACGAGATACCATATAGATTTGATTAAGGAGCATCGCTTTCCCTGCGGTTATTGTGCAACATTTTGTCCGGTTGGCGAAGATTTAAGGATTTACAAAGAACAAAAAGTTGTTTCAGAAAACGGCATAAAGCATTGTCAGACCTACGGGTCATAAGCGTTGCAGAATTGTCAGGTGACAGGATACTTATTCAATTTGTGGCCGAATTGATCGATAAATCCCGGTTTGTCGAGCAGGCAGGCTCGCGTACCTTTTGGTCAGTTTTAGCTTGAAAATGTACCTTTTGGTCAGTCTTTGACAACAAAAAAACGTCTTTTGTCTAATGCCACGGGTGGATAAGGAAGTTTTTGAATGTAGATTATGTACTGCATAATCACATATGCAAGACATTATGAATCAGAATTTGTTGAGGAGGTAGACATTTTATGGAAGAAGATCTGATCAACTGGTTGACGGAAGATTCCAACCCAATGGTCAAATTCCGCACACGGAAAGAAATATTGAAACAGAACGTAAGCAACGAGGATTCGAAACGCTATATTCTGTCTTACATACCGGAAAATTGGTATCTTATAAAAGGAATCTGGTACACCTATTATCTGACGGCTCTGGCAGAGGCGGGATTGACTGCGAAAAACATAGACAGGACATGGTTGGAGCAAGCCTTCCTGAAACTCAAAAACAGCGATCACGGCTGTGAGGACTTTATGCTGCTTCGCGCTTTGCTCATGCTCGGCTTCGGCAATGAAGAACCGGTGCAGGACGCATTATCGGCAATCTCTGAATCTGCTTTGCCGGACGGCGGTTTTCTGTGCCGCATGAAGCTTGACAAAAAGTCCTACGTTCCAAAAGGGTGCTATAAAGCAAATCTGATGGCTCTTCTTTTAGCTTCCGAGTGCCAGAAAAAGAACATCATCGTGCCGTATAAGGACGCCTTAGTGCGAAATTTTGTAAACAGACGATTGTTTTATAAAAACGGAACTGATGACCTCGTTTTGCAGGAAAAAGAGGGCTGGAGAACAGTTGACGTGTTCTCGCCCCTCGAAGTAATGCGGATTGGCATCGTGAATATCTACGAGGCGTTAGCAAACCTTTTACGCGTGGAGGATCCTGCGCTGGCGGAATGTTCCGAAATGATTAAGCGCCATATAGTTGACGATAAAGTCATTTTGCAAGGAACAAGCACAAAAACCTATCTGCCCAAGGAAAAAGTCGGAAAGCCAAGCAAATGGAATTCGTTTTATTATTTGCTGGCGTTGTCGCATCTGTAGCAGAACAAAATATAATAGTCGCACAGTGCAGAGTTGTTTAAAAAAACGGAAATGGCATCGGCAAATCCGAGTTTGTTGAACTCATAAGGCTACCTGCTGAAGAGGAAACAGAATTCCTTTTCAGCGGGTAGCTTTGTCTTATAACATATCAAGCAGGGAAAAAATATATGTTTTTTCCCATTCAAAGCCGACCTTAGTCGGCATTTTTTAGGGACAAGCCCCTAAGACCCTGTCAGAGCGAAAAAAATGCTTCTTTATCCGCCCGTAGAAAATCGGAACGGCGGTTTCTGTTTCTATGGGGATTCAGGCGAGAGAGGTAACGGTATCGAACGCGTC
>CALCRH010000130.1 GCA_937894515.1 uncultured Clostridia bacterium | reverse complement strand
GCTGCCTTTGTTATCGGATGCGGCTTATGGTACTGCGTGAGCACTGCCGAGAAAAAGTCGGCCCCTCAGGTACGGATTACTGACCGCCTTGAAGAGACCGAATGGTACTTCACCAAAGAAGACATCGATTACGTTGTTGCTTATCTTGACGAAGAGATCGACGGCGAGGATACCTACACTTTATTGTTCAACAGCAAAGAGACGCTCGAAAACTTCAAGAGCATGACCGGCGGCAAGGAGCCCACGCAGTTCATCACCGATATTCAAAAGATGTCTGCCGCCGATGCAAAAGAGGCGCTGTACGCTCACCGTGAGCTTTTCTCCTTCCTGGATGAGACCCACGCCAACGGCAGAAAGCCTGTGGTAATTTCCGATGCACCTGATACGCTGACCGCGCATACCCGCGGTTACGGTGCTTCCGATCAGCGCCCGGAGGATTATCTGGATGCCTTCTCCGCCTACGTGAAGGAGAACATCAACAAGATCGCCGCGCTGAATATTGTCTGCACACGACCCAAGGAACTGACACGCACAGAACTGAAAAATCTGGCGCTTGCCCTTGACCGTGAGGGCTACAGCAAGCAGCAGCTCAATAGCGCTATCAGCCAGCTCACCAACGAGGAAATGGCAGCAGATATTATCAGCCTCATTCGCCGCTATGCCATCGGTTCGGCACTCATCAGCCACGAAGTCCGTATCCGCCGCGCGGTGGACAAGCTCCGCAAGGCACATAATTTCTCCAAGCAGGAGCTGAGCTGGATCTCCAAAATGGAGAAATACCTGATGGATGAATCCGTTCTGAATGTGGGCGTATTTGACGAGGATGTCCGCTTCAAGAGCGAAGGCGGCTTCAAAAAAGCGGACAAGATATTCCAGAACAAGCTGACGGAGATCGTTCTGGAACTGAATGAATATCTCTATGACGATGGAGGCAGAAGCGCATGACAACACAAGAAATCGTATCGAAGCTCTGGAACCTTTGCAACGTGCTGCGGGATGACGGCATCACCTATCACCAGTATGTCACGGAGCTTACCTATATTCTCTTCCTCAAAATGTGCAATGAGACCGGCTCGGAGGATCGCTTTGCCGAGGGCATTGTCCTCGCAACGGGAAATGCCCTGACGCCGGAGCAGGAAACCGAGAACGCCGAAAAGCAGATCGTTCTTGATTATTCGTGGACGAATCTGCGGAAGCGCTCCGGCCTCATCCAGTATAACTATTATAAAGATTTGCTGCGTCTGTTCGGCAAGCATTGCAAAGGTCGTGTGCGCGAGATCTATCAGAACGCCCTGACCAACATCAACGAGCCGAAGAACCTGGAAAAGATCATCACCACCATTGATGAGCTGGACTGGTTCTCCGCGCGGGAAGAGGGTCTCGGCAACCTGTATGAAGGCCTCTTGGAGAAGAACGCCAACGAGAAAAAGTCCGGTGCAGGTCAGTATTTCACGCCCCGTGTGCTCATTGACATGATGGTGCGCATGATGAAGCCTCAACCCGGCGAGCGCTGCAACGACCCCGCCTGCGGCACCTTCGGTTTCATGATCGCCGCCAGCCAGTATGTCCGCGACCATACGGATAACCTCTGGGATTTGGACGCAGATCAGGCGGAGTTTGAAAAGAAGCAGGCATTCACCGGCTGTGAGCTGGTGCCGGACACCCACCGTCTGGCGCTGATGAACGCCATGCTCCACGATATTGACTGCCCCATCACGCTGGGCGATACCCTGTCCGGCCTCGGTGAAGGTATGAAGGGCTATGATCTCGTCCTGGCCAATCCGCCCTTCGGCACGAAAAAAGGCGGCGAGCGCGCCACCCGTACCGACTTCCTCTATGCCACAAGCAATAAGCAGCTGAACTTTTTACAGCATATCTACCGCAGCCTGAAACCCGGCGGACGTGCCGCCGTGGTGCTGCCGGATAACGTGCTTTTTGCCGACGGTGACGGTGAGAAGATCCGCTGTGACCTCATGGATAAATGCAATCTGCATACCGTTCTGCGCCTGCCCACCGGCATTTTCTATGCGCAGGGCGTGAAAACCAACGTGCTGTTTTTCTCCCGCGGCAAGACCGACAAGGGCAACACGAAAGAGGTCTTTTTCTATGACCTCCGCACCAATATGCCCTCCTTCGGCAAGACCACGCCGCTGAAAAAGGAGCATTTCGCGGACTTCGAGGCAGCCTAT
>CALCRH010000129.1 GCA_937894515.1 uncultured Clostridia bacterium | reverse complement strand
AACTGGCAACCGTCAGCGACCGGGATGAATTCCTCGCTGCATACGGTGACTTCACCTCTCTGAAGAACGACTTCAAGAATTCTGTCAACGCTTACAAGGCTTACATCCAGAAGGCTGAGGAAGTGACCGCTTTCCTCGAAGAGAACCAAGGCTTCCAGGGCGAAGGCCGCGACCTCCTTACTGCTTACCTCCTGGATGAGGTCGATCCCAACGATGACTATGAATTCGGTTCCTACAGCTACATCGTAGCCAACCATACTCTCACTACTACTGAGATTAAGGAGGAGACCACCAAGATCCAAACCATGCTCGAAACTGCCATGGCAGCCGACTACGACGCAGGTGCCAACATCACCAAGCTGCTGAAGAACGGCGACTTCAAGGATGGCTTCAATGGTTGGGAGAACAGTCTCGGTACAGGCACCTACTACTACGAGAGCGTAGACATCGTAGGTTGTGAGAACTGGGACGGCTCCGGCCAGATCTACCAGACTCTGGAAGGCCTCAAGGACGGTATGTACTTCGTGACACATTCTATGACGGCGAAAAAGACAATCAATGGGCTGTTTGGGACAAGGTAACAAACAACTATTATATTGATCCCGATAACCTCATTCATAGCTTTGAAACTGAGCAGGAAGCAAAAGAATACCTTGCTGCAATAGGAAAAGAAAGCGAACCGAAGAAACCGTATATCGACCACTACTATGTGGTGGAAGATTTGCAGGCAGTACCGCTTGAAATCAAAACCTTTTCGGAACTTGATAAGGCACTCAGCGAATACTTCTCTTTACCGACTGAAAAGGTCAAGGCATTCGGTGTTCAGAACACAAACGAACTTCCCGGCAGTTTGGATTTCATTCAGTGCAAAGACGGTGTAGATACTCTGACCGAAGATTATCTCAAGGTCGAGGAACGAGCCGGATGGCAGAACGAAGAAATCATCAAACTGGAAAACCGACTGAAAGAGGAAATCGACAAACACGCAAAACCTCTTGCTCCGCCTCCTGCTCCCGTCAAGTCAGGCAAACTCACACCGCATATTCTGTACCCCGAAATCAAGTCGGATTACCGCACCAATTATCACATTGAAGACGATGACATCGGTGTCGGCACACCGCTTGACAGATTCTATCATAACAAGAGTGCTATTCAGCTTTTGAAGAAGTTGGAAGACGAACACCGACTGGCACAACCCTATGAACAGAATATGCTTGCCAATTATGTCGGTTGGGGCGGCTTGCCGCAGTTCTTTGAAGAAACGAACCCTCATTATGCGGAACTGAAAGAACTGCTCACGGAAGATGAATATGCTTCTGCCCGTGAATCCACGCTGACCGCTTTCTACACGCCGCCCGTTGTTATCAAAGCAATGTATAAAGCTCTTGAAAACATGAATTTCAAGACCGGCAATGTGTTGGAGCCGTCGTGCGGTATCGGTAACTTTATGGGCTTGGTTCCCGACAGTATGAGCGATGCAAAGTTTTACGGTGTGGAGCTTGACTCTATCTCCGGTCGTATCGCACAGCAGTTATATCAGAAAAACAGTATCGCCGTGCAGGGCTTTGAGAACACAAATCTACCCGACAGTTTTTTTGATGCCGCCATCGGTAATGTTCCTTTCGGACAGTTCAAAGTGCCGGATAAACGGTATGATAAGCACAACTTCCTCATTCATGATTATTTCTTTGCCCGAACACTTGATAAGGTAAGACCGGGCGGCGTTGTCGCCTTCATTACCTCAAGCGGAACGATGGACAAAGAAAACCCCTCTGTCCGTAAGTATATCGCACAGCGAGCCGATCTGCTCGGTGCTATCCGTCTGCCGAACAACACCTTCAAGGATGCGGCAGGAACGGAGGTAACGGCGGATATTATCTTCCTCCAGAAGCGTGACCGACTCATTGACATTGAACCCGATTGGGTGCATCTCGGAACTGATGAAAACGGCATCAAGATGAACTCCTATTTCGTGGATAACCCCGAAATGATTATGGGTGAAATGCAGATGATTTCGGGACCGCACGGCCCGACACCTGCCTGTATCGCTTATGACGATGCCGATCTCGGTGAGCAGTTAAACAATGCCATTCAGAACATCCACGCTGAAATTACAGAGGTGGACTTCGATGACATCGTTGACGAGGAAGAAGATTTATCCATCCCCGCCGATCCCGATGTACGCAACTTCTC
>CALCRH010000128.1 GCA_937894515.1 uncultured Clostridia bacterium | reverse complement strand
ATCACAAATAAGGAGAACAGTAAAAATGGCTAAAAAGAAACCGAAAACCGCCGTCACCGAGAAAGCGGATGACGGCATCCGCACCAAAGACTTCTTTGACTGCATTCTCCCCGGCAATATCAAGTTTCTGTCCGATCATTATATTGTCGGGGACACCTATCGCTCGGTATGGGCAGTAAAGGAATATCCGCCTACCACCGAGGAACAGGCAATCTTTTCACAGCTTGCCGACAAAAACGGCGTAACGCTCCGTATCTATAACCGACTTGTAGAAGCAGCGGAACAGCGGAAAATTATTCAGAACGCCACCCGCAAAAACAAGATGAAATCCACAAGTGAGGATATGAACGAGAACATTGAGGCGGAAGGCAACCTTCAGGATGTCATTGAACTGATGGCAAACCTACGAAAGAACCGTGAACCGCTTCTGCACTGTGCGGTGTTCATCGAACTGAAAGCAAAATCCCTCGATGCCCTGCGGGAACTCCAAAGCGATATTGCAATGGAACTGACGAGGACGAAAATCACGGTGGACAGACTGACACTCCGTCAGAAAGAGGGCTTTTTATCTGTTCTGCCCGTGGGCGCCAATCAGTTCGGCGCACTCTATGAAAGAGTCCTGCCTGCAAGCTCGGTGGCAAATCTCTATCCCTTCAACTTCTCCGGCAAGACCGATCCGCACGGAATGTATGTCGGACGGGATAAGTTCGGGACGAACATCCTGGTCGATCTCGACAAACGAGCCGAGGACAAAACGACCTCCAATGTGCTGATCCTCGGCAATTCGGGGCAAGGCAAATCCTATCTCCTAAAACTGCTCCTCACCAACATTCGTGAATCGGGAAAGCACATCATCTGCCTTGATCCCGAAAGCGAATATGAGGAACTTTGCTCGGCACTCGGCGGATGCTATATAGATTTCCTATCTGGCGAATATACCATCAATCCGCTTGAACCGAAGGCGTGGTCGGACGGCGATGCCGAACCCGATGAAGACACACCCGAAGCGTTCCGCAAGGTTACCCGACTTTCACAGCACATCGCTTTTCTCAAGGACTTTTTCCGCAGCTATAAGGATTTCACCGATCCGCAGATCGACACCATCGAAATCCTGCTCGGTAAGCTGTACGATCAATTTGCCATCACCGACCGCACCGATTACAGCAGACTGCGGCCTATCGACTATCCGATTATGGAGGACTTCTACCGTCTGTGCGAGGATGAATTCAAGCATTACGACAAGAAGAAAAAGAATCTCTATACCGAAGAAACCTTACAGCAGGTCTGCCTCGGAATACATTCCATGTGTGTCGGTGCCGAAAGCAAATACTTCAACGGCTACAGCAACATCACCGACTCGAACTTCCTCGTCTTCGGTGTCAAGGGCTTAATGGAAACGAACAAGCGGCTCAAGGATGCCATGCTGTTCAATATCCTGTCGTATATGTCGAACCAACTGCTCG
Organism: uncultured Clostridia bacterium; assembly: GCA_937894515.1. Taxonomy (GTDB): domain Bacteria; phylum Bacillota; class Clostridia; order Oscillospirales; family Oscillospiraceae; genus Vescimonas. The sequence continues at coordinate 905 of CALCRH010000128.1, read as the reverse complement.
GCATGGGAAATACGGCGGCAAGCATTGACGAGCTATATCTTTTCCTCACGAATATGACCGCAATCGAATATATCCGAAACGCCTCCAAGCGTGTGCGTAAAAAGGATTCCTCTATCATTCTCGCAAGTCAGAATATAGAGGACTTTTTACTGCCGTCTATCCGTGAGTACACGAAACCGCTGTTCTCGATTCCGACACATCAGTTCTTATTCAACGCCGGACAGATCAATCCCCAAGAGTATATGGATGCCCTGCAAATCGAGCCGAGCGAGTTTGAACTGATCAAGTACCCCGAAAGAGGCACCTGCCTGTACCGATGCGGAAATGAACGGTATCTCTTGCAGGTCACCGCACCGGAATATAAGTCCAAGCTGTTCGGAAAAGCAGGTGGACGCTGATGAGCGTAACGGCGGCTACTGTTGCCAAGAAGGTCGGTGCGTTTCTCGTATCCGAGCCGAAAATATTCAAGAAAGTCCTCGGCATCATCCTTGTCATTATCATTGTGATTCTGATGCCGGTCATCGCCATTATCTCCATACTGAACGGCGGCATCGAATTCGATACCAACCGACTGCAAGAGATCGTGGTGGAACGGATGTCGGAGGAAGAAAAAGCAAAACTGCAATTTGTGGAAGACACCATGTACGGCATTGAAAACGCCATGACGAATGCGGGATACGATGCACAGCGTGTCAAAGAGGCACAGGTCATCTACACCCTTGCTCTCGGCGAGCAGTCCAAACAAAGCGGATTCACCGACAAGCTCGTCGGGTGCTTTGCCGCCGAACAGACGGACGGTGGGCTGATTCAAAATGTTAACAGCACCTTCGGGGTACAACTGAAAGCCGAGGATTTTACCAATGTGATGAAGGCGATCCGTGCCGTATATATTCCGACCGACACCT
>CALCRH010000127.1 GCA_937894515.1 uncultured Clostridia bacterium | reverse complement strand
GCCGTTATGGTTCTTGGTCTTGCGGCATGTGCAGCTCCCGCAGCTGAAACAGCAACTCAGGCAGCAACTCAGGCAGCAACCCAGGCAGCAACTCAGGCAGCGACACAGGCAGCAGCTGAGGCAGCTCCCGCAGAGCCGGCTCAGACCGTTTGGAACACTGAAGGAACCATGTTCCCGCTGGCAGAGCCTCAGACATTCAAGATCCTGGCATCCAGCTATCGTTACGGTGATCTGGAAAAGATCTCCGAGTCCGATGACTGGAAAGCTCTGGAAGCAGCTACCAATGTACACATCGAGTGGGAGAAGCTTGGTGAGTATGATGAGCCCGAGTGCGGCACCCAGCTTCAGATGCGTGCCATGAGCGGCGACATCGGAGATGCGATCTGGTGCATGTATCTGGACAACATGACCATGGCTGACATCAATGATATGGCAGCAGCAGGTCTGCTGATCGATCTGGATCCCTACATGAACGATGCCAAGGTAATGCCCAACTTCAACAAGGTCGTTATGCAGGAAGCTCCCTATCTTACCCAGGCTATGAAGAATACGGACGGAAAGATCCACGCATTCTTCGGTCTCAGCTCTCTTGCAGCATACACCTCCTGCGAAGGTCTGCTTCAGGCCAACGAGGAAATGCTCAAGAAGTGGCAGGCAGCAAGAGGCGTTGACTACGCTCCCAAGACAATGGATGAATTCGAGGATATGCTTCAGTTCTTCAAGGACAACGGCGTGGCAGTTCCCTACTTCATCACCCAGGCAACCTACAACGGAACCTCTTCCCTTGAGCCCGCATTCGGTATGTACGGCATCGGTATCAAGGATTCCGCACCCGACAAGGACATCATGATCGACGATTCCGGCGACTGCTACTTCGTATACACCACCGATGCCTTCAAGGAAGCTATCACCAAGTTCGCTGATTACTACAAGAAGGGTCTCATCTGGAACGAGATCTTCACCGGAAACGACGAGACCATCACCAGCGTAATTGCCAATGCAGCTACCGATATCGGTGTGATCAACTCCTGTTATGATATTGAAGGTTTCGTAGAGATGCTTCCGCCTGTAGCAGAAGGCTACAAGCCCGCATATCACACTCATCCCGCAGTTCGTAACGGTATCGAAGGTACTCCCTGGGGCGTTATCACCAGCTCCTGCAAGAACCCCGATGTTCTCTGCGCATTCTTCGATCTGTTCTATCAGTTCGATAACTCCCTTACTGCCCGCTATGGCAGCAAGATCTGGAACGACGGCGAAGTCACTGTAGGTGCAGATGGCAAGTACGTCCTGAACGTTCCCGGCGAGCCCGACAAGAACGAAGCAGACGCCACCAAGGCTGTATACTGCTACATCGCATGCCCGCTGTGCTGGACTCCCACCACAGTTGAAACCTACACGGATGTTGCGTCTCTCCTCGGAGACCGTTCCTGCGTAAGAGGAAACGTCCTCTATACCGAGAACAACATCTGGAACAAGACAGAGAACCTGTGGCCCAGATGCTCCATCGTGGCAGAAGACAACGACGAATTCACTCTGAAGTACACTGACATTTCAGCAGCAGTAGCAGAGTACAGAGCAAAGTTCCTCACCGGCGAACTTGACATCGCTTCCAACTGGGATGCATTCCAGCAGAAGCTTAAGGATCTCGGCGTAGAAAGAGCAGAAGAAATCGTACAGAAATCCTACGACGTATACATGGGAAAGTAATTAACCGAGAAAGAAGCTCCGTGGACGGAACGGAAAAAACATGCTTGCATGTTTTTTCCGGGACGAACACGGAGGCTGTCTGCGATCAGCAGACAGCCGGACATGAGCACGAAGCGAAGCGAAGTGCGAATGGACAGCTTAATCAATTAACAACACAGCAAGAGGAAGCTTCCGGCTTCCTCTTACTTTAAAAGATACTTCCTCCGGGATCCGCCCGAAAACCACTACATCAGAATGTTCGGGGATCACATTCCCTTACAGATATATTTTAAAGCTATATGCCATGACGGCACATTTGCAGAAAGCGAAAAGCGAAAGGAAAAGACATGGAGAATAACGTATTATTCAAAGGTATCAAGTCAGCACTTGTATCATGCATCGATGAAGACGGCAATGTTTATGAGGATGACATGAGACGCCTGATGAAATGGCACCTCAAGGAAGGCTTCACCGGATTCTATATCTGCGGAGGCACAGGCGAAGGCCCCGTACTTCAGAAAGAGACCAGAAAGAGAATTGCTGAGATCGCAGTTGACGAGGTAAAAGGAACCGGCGCACACATTATCAATCACGTCGGTGCCATTGACTTAAAGACCGCGGCAGAGCTTGCGGAGCATGCGGCAGAAGTAGGCTGCGATGCGATTTCTTCCGTTCCTCCTTTCTTCTTCCATTATGGAGAAAAAGAAATCTTCCAGTACTATGATACGCTGGCAAAGGCTTCCGGGCTTCCTGTTCTGATGTATGCGTCACCCCTTTCCGGAACCGCCATCACGCCTGCCATGATCTCCCGTCTGATGGACCAGATCCCGCAGCTCATCGGTCTCAAGTGGACCAATCCGGATTACTATACCATGCACCGCATCACCGAATTAAACGGCGGAAACATCAATGTGATCAACGGTCCGGATGAGACACTGCTTCTCGGTCTTACCATGGGCGCTCAGGGCGGTATCGGTGCCACCTACAACGTAATGCCGAAGCTGTTCCAGCAGATCTATGATCTCTTCAATCAGAACAAGGTACAGGAAGCACGTCCGGTACAGTTCAAGGCCAACAGACTGATTGACATCCTTCTGGAGCATGGCGTGGAGACCGGCGTAAAGCAGATCCTCTGCGATCTCGGATACAAAGCAGGCTATGCGGTTTATCCCTCCAAGAGATTTGAAGCGGACGAACTGGAAGTTTTCAGAAAGAAGCTGAAGGATATTCACTTTGAAGAGGAATATTTATAATTTATGAAAGCGATCATCAATACAAAGATATTGACGGAATACGGCATCATCCGCGATGGTGCCGTTATTTTCGATGAAAAAGGCATTCTTTTCGCCGGGCCGGCTGCGGAAACAGAGATCCCTGCGGAAGTGGAAATCATAGACGCCAAAGGAAAGTATGCAGCGCCGGGGCTCATTGATATTCATTGTCACGGCGCCTGGGATATGCGTTTTCCCAAGGATCCGCTCCACTGCGCAAAGTATCATCTGCAGCACGGAGTGACCACCGTACTGCCCACTTTTGCCTATACTGATACTATGGAAGACATGAAACGGGGTGCAAAACTGATCCGTATGCAGCGCTCGCTCCCCGGTGGACAGACCATGAAGTATGGAATCTACATGGAAGGGCCGTACATGAACGGAGAGGGCGGCGGCATTTCCAAATACACCTGGGGCGGCCCTATAAAAAAAGAAGTTTCCGGAGAACTGATTGATGCTGTGAAGGATCTGGTGCTTGTCTGGGCCGTGGATCCGGACCGGGACGGCATAGAAGAATTTATTTTAGACGCAAAAGAGGCCACTCCCGGCGTGATTTTTGCCTACGGGCATTCCCATGCTACCAGCGAGACCTGCCGGAAATTCCGCCATTATGGTTTTAAGGTACAGACGCATCACGCAGATTCCGGAGAACCCGCGGGCAGAGCGCAGGGAACACCCGGCGCCGGTTGCGATGAATACACGCTGAACGAACCGGATATGTATGCGGAACTGATCGTGGATCAGACCGGCGTGCATGTGGTGCCTGACCGGGTTAAAATGGTCATCAAAACAAAGACACCGGACCGGGTGATCCTCATTACCGATTCCGTGATGTTTGAAAGCGGAAAGAACGCCATTGATAAAGGCATCTGGTACGGGCCGGACCTGAACTATGACGACATCGGTTTCCTGGACGGAAGCTGCATGACGCTGGAACATGCCTGTCGCAATGTGACGAGCCATACTGCCTATGGTCTTTGCCATGCGGTAATGATGGCCACCATCACCCCCGCAAGGATGCTGGGCATTGACAGGGAAGTCGGTTCTCTGGAAAAGGGAAAACGTGCCAACATTATCCTTGTGGACGATGACATGAATGTTTCGGCCGTGTGGCTGGACGGTGTACAGTGCCAGAAAGACGGAGAACTGCTGGGAGAATTCCGGCAATAGCAGAAAGCACAGTATGCTTTTTGTACTGGTGGTATGATTAAAAGAAATATAAAAATCAATTATCTGATCAGCGCTCTTTTTAACGTCCTCAGTCTTGTTATTACCGGCGGGATCATTCAGTCGTTTCTTCTGGAAAATGGCGTGGACGCCCGGAGAGTGTCGGTCTTCGTATCTGCCATGCAGGTGTCAGAAGTGGGAGCTATGGTATTGCTGGCTCCTTTTTTTGAAAAGGAAGAGAACCTGTTCAGACTGGGCAGTATTTTTTACTTATTCATGCTTCCCGTGACAGCAGCCATAACCGTCATCAGTCTGGTACGGGGCTTTTCTGTGGATGCAAGGTTCTGGATCATGATGGCAACCGGCTTTATCACGTATATGGGTATCGGCCTTGCCAGCATGAATGGCTACAAGCTTCCCTACAAGATCTTTGATATTAATGATTATGGCCGGATCTGCGCTGTTGCAGGGATGATCACCGGCGTGATCTCCATCGTATCCAGCGCCGTTCTCACAAGAGCCATAGAGGCAGGAGATTATCATTCCACCATGGCAGCGGTGGGGGTCTTGTGCAGTTTTATAATCCTGTTTTGCTCCTGGTTGTGGCTAAAGTTCCGGGAGGTGGATGTCAATGCGGACAGAATGCAGAAAACAGGACGAAAGATCCGCCTGCTTTCTTATAGACCCTTCACACTTCTAATCCTGCCGAATATTTTCCGGGGTCTGGGAACCGGTGCATTCAACCTGTTTACTGCCGTCGGCTATCACATGGGACTCATTGATTCCGTGACAGCGGGCCTTATGGTGACTTTGGGAAACATTGCCATGTTCCTTACGTACTTTGTTTATCGCCGGCTGGCCCTAAAACGGATCGACGCGGAACTGATCCTGGTCTCCAGCACAGCGCTTTTCCTGTTGATGCCTATGGCCTTCGTCGGAAATAATGTAAAAGTGTTCCTTATTGTTTATGCACTGGCGTTTTTCTTTAAAGTAATGCTGGAGATGCTATGCCCTGTCGCCATTGTTCCCATCGTGGATTACGAAATCATGAGCCAGTACACCGCCTGGAGGGTGGCGCTGTGTCTGCTCGGTATTGCGGTTGCAGGCGTGATCACGATCCCGCTGATCGACAGATTTGGTGTGATCCTCACCATGGCCGGGTATGGCCTGCTGCTTTTTGCCGGCGGCCTGATATCTCTTGTGGTGATCCGGAAGCTTCTGAAAGAAAAAGCGGAAAGCGATGCAAACAGGGAATGAAGGAATAATCTGAAAGAAAGGTATTGAAAGAAATGAAAAGCATATCGTTATCGGAAAACTGGAACCTTTTGGAACAGCCGCTCTGCATAGGTCCCGAAGGCGCTGCGGATGTCCTGCGTACGAGAGAGGGCTGGATGGATGTGCCCTCGGTGCCATCCGATGTACGTACAGTTCTCTTCCGGAACGGAAAGATCGCCGATCCCTATGTCGCCGACGGAATCCTGCGACCCTTGCCGACGGCACCGGAAGGGTTTGATTCGGCCCTGTGGACCGAACTGCAGAAGCGCATCGCGGAATTAGGGTATAAGATCGTGCTCACGACAGACCACGGAACGGTGCGTGTACAGAACTCCGTGCTGATTATTGGGGATAAGAATACAAATACCAATTTGCGATACAAAGTGGGTAAGGCATTGAATTGCCAATCGAAGGACGTGTTTGTTTTGGACCATCCCGATAAAGTGGGACTGCCCAGTCCGAACTTAAGCAGCAGTTATATGTTTTGCACAGGGAACGATTTCTTTGGTTATCCCAATAACTTTAATTATTATGCACAATATTATAAAGACACCTTCCAGCACGGGGGCATCTCAATGGAGGAGATGCTGATTCCTTTGGTCACATTGGTGCCTAAGATAGTTTAGAGTTGAGAGTTTAGAGTTTAGAGTAGTTTAGAGTATAGAGTTATGAGAAATTTACCGGTAGTTACTAAGTATATTTTGTTAGCCAACATTATTTGTTGGTGTTTGGATGTTTTGCTTATGCGTATGGGGTTGAGTTTGAGCGGGGTGATGGGATTGTATTATGTTACGAGTCCTCATTTCCATTTCTGGCAACCGCTAACGTATATGTTTATGCACGCCAACTTAAGTCACATCTTCTGTAATATGTTTGCCCTTTGGATGTTCGGTCCTATTATTGAGAACGAATGGGGCAGCAAAAAGTTTGCTTTGTATTATCTCGTTTGCGGATTAGGTGCCGCCATCACACAGGAGGTGGTTTGGGCATTGATGGGAGGCAGTGCGGGTGTGACCATCGGAGCTTCGGGTGCGGTGTTCGGTATACTGTTTGCTTTTGGCTGGTTGTTCCCGAATATACCGCTGTTTATCTTTTTGATTCCGATTCCTATCCGTGCAAGGTGGTTTGTGATTATCTATGCCGCCTTTGAATTGTTTGCGGGACTGGCTCCGACAGCGGGCGATAATGTGGCTCATTTTGCGCATCTGGGAGGTATGCTTTTCGGATGGTTGTTGATTCTTTGCTGGAAACATATTCACTTTAATAAAAGGCCGAAAAATTCCAAAAACGACTATTCTTCCTATCATTATCATCCTAAAATTGACTAAAAAAGACATTTTTTTGAAAAAAAACACAAAAAAAATTTGTAGGATTGAAAAAAAAATTGTACCTTTGCACTCGTAAATCGTGGGGCGTGCCCTATGAGATAACGAAATTAAACGTTTAATTATTAAAATTTTTTACTATGAACAAAGCTGATCTCGTTGCTGCCGTTGCAGCAAAAGTTGAATGCAAGAAGACCGCCGCTTTGGCAGTTGACGCTGTTGTTGAAGCAATCGCTGCTTCCTTAAAGAAAGGTGAGAACGTACAACTTATTGGTTTCGGTACTTTCTCTGTTGTTAACAAAGCTGCTCGCAAGGGTATCAACCCCGCTACCAAGCAAGTTATCAACATCCCCGCTAAGAAGGCTGTTAAATTCAAAGCCGGTAAGGGCCTGATCTAATTTATCAGACTGTATAAAAACGAGTTGCCCAAAAAAGGCAGCTCGTTTTTTGCGTACTATTCTAATTTTGTTTATTTGTCTTACACCTTATATATATTATATAGCAGGGATGATAGCAATGGCCATCATCCTTGCTACGGCTAATGCCGCTCCCGTCCCCACCCACAGCAACGCAAAGCCGCGGCGCCACACCACTGACGAGAAAGTACACCTCGTCAATGCCGACGAACTGCGATACGACCAATACAAAAACCCGGGAGCGCAGATCCTCGTGGGTAACGTCATCATCACCCACACAGGCATGAAACTCACCTGCGACAGCGCTGTGGTGTACGAAGCCAGCAACTCGTTCATGGCCGTGGGACGCGTGAAAATGGTACAGGGCGACACACTCTCCCTCACAGGCGACTCTCTCTATTACAGCGGCGACTCACAAATTGCCGAAGTAAGGCGCAATGTCGTAATGACCCACCGCAAGACAAAACTATACACCGACAATCTCAACTACGACCGCGTCGAGAAAAAAGGATATTTCTTTGAAGGAGGCCGGATGATAGACGGCGACAACGACCTCACCTCCGACTGGGGCGAATATCACACAGACACACGCCTGGCCACCTTCAACGACCGCGTGGAACTGCGCAACCCAGAGTTCCGGCTCGTCACCGACACGCTCAACTATAACACCACGACGAAATGGAGCGAACTCGTAGGCCCGTCAAACCTGTTCAGCGGCAACTCACGCATCTATACGGAAAGCGGATTCTACAACACCACCATCAAACAGGCTCGCCTCTACGAACGTCCCCAGTTATTCAACAAAGGCAGCAAACTCGTCGGTGACAGCCTACACTATGACAAGGTGAGCGGTCTGGCCGAGGCCTTCGGCAACATCGTCTATCGCGACACCGTCAATCGCAACATCCTCCTCGGAGAATATGGCTTCTACAACGAATTGACAGGTGAGTCTATGGCCACAGGACACGCCTTGGCAAAGGACTACTCACAATCACTCACCGACACCTTGTTTGTACACGCCGACACCCTACGCACCTTCACTTACAACATGGACACGGACTCCGTCTATCGCCGTCTCCATGGATACTACCATGTGCGTGCCTTCCGCTCCGACATTCAAGCCGTGAGCGACTCCTTGTCTGGCTGCATCCAGGACAGCACCCTGACGCTCTACAAAGACCCTATCGTGTGGAGCGACAACCGTCAGATTCTCGGAGAGAGCATCACGGCCTACCTCAATGACAGCACAGTGGACTCCGTCTATGTGGACCACCAGGCGCTGCTCGTGGAACGGCTCGATAGCACCCTCTACAACCAAGTGGCTGGACGGCAGATGCGGGCCTATTACATCGGGAAACGGATGCACGAGAATGTCGTGGACGGCAACGGCACCGTTATCTACTACCCCTACGAGCAGGACAGCACCATCCTCTATCAAGTATATATGCAAGCCGCCTGGCTCCGGGTACTCTACGACGACAAAGGCCAACTGGACAGTATCAAGGGGCCTGCCGCCGACGGGCTGATGTATCCTCTCGGACTGGCACCCAAAGAGCACACTTTCCTTCCGAACTTTGCCTGGTTTGACTATATTCGCCCCATTGACAAATACGACCTCTTCGAGTGGCGCCCCAAAAAGACGGGCAGCGAACTGAAATGGCAGCCACGCCGCAAGGCACCTCTGCAATACCTCAAACCACAACCCGGTCAGGAGAACACACAGGAGAGCCCCTCTGACACTCCGAAAGACGAGGCCCCTGCACCCGACAACACCCTAACGACAAAGGAGGACACGCCCAATGAATGACATCATCCATCTGCTACCAGACTCTGTAGCCAATCAGATAGCCGCAGGAGAAGTGATACAACGGCCGGCCTCTGTCATCAAGGAACTCGTGGAGAACGCCATCGACGCCGGTGCCACCCACGTGCAGACCCTCATCACCGACGCCGGACGCACCTGCATACAAGTCATCGACAACGGCAAGGGTATGAGCGAGACGGATGCCCGTCTGGCTTTCGAACGCCACGCCACCAGCAAGATAGAGAAGGCCGAGGATCTCTTCGCCCTCCACACCATGGGTTTCCGTGGCGAGGCCCTGGCCAGCATTGCCGCCGTGGCCGAAGTGGAACTACGCACACGACGCCCCGAGGACGACCTCGGCATCTGCCTGAGAATAGAAGGCTCACGCATCACTTCACAAGAGCCCGTCAACTGTCCTGTCGGCGCCAACTTCGCCGTGCGCAACATATTCTTCAACATCCCCGCACGCCGCAAGTTCCTCAAGAGCAACCACACCGAAATGGCCAACACTCTCACGGAGTTCGAGCGCATGGCCATCGCACACCCCGATGTGGCTTTCACTCTCTCCAGCAACGGCCAGGTACTGCACCAACTGGCAGCAGGCAATTTCCGCCAACGCATACTGGGTCTCTTCGGCAAACGCATCGACAACCAGTTGCTGCCCGTCACCACAGAGACCGAACTCGTCCGCATCTCTGGATTTGTAGGCACGCCAGAGAGCGCCAAGAAGAAAAACGTCCACCAGTTCTTCATCACCAACCAGCGCTTCATGCGCCACCCCTATTTCGCACGGGCCATACAGACGGCCTACGAGCGACTCATTCCCGAAGGCTACATCGTCCCGTTCTTTCTCTGCCTGGACCTCGCCCCCGCCCAGATTGATGTCAATGTCCACCCCACGAAGACAGAAATAAAATTTACCGACGAGCAGGAAATATGGCAAATTCTCCTGGTCGCTGTTCGCGAAGCCCTCGGCAAGCACAACGCCATCCCCTCACTGGATTTCACGACAGCCGAAGGGCTTGGCGGCGGGCTCGATCTTCTTAATCTCTACTCCATGAGGCGGTGGATCAATTGTCCCACAAATTGTTCTAAGACAACTTCGTTGTGTACATATCTTAAGCTGCCAGTGGTTGCTATCAAATTCATCAGCTGAGTAATCATCACAATCCCAGTCATCAATGCATTCATATAAAACGCTATACAATTCTTGTTTCTGTTGTTCTGACATCGGCCATATTCTTCCACCGATTAAGGACCCATTATTATAAAGTCTAACATGAATCTCTGTTTGAAGTATTTTTGTTACAGCGCTCAAAATATCTTCTGTATTTTCCCAAGAGATAGTACAACTGGTAATATGATTACTTTCTTTTTTTGCCATGCTATTACCTCCACATCAAACTATAATGTATCCTCGATTATCCTTTTGAAACAAAATGTTTCATAGGCTCATCCAAATGATATATTTCTTCCCTTAAAAACTCAGGATATATAGTTATATTTTGAATTGTATCGATTGGAATCCAACCAATAACTACATTACAATTGTCTTTCTGTGACACAAACTCACCATTATCAGGAATCTCATATCCGTCACATAATTCAACCAAATAATAAAAAGCTATATTATGTGCCTGCTTGCCATTCCAGTTCCAAAAACACTCTTCACTCCATAATAAGCGTT
>CALCRH010000126.1 GCA_937894515.1 uncultured Clostridia bacterium | reverse complement strand
GGACGTGGAGGTGCTCGGCCCCGCACCCATGAACGTGGTGCGCGTCAACCGCCGTTTCCGCTACCGGGTCACCCTGGCCTGTCAGTGTGATAAGTCTATTCGAGAACTGGTCAGCAGTCTGCTGATCCATTGCAATACCGCAAAAGAATATAAGGGCGTGTCCGTTTTTGCGGACATGAACCCCATGGAGTGAAAAAGATATGGCATTAAGAAATATACGCAAGGACGAGGACACGGCTCTGTATAAGAACTGCCGTCCCTATACCGAGTTCAACGAGCGCCTCTGGGAGCTGCTGGACGACATGGGCGAGACCATGATGGAGGCCGAGGGCGTAGGCCTGGCCGCTCCGCAGGTGGGTATTATCCGCCGCAACAGCCGACACCGCCCGTACAGCCGCCGTATAACGGTGGATACCCCTATCAGTATTCACCGCAACCGCCGCGACCGCCGAAGAAAAAAGGCGCAAACTGGGTCGCCATCGTGGCGATCATCGGCGCTATCGGCGTGATCGGAGCGGTCGTTTGCCTCGGCTTGGCGGCAATCGGTACATTTTCCGATAAGCCGGGCATCGGACAAACCGAAACTGACGATTCCGAACCGACAGTGAATGAAAATGCTCCGTCGCTGGAAATATCCAAGTGGGATGACGACGACGGCGGCTTGAGCACGCGCGAGGTCGTCAACCGCAACCTGGATTCTACCGTCGTGCTGACCATCTATGCGCAAAACGCCACTTTCCAATTTGGTGAAAGCACCTTGACGAAAGCCGGCTCTGCAAGCGGCATCGTGATGACCAAGGATGGATATATCATTACCAACTGGCATTGCGTGACCAATGAAAACACTGGATTGCCATTTGACCGTGTGGATGTGACACTGTACAACGGCAAGGAATATACCGATGCCAAGATCATCGGCGCGGATGAGTCTACTGATCTCGCCGTCATCAAGATCAATGCAAATGATCTGTCTCCTGCCGAGTTCGGCGACAGCTCGACCTTGGCGGTGGGTGATCGCGCGATCGTTCTCGGCAATGCCGCCGGTCTGTCATGGACGGCAACACAGGGCATTATTTCCGCTCTTGCCCGCGACGTGTACGAGGATACCGGCTACGCTATCAAATGTTTGCAAACCGATGCGGCGATCAATCCCGGTGTCTCCGGCGGCCCGATGCTGAATAATCAGGGCTTGGTCGTCGGCATCAATTCATCTAAGATCGCCTCTTCCGGCTACGAGGGACTGGGCTTTTCCATCCCGATCAACGAAGCCAAGGTCATCATTGATTCCTTGCTGAAGTATGGCTTTGTACGCGGTCGTGTGGCGCTCGGTATCACCGGGAAAACCATTTCCTCCGGAATGTACAACGGGTTTATGATTTCTTCCATCAACGATGGCTCCTCGTTGAAAGGCACCGATGTTCAGGTTGGCGATTTGATCGTTGGTGTGGATGATGCCGAGATCACCAGCTTTGCCGATCTTCGTTCGGAGCTGGCAAAGCACAAGGTGGGGGATAAGGTATTGCTCAAGCTCCTGCGCTCCGACGGGCGCACCGGCAGAGTGTCCTCCTTTAGCGTACGCGTGACGCTGAAAGAACAAACCGGCTGACAAATAATATAAAACCGGCACATCGCTTTGGTGTGCCGGTTTCATTTTTATATGTGTTTCTGTATTGCTTTGGTCAGATTATCTGCGATCATAATGTGCCCGTCAATCGACGGATGAACGCCGTCCGCCGCATACAGACTGTGATCCGGGATCAGCTCGTCGCCCGGGATATAATGCACACACGGGTCAGTATTCTGTCGGAGGATTTCACTGACCAGTCGACGGCATCCGTCATGATGTGCGTTTCGGGAAATGCAGTCGATAACAAATAATGGTCGGTCGGATGCCGTTGCCGAGAAGGTATTCAGCATATATTCCAGACGTTGGCGCAGCTCGTCATCCGAAATGGCACCGTAGCAGTTTGTGCCGACCTCAACGCAGAAAAAGGCGGCATCGGGATAGCGCGACAACAGCCACCCGGTCAGCGCTGGCTCCATATAGCAAGAGCCGGCAAGCCCCTTATTCACCGTGTCAACACCGAGCCTGCGCCCGCAGATCGACACAAAGCAGGAGGAAGGATTTTGTGACAGTGACCCGTTCGTGATGGAGCTACCGTAAAACACGCCGTACTTTTCCGGTATTTCATCGGCGCGCGGGGGGCGAACATCGCCGTCTATCCCGCACAGCTCGTATGCGCCGCCCGGCATCACCAGCCGGAATACCCGCGCCGAGAAACGGTGTCCGTACTTATGCGATAGGCTCTTGAGCTGTTCGATATTTTCCGGCAGGGCGCAGGTGATCTCGTTCATACCGGGGTGGATCTGGAGGCAATGCAGCCATGTCCATCCGCTTTGATGGTTGCCGTGGTACAGCATACAGGCACGGTTCATCGCCATGTCGGTATCGGGGCAGTATATTCGCACCGTAGCCCGGTCTCCGGCGGTCAGCACAAACCGCAGTTCAACGCCCGTCCAGCTATAGCTTTGATCTTGACGAGCAAGCTTTCCGACGACATCGACCGGCAGACGGGATATGCTGTCGCCGTGCTCTCCCGGGATAAACGTCTCGACATTATGAACATCGATCTTGTTTTGCCAAATCATCCTTTATTTCTCCTTTTTGAGAAAGTTTTGCCGATATTATAGTATATATTATATTTGTTGTCAATAAATGATGGACAAAATCGGAGAAATCTGCTAAAATGATTTTATCGGTATTAAAAAAATCGAAATAATAAAAGGTGGGTAAACACAATGAAGAGAGTGTTAGTTGTCGTAGATATGCAAAATGATTTTATTGACGGTGCGCTCGGGACTCCGGAAGCGGTTGCGATCGTTCCCAATGTTGTGAAAAAAATACGCGATTTTGACGGCGATGAATTGTTCGTGACTTATGACACGCACTATGACAATTACCTCAATACGCTCGAGGGGCAAAAGTTGCCCATTCCGCACTGTATTGACGGAACATTCGGTCATGAATTAAACACCGAAATCAAAGAAGCGTTGAAGGGGAAAGAATACAAAGACGTTATCAAGGCCGGATTCGGAAGCTTCAGCATTTCCAGAGGACTGAAAGACAGATATCCCGGTGAAGAAATGGAAATTGAGCTTGTCGGGCTTTGCACGGATATTTGTGTTGTGTCCAATGCGCTGATCATGCGCGCGGGATATCCGAACGCTAAGATCACGGTGGATGCTTCTTGCTGTGCGGGCGTAACACCCGAAGCACACGCGGCGGCTCTTGCTACCATGAAGAGCTGTCAAATAGATATTGTGGAATAATGAAGAAAAAAGAGGGTTATGATCATGAAGCTCGAGCCTATTATTTTATCTCTGCTGGATACCGACCTTTACAAGTTCAATATGGATCAAGTGATCTTCCATAAGCATACCGATCTTTGCGGGCAGTATTTCTTTAAGTGCCGCAACAAGGATACTGTTTTTACTCAGGAAATGGTAGACGAGATCAATGCACAGGTAGATCATCTTTGCTCTCTGCGATTCACGAAGAAAGAGCTTGATTATCTGCGTTCCATCCGTTATATCAAAAACGACTATGTGGAGTTTTTGCGGCTTTGGCACCCTATCCGGGATTATGTGTCGATCAGTCTTCATGACGGCGAGCTTTCTGTAGTGGTTGACGGCCCGATTTTCTCGGCGATGCAATTTGAGATCTATCTTCTCGAAATCATCAATGAAGTGTATTTCAGAATGAACTTTGACTACGATGCCTTGCGCAAGTCTGCCGAGAAGAGATTGGACGCGAAGATCAAAGCTTTCAATAATGGCACCTATACTTTTACGTTTGCAGAGTTCGGTTGCCGCCGTCGCTTATCCCGGGAATGGGGCGACGAGGTCGTCCGCCGTCTTATTACCGAAACGAATAGCTGTGTCGGTACGTCTAATGTGTACTTGGCTATGAAATATCATATTACGCCGATCGGCACCTACGCGCATGAGTTTGTCCAGATGTATCAGGGAATTGATTCCATACCGCTTGCCTATACCAATCACTATGCCATGAAGGACTGGTATAATGAATATGAGGGTGATAACGGCACCGCATTGACCGACACGGTTACGACCGATCTGTTCCTGCTTGATTTCAACCGGTCTATGGTAAACAACTATTCCGGTGTCCGTCACGACAGCGGTGATCCGTTCGCGTGGGGCGAAAAGATCATTGAACATTATAAGAAATTCGGCGTTGATCCCAAAACCAAGCTTCTTTTATTCAGCGATGGGTTGGATTTTGACCGTGCCCAAAAGCTTTATGAGTATTTTAGCGATAAAACCAAGGTTTCTTTCGGGATCGGTACTTTTGTTTCTAATGACACCTGCGAAGAGGCTCTCAATATCGTTATCAAACTGCAATATGTTAACGGCAGACCGGTAGCCAAGCTGTCCGATACACCGGGTAAAGCCATGTGCAGAGATGCCGAATATCTTGAATATCTGAAGCGTTCTGTTGATTTTAGGATCAAGCGGGAAACAGGCAATGTATAAAAAGCACTTGATTTTTTAATACCCGTAATCCCCGCTGCATATGTTTTAACGAAAACATATTAGGCGGTGGATATAATGAAAATGATAATACGGCGTCTTGTGCCGCTGACTCTGGTAAGCACGTTGATCATCTTAACGGGTTGCTTTTATAATAAAACTGTCCCGACAAATATAACCTCAGTCACAAAAAAGACGGTGGTTATCGACCCGGGACATGGGGGAGAGGACGGGGGTACCGTCGCCGCCGACGGCACATTGGAAAAGGACATCAACCTTGCCGTGGCGTTGGATTGCGCCGATCTGTTGCGCGTTTTTGGGTTTACGGTCGAAATGACCCGCCAAACCGATATGTCACTCGGCGATGCGAGCCTGAAGACGGTGCGTGAACGCAAGACCGATGATCTTATGAAAAGAGCGGAACGATATCGTCGGGCGGATATTTGCATTTCCATTCATCAAAACTATTTTTCGCAGGAAAAGTACAGCGGCACGCAGGTGTTTTATTCGCCAAATCATCCTGCGGGTAAAGCTCTTGCCGATGCCATACAAAGCTCGGTCAAAACCTATCTGCAACCGGACAACAAGCGGGAAACCAAGGTCGGAAAAGGCATCTATTTATTGGATCATGCAGAAAAGCCTACCGTGTTGGTCGAATGCGGCTTTTTATCCAATCTCGCAGAGCGGGAACGGCTTAAATCCGAGGAATATCAAAAACAGCTTTCCTGCGCCCTTTTGCAAGGGCTGACGGAGTATCTCGGCAAATAGAAAGGATGGCAACGGATGTCGAACAAACAGAAAGTATCCTATGTTTGCACCTCCTGTGGCGCGGAATCAATCAAATGGTACGGAAGATGTCCCTCCTGCGGCGAGTTTAACACGCTGGAGGAGCAGGTCGCGTTGCCATCCTCTCGCTCCACATCCGGCAATGTCAAACGTGTGTCGGTGAAAAACATCCGAGAGGTCTCGATGGATGACCGTCAACGGTATCACACCGGGATGCGGGAGCTTGACCGCGTTCTCGGTGGCGGGATCGTGCGCGGCGGACTGATGCTCATTGGCGGCGATCCCGGCATCGGAAAGTCTACGCTTTTATTGCAAATATGTGCATTCCTCGGGCAGGAGCATAAGATCCTGTATGTTTCCGGCGAAGAGTCGGAGGGGCAGATCAAGCTACGCAGTAATCGCCTCGGCGTCGACGGAGACAATCTCTATGTCTTGTGCGAAAATGATCTTGATACTGTTTTGCAGGCGGTGGAGGATGAAACACCGAATATTCTCATCGTTGACTCTATCCAGACGATGAATCTTCCCGAAATCGCATCCGCATCCGGCAGTGTGACGCAGGTCAGAGAATGTACCGCCGTTGATGAAGCCGGTGACAGTCGGGTAACCGGTCTTGGCGTAGCTGGCCACTGCCTTATGGTTGGTGCTGATGAATGTACCGCCAAGTATGCTTACGGTAGGTGTGCCTCCTGGGTAACCGCAATTGTCAATTACCAGTGCGTCACCTGTTGGGTCGCAGCCGTCTCCTTTTCTGTCAGGATTGTATGCTACGCAATCTTTGCTGCCATTACCTTTTACAGTTCCTGCTGTTATTGAAGCTGTTACATCACCGGATTTGACATAGATACCGGTTGCTCCTTCAATCTCGCCACCGCTGATTGCAAGTTGTCCTTTTTGAGGATGGTAGATACCTGTGCAGTCATTTCCGTTGAGGCCCTTAATAGTACCGCCATTAATAGTGATTTCGGTATTTCCACGACTACCATTACCGCAGATACCATAATAATATCCCTCAAGCTTAACTGTGCCCTCAACGGTAAGTTTTGCATAAGCTGCACCTTCTGCTTCGGATTCTTTTTTCTCCGTCAGGCATACAGCCGCATAGCACCACTCTTCGTTGTTGGTTGTCGTAATCGTTCCGGCTCCGTTAATCTTGAGATCTGCACCACGATTGACAATTACAACGCCACCGGCATACTCGTTAAAAGTTTCACTTGTACCTGTGAATTGTGTATGAACATTAGCCTTGAACTTCTCCTTCGGAGAAATGGTAGCGCCGGATTTAACAGTCAAGGTAGCTGTGCCGTTAGCATTCTCGGTTGTGCGGATAGGTGTAGTTAACTTCAAATCTTTCTCGACTATGAAAGAAGCACCGGAGAGTTCAATCTTTCCTTCTACATCACCGGTAGAATTCCAAGTGAGGACAGGAGCTGTAGGATAATAGTCTTTCCAATAATAGATATCAAACGCAACTCCGTTTTCGGCAGCAGCTTTGATGGTGGTATTTCCTGTCAGATTGATATTTCCGGCGTTGTTTGAAAGTGTATAGCGGGAGTTATCAATTCCAAGGTTGGTTCCATCAAGAGTCATATCCTCAAGAGTGAGGTCTGCATAGTTCTGGATGATGAATCTGAACTTGGTCTTGTTCGTCTCGGCCACTTTGATAGTTCCGTTCTTGAAAGTGATAGTATTGCCTGCATTAAGCTGGAATACCTGATTTGTAGTATTTGTTGAACCGGTAGGGTTATCAAGACAAGTGTAGGTATGTTCGCCGAAGTCAACGGTGAAGTTCTTGCCGGAAGGAACAGAAATACCATTGGCTTTGTCAACGTCAGCAATCATCTCGATGGTCTCGTTGTCCTTAACAGCTGCAATTGCATCGGCGAGGGTGATGTACTTGATGTCACCAATCTTTGCGGCGGCCTTGGTGTCGATATCATTATTATCTTTGTCTTTAACGGTTCCAGCACCTCCGTTTGCTACCTTCGCATCACCTTCAGTAGTAACCTTTACGGTAACATTTTCTGCAGGCGCAACGACTACATCGGCGTTTGCCTTAATACCGTTGGTAACGGCCGGAACTTTATCCCCTTCTTTCTCAACTACAATCTCTACCGGTGCCTTGTCTCCATCGGCCTTAGCTCCTGCTGCAACCTCGATTTCAGCAACGGTCGCGCCTTTAACCTTAACGTTACCGCCCTTAACAGTGAGCTTGGTAGAAATCTTTGCAGGATAAACAATTTCAAAGGTGCTTGCAGAAGTGGTCATTTCAACGTTTGCGATTTCACCCGTTGTGAAGTCTACGTGAGTCTTAGGAAGGTCACCGGAAATCGTCTTTTCAAACGCCTTGCCACCAACTACCTGAATCTCAAGATTTGTAGGCAGCTCCCCGCCGTTGTACTTGAGAGTGATGTCATTGTCTTTGTCTGAGGCATTAACCTTGAGAAGGACTTTCTCGCTATTTGCAAGGAGGAAGTCTCCAGAATGTCCGGCAGGAACTTCCTGAACAATAGCAGCTTTTTCTGCAGGCTCGATTTCTCCGCCCATCAAAGTGATTGCAGGCATAAGAACGAGATCCTTACGGGCAATGGTCTCAGACTGCGATGAAGTCTTTGAAAGGATTTCAGCATCTGTTCCGTCCAAAAATTTAAAAGCAAAACCGCTGCTATATGTTCCCACAGGAAGAGGAATATAGAAATCCATAGTGTTCTCTTCAGGGGGAGCAGTGGTCCAGGTAAGAGTGTATGTCTGTTCGCTCTCGATGGTTGAAGTTGCAGTCTCTATTACATTGTAATTGCTTACATTCTTGGCAGTAAAATCGCCATTAATCTTGTATCCGGGTGTCCTAAAGACAAACTTCCTTGCATTGGTAGGAACGTTATTCACCCTAACCCTGACAAGACCACCCATGTGAGTAAAGTTGAAACTGGATTTGTTTTCCACCTTGGCTCCGTACATGGCGACGTTGGTCTGGTCTTTCACCCATTCGCGCGTAGCCGGAACTTTGACAGCAAGAGAAGACGTACTCTGACCAGTTGTCAAATCAGAAGGATAAAAAGCGAAGGAACTGGATGTAAACGAAGGCGAGCCATTTATTGAAAAAACGGCCGTAGCAGTAGTGGAGCTGTTTGTACCTGTGAGATATGAAGAGCCTGAAGCTACGGTAAAAGCTGCCTTATCCCCATTCTGCCAGGTGAATATACCAGCATCAGTAACAGCTGCCTTTGTGGCACCGTTACTCAACGATTCAAACGTGGCACTGACCACGGTAACAGGCCCAGTATAAGACCTTTCCTCAACGAGCTGTTCTTTCGCACAACCCGCAAACAGCAATAATGCTGTAATGAATAATACTATTCTTTTCATATTTTAACTATTGGTTCATTTTTAGTTGTCAGTGATTAGTTAGTCCCAAGGCCCACCATGGCGTGGAGTCAAATCCTGATCACTTCCAGCCAGAATCCGCTGGGATGTAACAAGTTCTATCTCCTTGACAGTAGGAGACACGTACAGAGTTTTTTTCTCGGGTGATTCGAAATCCGTTTTGAGCATAATTTATCGAGTCTGAATTAATTGCCCGGCAACTGCCCAAATCCGAACGGATACAAAAAAAGACGTGGGAGTTTTACTCTTTGCTCATCCCGCATCAGGCCTTCGCTGCCATCGTAAAGGATAAGCAACGTAGCTAGCCCACGTCAGGGATGATATACAGTAATCTCCAC
>CALCRH010000125.1 GCA_937894515.1 uncultured Clostridia bacterium | reverse complement strand
AACCCAGTTCTTCTCCTCGAAAAGCACCCTTACGAGCGGAAGCAGGAGGGTGCAAAGGATAAGGAAATCATGAAAAAGAGAGCTTTGGCATTTCTTCTGGCGGTCATTATGATCGTCTCGCTCCTGCCGTTCAACGCAATTGCGGGGATGGATGAGCAGAATACACCCGTTGATCAAAATCTGTTGCTGACAGATGAAACGGGTACCTTTGACGATCTGTATGCGCTTTTGTATGAAGCGGCAGACGGCAGTCTCCGATGATGACGATGGAAAGAATTATATGCCGACATACAATAAGTCGCTGACGATCGATCTTAACGGACACAGCATTGACGGCAGTAATTTGCAGACGTATAGCAGCTCTCTTTTTAGCGTGTCTGAAGGTAAGAAAATTGTCATAACCGACGGTTCGACGGAGAAAACCGGCGTGATCCGTAATATATCTGAAGGCATAGCCTACGCCGAAGGAGGCCCTCTGGAGCTGCGGGATATCACCATCACCGGCTGCAGCGCACAGTATTTGATTTACAACAACTTTACTACCTTGATTTCCGGCTGCACGATCACCGGGAACGAAGGCACGGCGCTGCTGAATTATGAAGAAAAAACAGCCGTTGTGATCGACAGCGAGATCACCGAAAACTATGGAAAACCGGAACAGTACGAAAAGGTCGCCACCGGCGGAATCTTAAACCGGGGCACACTGTATCTGGGCGGTGACACGGTCATCACGGGCAACTTTGCCGAAACGACGGTTTCCAATGTGGCACTGCTGGACATATATGATGCCACACCCGCCGAGATCATCATCGGTGCAAATCAGGAACCCATTGCGAACTGCACCGTTCCTGCACCCACGGAAAAGTTTAGCGTCGGCGTCAGACGCATCGAGAGATATGTTGATGGCTACGGCCCCTCTGCCCCGATGTGCTACAGAAGCATAAACGGCATTGTGGCGGGAAGCTCCACCGAGGCCGATGTAAATTATTTCAGCATCGATGATCCTGCAAGAGACCTTCAGTTCAATACGGAGGAGAACCGTATTGAGCTGGTCGATGCTGCTGCGCATCGTCATGTTTTCACTTTTACGGCGTCCAAAAACGTTCTGCAGGCAGCGTGTACCAATACGGTCGCCGGCTGCGACATTGAGAAGCCGCTCACACTCACGCTTACTTATGATGACGTGGCTGTCGGCTTCCTTGAGGGAGAGGTCGAGGCATGGAAAGCCATGAAACTGACCGTCCCGGCTATACAATATTATGCAAGAGAAAATCAGACTACGGCACTTGACGGGGCGCCCACGGCTTTCGGCAAATATGTCGCAAAGATCGTTTCCGACAGAAGCAGCTCTGCTGTGACCGCAGCGCTGAACTATGAGATCCGCGATTTCAGTCAGGCGCCGAGAGACGGAGAGGGCTATTCGATCGACTACGCCAATAGCCGCGTCATCGTGAAGACGGGCTTTGAGATCAGCAAGACTGCCGATCCCTTTGACCCGGAAGGGCTGACGGAGAACGCCGTCGTCTTTACATACGGCGATACGTTTTATATTCGCCGCTGTGACGAGTTTACCGGCGGGACGCCCTCTGCCGCGGCTGCGTTTACGGTTTGGGAGCCCGACATCCATGAGGACGGCAAGATCTTTGCAACGCCCTGGGACGGCGGCGACAACAACAACGCGCTTCCCACCGTATCCGGCAGCTACTATCTGACGGAGGATATCGACCTGACAAACGTGTGCATCCTTGAAGGCACGGAGGATTTGCCTGTTGCGATCGACCTTTGCCTGAACGGAAAGGTCGTCCGGCAGACAACTAATACGCAAAGCGTTTTGGTGATTAATAACTATGCGACGCTGAATCTCTATGACTGCGGTACGGATACGCACTATTTCACGGTTCAGGAGGGAAGTAAGCCCTGGCTTATCAGCGAGACTGAGACCTCCAAAGCCGTCACCGGCGGTGTGATCACCGGCGGAAGTATCCGGGAAAACTATTCAGATGACGGGGCCGGCGGTATTGATGTCGAAGGCGGCGTTCTGAATATGTACGGAGGCACGGTCTGCGGCAATGACGGAAAGGAAGCCGGCGGCGTGTATGTCGGCAAAAACGGCGTCTTTACAATGTACGGCGGCGCGGTTTGCGGCAACAGCAGCATAAATTACGGCGGCGTAACCGTAGGAGATGCCGCCCGCTTCACGATGGAGGGCGGCAAGATCAGCGAGAACTGCAAGACCACGTATGATTCGGGCTGCGGCGTTTATGTGAAGGGCAGCTTTATCATGAACGACGGCGAGATCAGCAAAAACTATGGCTCCGGCGTGCGCCTCGGACCGAACGGCTCGTTTGGAATGCACGGCGGTGAGATCAGCGAAAACACCGGGCGCGGCGTTATGGTGGACACTGAGGTATATACGGTGATCCGCATATATGGCGGCAGGATCACCGGGCATCATCTGAGTTCCGGCGACGGTGCGGGCATATATATCAGTAACGGACATTCCGATTTTGCTATGTTCGGCGGCGAGATCAGCGGAAACAGCAGTGACAGCAACTACAGCTCCGGCGCCGGAATTTATTCCTTCTCGAAGCTCACCTTCGGCGGAACGGCAGTGGTGAAGGACAACACGATCGGTTCCGGCGAGAAAGCCAGAAGCGGCAATGTGTATGCCCGTGCGGACGTATATTCCTACGGCGTAGAGGATGATGAAACGGACGCCGCTCTGAAGCCGCAGACGGGAATGGACGTTCGCTTCGATCTCATTAGCAGCGGATTTTATCTCAATCTGAACACCAGAAGCGAGCTCAAATACTATCATACGGATTTAAGCGACTGTTACCTGATACTGGATACAGAGACGACAGAGACAAGAGCACAATTCGGCCGGCCTGAATATCCCTCCAGATTTTTCGAGGTCAAGGAAGCGGAGCACGGCTATGTGGATACCGACCCGCTGCAGTATCAGCGTATCGGGAAAAACGTGACGTTTACGGACCATCCCGACAGCGGATACGTCCTCAAGGGCATCAAGGTCAATGACGGCGTGAACGAGCCCTATTATCTGGATGCCTTCACGGACAGAAATACGACGAACTTTGTATACACGATCCCCAATGACGATTCCACGGCGATCATCACCTTTACGCCGGAGTTTGAGCCGATCACGGCCGTCACGAGCTATTACGGCCTTTGGGAAGCGATCACCAATGCGAAGCCGTCAGCGCAGAGCAGCGTAACGGTCAAACTGGCCGGAGACGTAAAGGGCGGAACATATACGCCGACCATTCGCGTTCCGAGCGGAAAGATCATCCTCGATCTGGACGGTCACGTGATCAACAAAAATGATATGATTGTGACCGAAGATCCGATCATTTCCTGCGGCATTGCAACCGGTATCGATTTTGAGATCAAGGACAGCAACACGGGTATGCTCAGCCATAAGCTCGTCAAGACTGTTAATGGCTGGGAGCTGAATGACGCGGCAAGCTCCGATTACGTCACGATCTCCGGCGGTGTGATTACCGGTGCGCGTCTGAAAACCGGAAAAAACGTACTGCCCAACGCGCCGGTCTGGTGGGAGCAGGGCAGCAAACTGACGATTTCCGGCGGTTCTATCGCCGGCAACAGCGGCATGGTGGGCGGTCTGGCCTATTTCAGCGACAGTGACGTGCAGCTTCTCGGCGGTTCGATCTGCTACAACACCGGTACCGAAATCGGCGGCGTGGGGGCGTCCGGCGGCACGCTCTATATCGGAAAGAATGCAAGCATCGACCACAACAGCGCCACGGGCAGAAATGCCGTCGGCGGCGGTCTGTGTGTGGACGGCGCTGATGTGAAGCTGGATGGCGGCAGCATTTCCTATAACAGCTCGAGCGCAGACGGCGGCGGCGTGTACGTGGGCTGCGGCAGCTTTGACCTCCTGAGCGGCAGCATCGATCACAACAGCGCGGAACGCTTCGGCGGCGGCGTGTACGTGACGAAGTATGTGGATACGGAAGATGAGGAGTATAACGTCGACGGCCTCTTTACGATGAAGGGCGGCGTGATCTCGGATAACACAGCCGTTACAGGCGGCGGCGTCTTTGTTAAGGACAGCAAATTTGTCATGTCGGGCGGCACTCTGACCGGGAATACGGCAATGTATTATTCCGGCGCGATTTATAACGACATGGGCGGAACGGTCGAGCTGACGGCTGCCGCTCAGAAGGAAATCAGCATTACCGCCAATAAAGCGTCTCTTTACGGCGGCGTATATAATGTCGGTGATATGACGCTTTCCGGCAAGCTGACAGTAAAGGGAAATACCGGGACCTCGGAAAAAGATTATTCTTATGCCACGAACCTTGCAACGATCGTACCCCTCAAGATCGGCGGCGCGCTGACCGGCTCGGAGATCCATGCTGCGGTCGTGAATTCCAACGAATCGTGCTGCACGGGCAAACTGTGCGAGGACTATGCCGAGTTCAATCCGAGCGCATCGGCGGATACCTTCTTCTGCTATGATGGCCCCGATGAGATGATCCTGAAGCTGACGGAGGGAGATCTGGAAGTCATCCGGGAGTTTGAGGCAGAGAGAATCTACGAGATCGACCTTGGCAGCGTGCCGCTCGGCAGGGGCTGGGACGGACTGACGCTTTCCTCCGATAAGGTGAAGAAAACGCTGGGGAAGATCGGCGGCGAAGATTATGAGCTGTATGACTTTTCGGTAACGCCCGCGCTCGGCGAGGAAGAAAGCTTTACCGATGGGCAGGAGTACAGCTTCACGATGCTGCTTAAGTCAAACAGCGGCTATATCTTTGCGTTCAAAAACGACGAGGCAAAGGAACACAG
This sequence comes from uncultured Clostridia bacterium, assembly GCA_937894515.1. GTDB lineage: Bacteria > Bacillota > Clostridia > Oscillospirales > Oscillospiraceae > Vescimonas. The sequence continues at coordinate 1,221 of CALCRH010000125.1, read as the reverse complement.
AAATTATGCCGGTAATATCTGGCTGAATGGTAGCGCTCTCGACAGCGCGGCAATGCGTGTCGGCGACCTTACGCACCCCGAGGAAGCGGACGTGCTGAACTGGGATATGCCGCTGACAAGCTGCAATCTTCTGGAGATCAAGGGTACGTTCACCGCGGAAGCCGTGGAATTGACGCCCTGGGGAGAGCTGCAGAATGCGATCGACGCGACGCCCGGTACTGCGAGCGAGCCCGCAGCGGAGAGTACGACCATCAAGCTCGAGCAGGACTACACTGCGGGCCCCGACGACGATGCACTCATCATTCCTGCGGGCAAGTCCGTCTGCATCGACCTGAACGGTCATATTCTTGACCGCGGCCTGATCGACTCGGACGGAGATTATGACAGCGACAATATCTCCGGCGTGTTCGAGGTTTACGGCTCATTGCAGATCATGGACTCCGATCCCGAAAACGAGCACAGCGGCTATTTGAATAACAGCGGCTGGCATCTGGGTGAGGGCGACGGTGAATATTATCCCGTGGAAGGCGGCCTTATCACCGGCGGCACGCAGGGTCGGAGTTCGGTTCCCGTCTACTCGCTGCGTCCGAACGGCGCCAACCTGCAGGCGGTCAAGGTCGCCGACAGCGACAATCCAGAAAGGTCCCTGCTGTGATGAAGAAGGCCTTTACTCTAATCGAAGTGAATCTTGCCGTCGGCGTCATGACGGTCGTCGGCCACATGTTCACGCCGTACATGCGCTTCAGGGGCGGCAAGGGCGTCGCGACGGCGTTCGGCATGCTGCTCGGACTCGTCCCCGGGCTGGTCGGAACCGCCTTCGGCGTATTCGCGCTCGTCTTCGCGTGCTCCAACTACATCTCGCTCGGATCGATCACCGCCGCCGCGTTCCTCGCGGTCGCGATCTGGTTCCCGATCCTCGGAACCGCGGGCTATCACGATCTTCCGCAATGCGTGCTGGTCACGCTGATCGCGCTCTTCATCATCTGGAAACACCGTGCCAACATCGGCCGGCTGGTTCACGGCAACGAGAACAAGATCTATCTTTTCAAGAAAGTAAAAAGTAAAAGTGAAAAGTGAAAAAGTGTGGTGATAAATTTTATAAAGAAGAGGACATCCGCAACTGATCACTGATCACTGCTCACTGATAAATTTATGAAAGACAAGAAATTAGTACGTATCACCGACACCACGTTGCGGGACGCGCATCAGTCGCTCTGGGCG
>CALCRH010000124.1 GCA_937894515.1 uncultured Clostridia bacterium | reverse complement strand
GTGCCCGCGGAGAAATGCTTGACGTTTGCGGCGCAGTTGAACACCGTGCTGATATCAAACTGCTCGAATTGCCTGAAAGACTCATAATCGGTCACATCGCCGTTATAGGCCTCCACGCGTTCGTCGAATTCCTCGCTTACTTCTTTGCCGAAATAATAGAACATCATGTTCTTCAGACGCTGCTGGGCTGAAGGGAATTTGCCCTTGCGGAGCAGGCAATAGACCTTGCCGGTCTCCTGACGAAGGAATTGATAGAGCACATGGGTTCCCATAAATCCTGTGGCGCCGGTCAGGAGGATGTTGCCCAGCTCCCGCTGCTCCCCGTTGCGGAAAGCGCATACCGTATTCCGGCGCAGGACGTTGTTGATGGCAGAGTAATCGAAATCTTCGATCTCGTTGTCGCGGTCAGCGGACGTCGAGCCTGCCACGAACGCCGCAAGAGCGCGCGGCGTCGTATGACTGAAAACATCGGAATAACTGAGCTGATATCCCGCTTCCACGGCTTCGACCACGATGGATGTGACCGTCAGGGAAGATCCGCCGTATTCAAAGAAGTCATCCTCGGCGCCAACCTGATCGAGCTTCAGTGCTTTCGCGAACAGATCGCAGAAGAAACGCTCGATCTGATCGGCGGCTTCGATATAATCGCCCGTGCGGAGGGGTACCGGGTCGGGCAGCGCTTTCCTGTCCGTCTTTCCATTGGCGTTGACCGGGAAAACATCAAGCTGCAGATAGGCGGTCGGAACCATATAGTGGGTCAGCTTCTGCTTCAGCGCGTCACGCAGTTTTGTCGCGTCGAGCTTCTCATTTGCCGTATAGTATGCGCAGAGCGTGTCCTGACCGTTCAGCTTTTTGATGAGCACCAGTGCCTGCTTGACGGAGGGCTGCTGCGTGATCAGGGTCTCGATCTCGCCGAGCTCGATCCGCAGACCTCTCAGCTTGACCTGATTGTCCTTTCTGCCGAGGATGATGACATTTCCGTCCTCATCCCATCTGGCATAATCGCCGGTCTTGTATACTCTGAGACCGCGATATTCCACAAACTGCTTCTGCGTCAGCTCGTCAAGATTTTTATAGCCTTTCGCAACGCCGGGGCCGCCTACATACAGTTCGCCCGTGACGCCGGGAGGCAGCAGGTTGTCATCCGTATCGACAATGTACTCGGTATAGTTGTAAAGCGGCTTGCCGACGGAAACATGATCGGCCTGCGTCAGATGCGCCATATTGGCGGAGATGGTGATCTCCGTGGGACCGTAGGAGTTGAAAAGCTCCGCTTTGGTCATTCCCTGAAGGGTCTTCAGCAGAGACATCGGGTACATCTCCGCGCCGCAGATGACGATCTTCTGCTTCCGGATCTGCTCTGCGAACGGGGCATAGTCGAGATACTGGATGATCCGGGAAGGAGTCGAGCTGAACAGTTCGACATTGTATTTTTCCATCAGGGCCGCGATCGCCATCGGATCGTTCATCTGCTCTTCGTCGGCAAAAATGAGCGTTTTGCCGTTGCAGAGAATTCCGAGTCCATCCTTCATGGACATATCGAAGGAAACGGTCGTGATGCACAGCACGCTCTCAACATTCAGCTCGGATACTTTGCTGTACAGAATATTCGCCTTCGCGTCGGAGAAATAGTTGCAGACGCCGATGTGGCGGATCAGAACGCCCTTTGGTTTTCCGGTCGAGCCGGAGGTATAGATCGCGTACACCAGATCCTCGGGGGACATTTCGATCTGCGGATCTTCAGCCCGGTCGCCCGCGAGAAGCTCCGCGATGTTGATGGCTTTCCCGCTCTCATACTGGCTGAGCTTGTCCTCGGTGGTCACGATATACTGCGCGCCGGAATCCTCCGTGATCAGACTGATCCTCTCCGCCGGGTACTGCGGATCGCAGGGAATAAAGGCCGCGCCGGTCTTCAGAACGCCCAGGACGGCAGCGAAGTAATACGAGCGTCTCGGCAGAAGCAGAACGATCATGTCTTCCCTGCGCACGCCTTTCGAGATCAGATTGTTTGCGATGATGTTCGCCTGCTTGTCCAGTTCACCGTAGTTCATCTGTCCGTCACAGGCGATGACGGCGGTCTTGTCGGGATGCGCCGCCGCACGTTCTTCAAACATCCGGTGTACCAGTCCGCCGGCAGGTACAGGGCCGTGTTCGGTTTTGGAGAAGCCCTCCAGCTTTTTCTCGTCCTCTTCGGTCAGCAGGGAGAGATGGCGAATTGGGGCGGAGGGTGCCGCCATCATTTTTTCGGTGCAGATCTTCAGCGAGCGAGCCAGAAGCTGCATATATTTTTCGGAATAGAGCGCGTTGTTGTACCCGATGCTCAGGCAGATGCCATCCTCGCTGTCCGTGATCACGATTTTCAGTTTGAACTTCAATGTGCCTTCTTCCTCAGAAAGGCTTTCCGCCGTATGGCCGCCCACCGTGATTTGCGAGATCACGCCGAGCTGACATTCATACATGATATCGGTGGTGTAGCCGTATTGCCCGGCAATCTCCGTGAACGGGTAGATTTCATGGGCGATGCTGCCGTTCATGCTCTCTCCCGCGGCGGAGATATAGTCCGCCACGCTCATGCCGTCCTTCGGACGGATGGCAACGGGAAGTGTACGCACAAACATACCGATTGCGCCGCGGGTCTTGGAGTTTGCACGGCCGTTGGAAATTGTGGAGAGGTAGACGTCCTTTGAGGACGCGAAGCGGGAAACGGTATAGAACGCCGAGGAGAGGAAGAGAGTGGAAGGCGTGATCCGGTTTGCTTTGCAGAAGCTTTCCACGGCATCCCGATCCATGAATTCCGATACGCTCGCGGCTTTTCCGTCCTCCGCTTTTCCGCTGATGTCCGCGGGGATCTCCGTAACGTTTTCAAAGTCGGAGAGCATGTCCCTGAAGTAGCCTTCCGCTTCGGCGTATTCATCGCTTTGACGGAGCTTTTCCTCGTCGAGGGAATAATCGAAATAGGAGTATTCTTCCGCTTCCGCCGCACCGGTTTCATAGGCGCTCTTCACGGAATCCATGAACAGATTGACGGAGAATCCGTCAAACACGATATGATGGAAGTCCATCAGCAGCCAGACCTGACCCGGGCCGGTGATCACTTCGAGGCGGTAGAGCGGACCCTCATGGAGCAGGAACGGGCGGACAAAGGTCCGGAAGACCTCCCGGATGTCCCGGTCTCCCAGTTCGCTCACGGCAATTTCGGGTTCGGCGCTGTCGTTTCGGACCTGCATAAAGCCATTTTTCCCGGTCGTAATATGCGTGTTCAGGTAAGGATGCGCCCGAAGCGCGCCCCGGAGCGCGTCACACAGCCGTCCGGCGTCGATGCCTTCAAATTTCAGGCAGAGCGGCACATTGTACAGCACGCTTTCCGGATGCTGCATGGTCTCGTAATAGACACCCAGCTGGGTCTGGGTCAGCGGATATTCATCCCGGATCTCAGCCCCGGCGGACTGCTTTTCGGAGGCTGCCCGGTTGTTTGCTTTTCCGGAAAGGAAGGAGCGCATGATCTCGTTCTCGATATCCATGATGGAGGCGCCCTGCAACAGTTTTGTCACAGGGTAATCGACACCGAGTTTCTTTTCGATGCCGGTCACGAAGGAGAGGGCAGAAATGG
>CALCRH010000123.1 GCA_937894515.1 uncultured Clostridia bacterium | reverse complement strand
TCTTCCGTAATGTTCTATACCGGCATCGACCCGCTGACCGTGACCGAGCTTGAAGCCGTAAAGCCTGCGCTGAAGGCGGAAAGCAAAACGAACCCGGCGGTAAAAAGGCCTCAGTTGTTAAGTGGCTACGCAAAGAACGGGCGCAGCTGCTTAACAGCTGATGCCCGGTGCGGAGCGCTGAGCGGACGCCCGCACTCCTTCCCCCTTGCATGCGGCAGCCAGGGCGGCGTGATAACCCCTTGCCCGGGGGCGGGCCCGGAGATCCCTCCAAGATTGTGCCGGCCCGATAACGCCGGCGGGTGCAACTCCCGCCTGCCGCATAGATGCCCTGCCCGGTAGGGTGCAACCCGGGCAGGGCACTGACAACTACAGACGCACAGCAGAGACATGGCGCTGATCGGCGCGGAAGGAGGCATCGAAGTGAGACCGAGGAAGGAACTGGAAAAAAGCAAGGCGCTGATGACGGTGACGAACCGGCCCGATGTGATGATGGGCTTCCTGCTGGACCCGGTGTACAAGGGAAAGCAGATCACCTTCGTGATCGGCTTCAACGAGCAGGGCATGGAGCACGTGAGCATCTGTGCCGGTGACCTGTGGAAAGCGCCGGAGGACGTGCCGATGATCAGGATGCGGGACTACTTCTTTTTGCCGGATGAAAAGCTGAAGATGCAGCTGCAGACGAGCAGGATCGGAAGCGGGAACGGCGCCATCTTCCACATGTGGCACAGGATAGACGGAGAAAATGACAGCGCGGGCGGGCGTCCGTGCTGAACAGAGGACAGGCCGGTGACGGCCTGATCATCGCCTGAGGGCGAAATGAAGGGAGGCGCGACAATGAGAATAGAGGAATTTCTGCAGCGCCTTGAAGGTGTTAAGGGACCGAACGCCAGCGGCGAATATCTGGCAAAATGCCCGGCGCATGATGACAGGACCCAGAGCCTGTGCATCCGGGAGGCGGAAGCGGAGAACGGCGGAACGAAGATCCTGATCAAGTGCCAGACCGGACGGTGCAGCACCCGGGAGATCGTGACCGCCATGAACCTGCAAATGAAGGACCTGTTTGATGGCGGAAGCGGAGCGATAGCCGGGAAAAGCGGAGCAGGCGGTGGCGAAAGCTTCCGGAAAAGCGCCGAAAGCGGAGCGAAGGCACCCAGCGCGGAGCCGAAGGCTGACAAGGGGAAGAAGACCTTTGTGTGCGCGTACACCTACCGGGATAAGGACGGGCAGACCGTCTTTGAGGCGTGCCGGTACCGTTATGAGGACGGGAGCAAGACCTTCCTGCTGCGGCAGCCGGACCAGAGCGCCCGGGACGGATGGCGGTACACGAAGGAAGGCGTGCAGCTGATCCCATTCCAGCTTCCGGAAGTGCTGCGGGCTATCCGGCGCGGGGATGACGTGATCATCTGCGAGGGTGAAAAGGACTGCCTGACGCTGGCCAACTACGGCTACACCGCCACCACCAATCCCATGGGCGCGGGCAAGTGGAAGGATGAATACAGCACATGGCTGACCGGCGCGGATGTGGTGCTGATCCCGGACAACGATGAACCGGGCCGGAAGCACATGCAGATGGTGGCGCAGAGCGTGAGCAAGACGGCCCGGAGCGTGCGGGTGGCAGACCTGACCAAGGTGTACCCGCAGCTGCAGGCGAAGGGTGACGCAACCGACCTGATAGAGGCCGCGGGCGGTATCCTGGGGCCGCAGCTGATACGGCAGGCCATAGATCAGGCTGCCGTATATGTGCCTCCGGACGGCGAACAGCAGCGGCTGATGGACCTGTACATGCAGGTGCCGGGCTATGTGGTGGACGCCGGAAGGATCTGCAAGACGGTGGAGAACGGCGTGAAGCCGCTGACCAACTTTGTGGCCGAGCCTGTGAAAATCGTGACCCGGGATGACGGCGTGAATGTATCAAGCGAATTTGTGATCCGTGGCTGGGACCAGACCGGGCGCAAGCTGCCGGACGCCCGCGTGAAAAGTGATGAGTATGCCGGCATGACCTGGGTGACGAAGAACTGGGACTTCAATGCCGCGCTGATGCCGGGCACCACGGTGAAGGATCAGGTGCGGTACGCCATCGGCGAGGTGGGCAGGATCAGCGCCCAGCATGTGACGGAATACGCCCACACCGGATGGCGAAAGATCGGCGGTAAATGGGCGTATCTGTATCAGGGCGGGGCCATCGGCGTGGACGGTGTGACGGTAGACCTTGGCACCGGCCTGAGCGCCTACCGGCTGGACGGGAATGGGAGCGAAACCTACAAGGGGCTGACCTTCCGGGACGGAGGCCAGCAGACGCTGCGGATGATAGATGCTTTTGCGCCACATATCAGCGTGCCGCTGATCGGGACGCTGTTCCTGGCACCTCTCCGAGAATTTATGCTGGAGAGCGGATGCGCGCCGGCGTACATGCTGTTTTTAGTGGGCGGCACCGGAACGAGAAAGAGCACCGTGATGGCGCTGGGACTTTCTCATTTTGGGAGCTTCACAGGGCACACCCTGCCAAGCAGCTACAATGACACGGCCAACAGCATCCAGCGCAAGGCCTTCTTCATCAAGGATATGCCCTTCGCCGTGGATGACTTCCACCCCAGCACCAGCGTGCAGGAGCGGAAGAAGATGGAGCAGACCGCGCAGGCACTGGCCCGCGCCTTCGGTGACGGAGCTGACCGCGGCAGAATGAAGAGCGACCTGAGCCTTCAGGAAAAGATGCCGCCCCGGGCTGTGGCCATCATGAGCGGCGAGGAACTGCCGAACATCGGCGAGAGCGGACTGGCGCGCTACTACGTGTGCGAGGTGCACAAGGATGACATTCCGCTGGATGATCAGTTGACGGACATGCAGGAGAAAGCCAGAGAGGGGTACTTGCAGAAGAGCATGGCGGGATATATCAAATGGCTGCTGCAGCAGCTGGACGAAATGCCGGCAAGGCTGCACAAGCAATGGCTGAACAACAGGAAACTGGCCCGGGAAAAGATGGAACAACAGCACGGAAGAACGGCTGAGGCCGTGGCCCACATCATGCTGGGCTACAGCATGGCCATGAACTACCTGCGGGACATAGGCGTGATAGATGACGCGGAGGCTATGCGCCGGGTGAGCGAAGGCTGGGAGATCATCTGCAGCAACAGCGCCGAGCAGACCAAGGAGATGCGCGATGACCGGCCCAGCGCAATGTTCACCGCAGCGCTGCGGGAGCTGATGAGCACCCGGGCGGTAGGCGTCAGGAACCTGAGCGAGGCCAGCGATAAGCAGACGGAAATGGGCCGCGATCTTGTGGGATATTGCGATGACAAATACTATTACTTTTTGCCTCAGGTGGCATACAAGGCAGTGAATGAGCTGTACCTGAAGCAGGGCAGTACCTTCCCGCTGCAGGCCAAGATGCTGTTCAAGCAGCTGAAGGAAGACGGGGTGCTGGGACCGGACAGCCTGGGCCCCGGCGGAAAGAGCACGAAGCCGAAGCGTGTGGGAGAAACCATCATCCGCTGCCTGTGGATCAGGAAGGACCGGCTGAACGGCACCGAAGGAATCCCGGAGGACGCGGTGCAGGTGAGCCTTGAAGATGACCCGGATAACCCGTGGTAAGGAGGGCAGGATGGACAGAATAACTGTGAATGAATCTGTGATGGTAACACTGCACAATAAGGATGAAAACGGGCAGGAGTATGAATCACCTATCAGGGTCAATACGGCGGTGATCGCCTGCTACTATGACTTTACGGAGGCGGACGGAAGCAGGAGCACCTGTGTGGTGCTGACGGTGGGACGGAAACTGATCGTGCGCGAAAGCGCAGAAGAAATAGACCTGCTGATATATACGCTGCGACTGACGCGCTGATAAAAACCGCATAACTGCCCGGAAAGGGCTGGAATATGAAAGGAGTAAGGAACAATGAGCGAAATGACCGAGATCAGCAAACAGAGGGAACTGGAAGGAATTGAGCAGCAGCTGAACCTGTACATGACGGGGATCTACCACAGCCTGCTGGGTGTGGGGCGCTGTCTGGTGGCGGCGAGGCCGCTGATCGGCTGGGGCGAATGGGAAGGCTGGGTGCGGGAGAACACCGGCATGAGCGTGCGCAGCGCCCAGAGGCTGATGCAGGCCGCCCGGGAGACCAAGGCCGGCAGCGCCATGGAACGCCTGAGCATCAACAAGATCCAAATGCTGCTGGAGCTTCCGGAAGAAAAGCGTGAAGAGGTGGCTGAAA
>CALCRH010000122.1 GCA_937894515.1 uncultured Clostridia bacterium | reverse complement strand
ACGCATGAAAAATAAGCCGGAAAACGCATAAGCAAAAAGAAAATGACCGCCGAAAGGTTGGTTCTCATAAGGATAATTAAGTCCTATCGAATCAACTGATCGCGAGCAGAACGAAAAATGGCTTATTCAAGGAGAAAAACTCCATGAGTAAACCATTTTTTGTTTTGCCAATTATCGTCTTTACTATATCAAAACTACACAACTACTTGAAGACTCGAACAAACAAGCAGAGGAAATGTTCTTTCGATTGATAAAAGAACTTGCCGAAAAGAAAGGTGTTTCGGAAAGGCTCAAAGCAACTGACCAAATGGATTGGGTACGGCGGATGAACGCAGTACGAGAAACAGCAACAGAAATCGTCAATAATGATCTAATCTATGTATAACAAAGGTACGGCGGCAGAGAAAAATCTCTGCCGCCATTTCATATTGCGTTTATCTGAAACAAAATCATTTACATTAGATGCATTGTCTGCTCCGGATAAATCAACGGTTGTTGAATAGGAATTCACGGTTATTGTGAAGTTATACTATGTCATTATTTGATTGCAATGGTAACTGTACCGCAGGTTATACCCCGATGCTATAAGCGCATTATTTCTTAGGGCGCTTCTGTGTGCGCTTTAATTCATAGCATTCATCACACATGGAAGCGACCTCAGGAGAATGGCTTACAAGAATTACACATTTACCCTGTTTTGCAAGTTCATGAAAAATGTCCATGATCTCCTGTTGAGTGTCGCTGTCCAGGTTGCCTGTAGGCTCGTCGGCAAGGATTATTGAGGGATCATAGGAAAGCGCACGGGCAATGGCTACACGCTGCTGTTGCCCACCGGAAAGTTTCAGGATCCGTCGATTGCATTCGTCATCGTCAAGACCGACACTGTGCAGAAGTTCCGTTGCTTTGCTATGTTTGTTCACTCCTTTTACACCGGCAATATCCATCGAGAGCATGACATTTTCCACAGCGGTGAACTTGCTCAAAAGATTATAACTCTGGAAAATAACGCCTATATTTTGACTGCGGAACCTGTATTTATCAATATTTTTTATATCCTGTCCGTTGTAAAGAATACTGCCCTGACCGGGCGATGCAAGCCCTGACAGAACGGAAAGCAGCGTCGTCTTGCCCGCACCCGATTTACCGACGATACAGTACATTTTCCCCTTCTCGAATTCGAGCGAAAGGTTATCCAGAACAACGTTTCTTCCATATGAAAAGCTAATGTTATTTAATGCAAGAACTGACATGGTAGCACCTCCTTAATCTCTGTTCGCCAGTATTTTCAGCGGCTCATATCGCATAACAAACATCACGGAAACCATACCGGAAACCAGCACCAGCAATATGGCAATTCCAAGCATTTGAAGCACCACCGTGAAATTCATAGCAGAACTGATTTCCGTCACATAGTTTGTTTCAGGCGAAGTGCCAAACAGATTGGGGAAAGCAGCATTCTTGCCTTCAAAGCGAGTTCCGCCCATCATCCCGTTTTGTCCGCGCCCAAAGTTTTCGGTTACACTTGCCTGCTGTTCCTGTTGAGCAGCCACTTGACTCTCAAGCAGGACATTTGTGACAGGAACGGAGGATACAGCGCCTACACCTACACCGATCATAACCGCTATCATTGTTACCACAAAGGTTTCTGTAATGAACTGCATAGCCACTTTGCCTTTTTTCATGCCCATAGCGGTCAATACTCCGATCTCATACTTGCGCTCCCGCGTATTGAAAATATTGAGAACGATGAGGATGACTGCACCGATTAAGAGTATAACAATCAGAAATCCGCCTGCCATTGTACTTAAAGTGTTCAACGGAGTTAAACTGTTTTCATAGGAATTGAGGTCAGCAGAAGACACAGTATAGCTTTCATCAAGACCAAGTGTCCTGACATCTTCTTCAAACTGATGATAAGCATTCGTATCAGCAAATACATAAGTACCGGTCAAGGTGCCAGTCAGCGCAGATTCAGATTCCATACCGGTATTCTCGTCAACAACGGTTTCGGAAACGGATTCGGAAGCAGTAATGACGGATTGAAGTGCTGTATAACTCATGTATATTCTGTTCGCAGGATCGTTTGCGGTCATTCCCATCATGGAAATACTGCTTTCATTCGCAGAGGAGTCCGAATAAAGACCAACGATATTCAGTTCGTAGATTTCTTCCTCGTTTTTCGGATTGGCAACTTTAATTGAGTCACCAACAGTCAGGTTATTAAAAATGGCAAGTTCTTCGGAAATGATACAGTCATAATCAGCGGTACCTTCTTCAAATACAGAGCCTTCGGAAATTGATGCAGTACCATTGATAAAAGAGGTCATCGCCGCGTCACTGCTGTAACCTACAACCGTGAAATCTGCGGATATTCCAAAGCGGCTCATACCGCCTTTGCCGCCCATCATTCCATAGCCGCCCTGCTCAGTGGAAGTTTCGCTGTCAGTTTCGGCACTTACCGGTTCAAAGTTCTCTGTCCCATTTACGGAAGCGGTCAGTGCATAATAAAAATCCTTAACGGAATCCGCTTCGGCATATTTTTGATACTCCTCAAGCGAAAGTGACGCGGAACCGTTCATTTTGTTTATAAACTGCGAGCGATCAAACCCACCGCTGTTCATACCGCTCATCATAGATTGGCGGTCAAAAGAAATCGTACCTGTTATATTCATTGTGTTCAATGTTTCGTTTTTCGCGCTTTCCGCTGCCTGCCGGATAGATAGGCCGACACAGGCAGAAACGGCAATCACAAGAACAATAATACCAATGAGTATATTACGTCCTGCCGACCGACCGATACATTTCAGCGCATTCTTTACTACATACATAAGCTTTCGTTCCTTTCTGCAATGTCAAGCATTACGGCAAATAGTATAACGGATGCGGCTAAAGGCAGCCTAAAGATGTTTGTGAACAGAAAGTGAAACTTTATTGCCGACTGCCGACCCTTGTCATGGTCTTGGGCGCAGTCCGCCGATTTGGACTGCGCCCAAGTGATGTATATGAACCACTGACCGGCTATTGAGAAACGCACTTCATTGTCGGCTTATCCAAAACTTCTGCTTTGGCATCAATGCCGCGCATAGCCACAATCATAAAGATTTTCCCAGCGGATTGTGCTTATATGGTAACAGAAGTGCCTAAAGCCGTACTAAAGGAATCTGTGAACGACCTGTAAAAAACTGATTGCTATTTCAAAACAACCTTAAAGCCGATGGTATCATCGCCTTTTTTATAAGAAGCAATGTCTCCATGATGATTTTTTGCAATGGCTTTTGCAATGGAAAGACCAATGCCAAAGCTTCCTGAGTAGCTTCTTGCCTTATCCGCTCGGTAGAAACGGTCAAACAAACGATTCAGTTCAACTGTATCTACCTTTTTATAGGTATTCTCCACCGTAAAAACCGGATTTCTTTTTGCCGATACGGTAACATTTATCACTCCGCCAGTGTCGCAATATTTGACAGCATTATCAAGCAGTATGGATATCAGGCGTCTGATCAGCCCCTCATCGCCGCTATACAGAATAGGGGTACTTTCCTTAAAATATAACGTTTTTCCTTTTTCTTCGGCAAGCGGTTGAAATTCAGATACTGTATCGGAAACAACAGTAGCCAGATCGAAGGGGGAAACTTCAAGATTGGAATGATCTTCGTCCATACGGGCAAGCGTGACAAGTTGATTGACGAGCACCCCCATTCTCTTTCCTTCGTTGCGTATATCGTCCAGCCATTCGTTTTTTCCAAGCTCACTTTCCACTATGTCAAGATTAGAAAGAATCAAAGTGAGCGGCGTTTTCAATTCGTGGTTGGCATCGGTGATAAACTGTTTTTGTTTCTCGTAGCTTTCCGCAACGGGGCGAACCGCCACTTTTGAAAAAAGGGCAATGAGCAAAAGGATTACGAAACCGCTGCCAAGAAGGACGGGCAATGCAATCAGCATAAATTGCCGCATCACTTCCTTGTTCATGCTTCCATTGACAAAAACGATCAAATATCCTTTTTCATCAGAAACGATCTTGTACCGATAATCTGATACCCAGCCTCGTTCATTTCCGCGCTCTATTGTTTTCTGCGCATAATCTCTTGCCTGATCGCTTGTGATAGAAGAAATCCAATCCACATCTTCTCGGATGACATTTCCGCATTTATCTGTCCATATAGAAAAAAAGCGGGTGCTATACCGTGTTTCCGGTGTAATGATGCCCATTTGCAGGGAGTCCCTGTGCAGACTGGAGTGATCCCGATCAAAGACAGGAAAACTCCCGCCGTTTTCAGCTATTGTATCTGTCAGTGTATCCATTATGTTATTCAGTTGTAATACTTCAAACAGGAATATGGCAAGATAAACAATAATAATCACAAGGATAATAGATACGGCGCTGACCAGTATCATTTTTTTACGTAAAGAATGGATCATGACTTATCCTCCAAAACATATCCGGCTCCACGGATAAATCTGATTTCCAAAGGTGCCTCGATTGCAAGCAGCTTTTTGCGGATATTTGAGATATGTACCCAGACCACGCTGGTATCCACATCGGAGTCCCAACCCCAGATATGATCCATAAATTTATCCGTTGGAACTATGATTTTGGGACTTTGCATGAGCAGCTCCATAATCTGATATTCTTTTCCGCTTAAACTCTGGATTTTTCCATCATAATCAAGTTGATAGGTAGATCGATTCAATGCTACATCGCAGTAAGACAAAATATCCGGCATATAGTTATCCTTACGGCGCAGCATGGCACGAACTCTTGCCAAAAGTTCAGCGGTAGAAAAAGGCTTTGGCAGATAATCGTCTGCTCCGGCGTCTAACCCTTCCACGCGCTGGGACACCTCTGTCCGAGCGGTCAGAAACAGCGCAGGCGTGTGGATATTCATCTTCCGCAGTTTTTGAAGAACGGTAATTCCATCCATACCGGGCATCATAATATCCAGCACAAGGCCATCGTATTCCTCTGTCTGCGCGTAGGAAAACGCCTCGTCGCCGTTTGACACCCCGTCGGCTACAAAATTATTTTGTTCAAAAATATGGAGCAAAGATTTCAACAATTTAGGATTGTCCTCCGCAATCAATAAACGCATAATAACCTCCATTGTGATAGCTTATCATAATATTATAACATCAATGCCTAAAGCCGGGCTTAAGATTTCCGGGCTTGCCCATAATACTTTTCTGATACGTTCCGTTCATAAAATGAGGTTAAAAATCCAATAGTTTTACTCTGCAAATCCCGCTTTTCTGCGGGAATCGTTCCAGTATCGTTTTCGGAATCCTGCTGAGCCATTTTCGGCTGAAATAAGT
>CALCRH010000121.1 GCA_937894515.1 uncultured Clostridia bacterium | reverse complement strand
TGGGCCGGCCGGTTTTGGCTGACCCCGACTGGTGCAACAAGGCTTATGCCGGTGAGGTGGAGAATATTCGCCCCTGTATCGGCTGTCAGGAGGGATGTGTCAACGAATTCATAGAGGGCGGACATCCCCAGTGCGCCGTGAATCCCCGTACCGGCTTTGAAGAGTTGCTGCCTGCGGTACCGGCGAAAGCAGAAAAGAGCAAGAAAATTGCCGTGGTGGGTGCAGGCTGTGCAGGTTTGAACTTTGCACTGACCGCCGCGCAGCGTGGCCATCAAGTGAAGATCTTTGAAAAATCCGATCGCATGGGCGGAAAGATGCACGCCGCCGGTGCGCCGCTTTCCAAATATGAGCTGCATAACTACATGGACTGGCTCATTGCACAGGTGAAGAAGACTCCCGGTATCACGGTGAAGCTGAATACTGCCGTTAACCTGGAAATGCTGAAAAAGGGACAGTATGACGCGGTAATCTTTGCTAACGGTGCGCGTGAAGGCCAGCCGGCCATTCCGGGTATGGACAAGACTCGCCATGTAGATGCGGTTTATCTGCTGAACCATCCGGAATTCCTGACGGACGCGGACAAGAAGATCGTGGTCGTAGGCGGCGGCGCAGTAGGACTGGAAACTGCTTTCTACCTGGCTACGGAGAAGCAGCGCGATGTGACCTGTGTGGAAATGCTGGAATACTTTGAAGACGGTGCCTGTACTGCAAACCGCGGCCACCTGATCCACTATTTTGAGGCTGACGGCGGCAAGCTCATCAACTGCGCCAAAGTGGTACGCTTTGAAGACGGGCATGTGGTGCTGGAACGCAATAAGTCCAAGGCGGTGCCGGATCCCTACTGCACTTGGGCACCGATTATTCCCAAGAATATCAGCAATCCCCTGGCGCCTAAGATGACCCATGAGGAATACATCGAGCAAATTCCGGCTGATCTGGTGGTCATGGCTATCGGCAACCGGGGCGATGATAGACCTTTCTTGGAGGCTCAGATGGCACATGTAGCGCCCGAGATTCATAATATCGGCGACAGCTACAATACACAAAAGCCCGGCAATATCTGGCAAGCCACCAAGGCGGCCTATAACCTGGCTACCCGGATCTGAGTACACCGCGATCCTCCGCAATGCGGGGGGAAAATGGTCTGCTGATACGATTACCTGTGTGTTCAATAATGAAGTAGTAAAAAGAGAATTACAGTTAGGAGAAAAATTATGCCGGAAATGAGTACAAAGTTTATCCCTAAGCACAAGGGAGACAAGAACCCCAATCCCAAGCTTTTGAAGCTGGTACGCGCCATTACCGACCGTGTGGACGGCAAGCTCAAGGGTGTTACCACAGATGACCCGGAATACTGGGGCTATGCCTGTATCTTTGAGGATGAAATGGATCCGGTAACGCGGGAAGCCGCGCTGGACTTCCTTTTGGATCTGATCTCCAAGAAACCTTTGACTGTCCGGGAACCCAAGCCTTATACAGAATTGGTCAAGTGGAATGAAGAGAAGAAGTATATGCCGGATCAGGCGTCCTTTGATGAATTCCTGAAAACTTTGGCCTATTTCGGACTGGTAGAGTACGACTATGGTGACAAGTACACCAAGGACGGCCCCATCCCCGGCACTACTTACGAGAAAGAGGATCGCCGCTACTGGGTGCCTCTTTTCGTCCCCGGTTCTGCCGAATATACCAATATGAATCAGGATCTGATGCGTAAGCATCCGGAGCTGGCCATGTTCTTTGAACGCATGACCTTCCTGCCTTTGGAGAAGATCACCCCCATGGTACCTATGGGCGGCGCCGGTATCGGTATGCACGTTCTGCCGGTGGAGCAGGCAATATCCATGGAAAACGAGACCATGGATATCGAGCATATCTCCTATTGGCTCAAGCGCTATGAAGGTCACCTTAGTGCCGGCATCTGTTCCTGCCGTATCGGACGCAAGCAGCTGGATGAGGGCTGCGCTGATGACTTCAACGACTGGTGCCTGGGTGTTGGTGATATGGCAGACTACTGCGTGGAAACCGGCCGTGGTCGTGCTATCACTTATGAGGAAGCATTGGAGATTCTGAAACGTGCCGAAGACAACGGTTTTGTCCATCAGGTCACCAATATTGATGGTAAAAATAAAATCTTTGCCATCTGTAATTGTAATGTAAAGGTCTGCAACGCCCTGCGTACCTCCCAGCTTTTCAACACACCCAACCTGTCCCGCTCGGCCTATGTGGCGCATGTGGACAAGGAGAGCTGTGTGGCTTGCGGTCGTTGCGTGGAGTATTGCCCCGCCGGTGCCGTGAAGCTGGGACAGAAGCTGTGCGATAAGGTGGGTCAGGAGATCGAATATCCCCGTCAGCCTTTGCCCGATGCCAAGAAATGGGGCAAGGAGATGTGGACGGAGGATTACCGTGATAAGAATCGTGTCAATTGTCACGAAACCGGTACCTCTCCCTGTAAGACCGCGTGCCCGGCACATGTTGCCGTGCAGGGTTATCTGAAAAAGGCGGCACAGGGCAAGTATCAGGAGGCGTTGGCCATCATCAAGCGGGAGAATCCCTTCCCGGCTGTATGCGGTCGTATCTGCAACCGTCGCTGTGAGTTGGCCTGTACCCGCGGTACTGTGGACAAGGCAGTAAATATAGACGGCGTGAAGAAATTCATCGCGCAGCAGGATCTCAATGCAGAAACTCGCTATGTTCCCACTCCTGTCATTGCATCCAATCGTGGTCCCTGGAAGGAAAAAGTGGCCATTATCGGTGCCGGTCCTGCCGGCTTGAGCTGTGCCTATTATCTGGCGGAGATGGGTTATACTCCCACCGTTTTTGAGCGCAATGAACAGCCCGGCGGTATGCTGCGCTACGGTATCCCGTCCTTTAAGCTGGAAAAGGACGTTATCGATGCAGAAATCGATGTGATGCGTGAAATGGGCGTGGAGATCCGCTGCGGCGTTACCGTGGGTAAGGATGTAACACTGGATGAGCTTCGTGCACAAGGATACAAGGCGTTCTATATCGCCATCGGCTGCCAGGGCGGCAAGCTGCCTGGTATTCCCGGTGAGGATGCACAGGGCGTCACCACAGCGGTGGACTTCCTGGGAGAGGCCAACACCGGCAAGAAGACGCTCTCCGGCAAGGTGATCGTGGTAGGCGGCGGCAATGTGGCCATTGATACAGCGCGTGTGGCCATGCGTTCCGGCGCACAGAGCGTGGATATGCTGTGCCTGGAGAGCGAGGACATTATGCCTGCTACGCCCTCCGAGGTAGAAGAAGCCAAAGCTGACGGGATCAGCATTCACAATAGCTGGGGTCCCAAAGAGGTGTTGGTTCAGGACGGAAAGGTGTCTGGCATTGTGTTTAAGAAGTGCCTTTCCGTGTTTGACGCTGAAAAGAAGTTTGCTCCTACCTATGATGAAAATGATATTACCGCATACGACTGCGATACGGTGATCTTTGCTGTGGGACA
Organism: uncultured Clostridia bacterium; assembly: GCA_937894515.1. Taxonomy (GTDB): domain Bacteria; phylum Bacillota; class Clostridia; order Oscillospirales; family Oscillospiraceae; genus Vescimonas. Next base: position 29,036 of record CALCRH010000121.1, on the reverse strand, counting down.
GACCATTGTGTGGGGCGACCTGCTCCGGGGTTCTCAGGTGGTGCTGGGCCGCGGAAATGGTCCGCAAGCCGACAAGCTGACTTATCAGACCGCACAGGCAGACATTTTTGTGGGCGGTGATGTGTATACCGGCCCCAAGTTTGCCATTGATGCCATCGCACAGGGACACGAGGCGGCGGAATCTCTCCATCGCTATGTCCAGAATGGTCATATGACCATCGGACGCAACCGCCGGGAATTTGTGGAACTGGATAAGGACAATATCTTCCTGTTCTCCTATGATACCGCCGGACGGCAGGAGGCGGAGGACGGTACGTCAGACGATCGCTTTGCCGATGCACGGGGCACGCTCACCGAGGAACAGGTACGTAAGGAGACTGCCCGTTGCCTGGGCTGCGGTGCTACCATCGTTGATCCCAACCGCTGTATCGGCTGCGGTATCTGCACGACCAAGTGTGCCTTTGATGCCATCCATCTGCACCGTGACCACCCGGAGGCCAGTGAGATGATCACCTCCGAGGAGAAGTTCAGCAAGATCCTGCCCTACATGGTACAGCGTACCGGAAAGATCCTGCTGAAAAAGAAAGGTGACAAATAATGCACGAATTAGGCATCGTGTTTCATGTCATCGACACGGTAAACGATATCGCCGAGAAAAACGGAGTGGAGAAGATCCACTCCGTTACGGTGGAGATCGGCGAGGTTTCTCTGGTGATTCCCTCCTATTTTGAGGATTGCTGGAGTTGGGCAGTCAAGAAACAGACTACCGCACTAAAGGATGCCAGGATCATCATGGAGACCATTCCGGCGCTGACTTTGTGCGAAGCGTGCGGAAAGACCTACCCCACGGTACAGCATGGAAAGGTCTGTCCTTACTGTGGCAGCGAACGAACCGTCCTGCAGACGGGCAACGAATTTAACATCAAGGAAATAGAGGTGGAGTAGATGGGCAAGGTACGGGTGATTGAGGTCAAGGAAAGCGTATTGGCGGATAATGACCGTCAGGCAGATCTGATGCGCCGCCGCCTGAAAGAGGAAAAGACCTTTTTACTGAACCTTATGTCCTCTCCCGGTGCAGGTAAAACCACGCTCTTGGGTAAGGTTATCGACATTCTGAAAGGGAATCTGTGCATCGGCGTCATGGAGGCAGATATCGACAGCGATGTGGACGCTTTAACCATCAGCGGCCATGGCGTCAAGGCCATCCAGCTCCATACCGGCGGGATGTGTCATCTGGACGCCGGCATGACGGAGCAGGGCCTTTCGGAGCTGGGTACAGAGGATGTGGATCTGGCTATTCTGGAAAACGTGGGCAATCTGGTATGCCCGGCGGAATTTGATACCGGTGCGGTGAAAAATATGATGATCCTCTCCGTGCCGGAGGGACACGACAAACCCTTGAAATATCCTTTGATTTTCACCGTGTGTGACGTACTGGTCATTAACAAGACGGATGTTTTGCCCTATTTTGACTTCGATATGGAGAAAGTCCGGGAATATGCGCTGATGCGTAATCCAAAGCTGAAGATCTTTCCCGTTTCCGCAAAAACCGGAGAAGGGGTGGATGCCCTGTGTCAATGGCTTTTAGAGGAAGTAACGCAATGGCAGAAAGCGTAAGCTGACAAATAATGAAAGTGACGGGCGCAAAACAAGGGTTTGCGCCCGTCACTTTTTTCTGTATTCTGTCAGACTTTGCGGATACCGGCAACTTGATACATCTCGTCATTGGATATGACGACGTCCACATCAAACCACGTTGACATCAACTCAGCCAGCTCATGCACATCGAGCAAATCGATGGAGACACATTGTGCACTTCCTGCATGGTGCTGTGCAAGCTTTTCGGGGCTCATTCCGTGGGCAATACTGAGCCGGCCCCCAATACGAACCAATGAAGCCAGATGTTCGATCAGCCGTTTTGGATCCGGAAAATGGGGGAAAGCGTTATAGACCATGACGACATCAAATTGCCTGCCGAATACATATTCCTCTACATCTGCACAGATGATCTCTGCCAGAGGGAACTTCTCGCTGGCTCGCATTGCCATTTCCGGGGAAATGTCGATACCGGTGACGGAGACGGCTTTTCGCTCAAAATAATCCGGGATCAGCACACCGGTGCCGCAGGCAACATCCAGCACGTCAACACCGGGAACAATGCCGGCATGATCCAATATTTTAGTCAGAACGTCTTCACTGCGAATGGTAGTTTCATCCCAAAATGCCGCACAGCGGTCAAAAAAGGCAATGACATCGCTTTTTTCCATGAGCCTCACCTCACATATTTTGCTCCTTGATGATTATAACTGCTTTATTCTCGGAAAATAAGCCCTCAGGGGGGATTTTTTCAGCCTTATCCCCCGTGGGGGCTTACAATTTTTATACTAAAATATATAATTGATAATAGAAACGATCATAGAATGTCTATCCTTTGTTGAAAGAGAATATCAACCATGAAAATACATTCATTATCCAATCGCGTCCGGTGTCTGACATATGCAGCTGTATATCTGGCGTTGGCGATCATCCTACCGTTTCTGACCGGACAAATTCCGGAAATCGGTGCCATGCTCTGCCCTATGCATATCCCCGTGCTGCTGTGCGGTTTTGCCTGCGGCTGGCCATGGGGCTTGGCTGTCGGACTGATTGCGCCTTTGCTGCGTTCGGCTTTATTGGGAATCCCGAAGCTGTATCCTACTGCCATTGCTATGACTTTTGAACTGGCGACTTATGGCCTGGTTTCCGGTCTGCTTTATCGGAGACTGCCGAAAAGAGCATGGTCTGTCTACGCATCCCTGATTGCCGCAATGGTCGCAGGCAGACTTGTCTGGGGCGGAGCACAGTATTTTTTGCTGACCACGCAGGGAACAGTATTCACATTGAATATGTTCCTTGCCGGTGCAATTACCACCACGATTCCCGGCATCATTCTGCACATTATTTTGATTCCGGTTCTGGTTCTAATGCTACGGAAGACAAAACTGCTGCTGAATCAGTAACTTGTTCCTCTTTTTAGCTGACCTGTGCCATTAGAGCCTATCCGTAAATAACGGTGCGTCCATTGCACCGAATTTTTTACGTCATACCGTTTCTGGATTTCGCGGGAATACTGACGTATTTCAAGAAAGACAGGGACGGTATGACGGAAAAAAGGCAAGCAAGGGGCGTGCCGGCTATTTTACGGATAGGCTCTTAGTATAGCATCTGCAGGAATGATTTGCAATCTGCAGAGAAAGGTGGTATACTACTAAAGGTATTTTTCCTGATGGCAGAAAAAGGAGACAAAGGGATGGAACGTCAATTTATTCTAAGCTGTTGCTCTACTGTGGATTTTCCGTATAGCTATTTAGAGAAGCGGGAAATCCCCGTTCTGTTTTATACCTATGTGGTCGATGGTGTGGAATATGTAGATGACATGGGCCGCGACCCGGAAGCCCTGCCCCGGTTTTATCGTTTCTTAGAGGAGGGAAAGCTGCCCTCTACCAGTCAGATCAACGTGGCAGGTTATACCGAATTCTTTGAGCAGTTGCTCCAAAAAGGTGATGTGCTGCACGTTTCCTTTACCTCCGGCCAGTCCGGCAGCGTGAACAACGCCTATCTGGCGGCAGAGGAATTGCGGGAGAAATATCCTGACCGCAAGATCGAAGTGATCGACTCCCTGTGCTCCAGCACCGGTTATGGTATGTTGGTGGACATCCTGGCGGATATGCGCGATGCCGGGAAATCCCTGGAAGAGTGCAGGCAGTGGGCGCTGGATAACCGCAACAAGCTGCACCACCAGTTCTTTTCCAGCAATATGACCCAGTTCCGGCGCACCGGCCGGGTCAGCGGTGCTACCGCCGCCATTGCCACGGTGCTGAATATCTGCCCCATCATGCGGCTTGATGCCGCCGGCGCTATCAAGGCATACGACAAGGTGCGGGGCAAGAAAAAGGCGGTGGAGGTCACCGTGGATACCATGGAGCAGTGCGCTCAGGGCGGCGTGGATTACGACCAGAAGTGCTTTATCTGCCACTCAAAGTGTATAGAAGATGCGGAGATGCTCCGCACAGCAGTAGAGGAACGGTTCCCCAACCTGAAAGGGAAGATCCGAATCTGCAACATTGGTACGATCATTGCCAGTCATTCCGGCCCCGGTACGGTCGCCGTGTTCTTTATGGGGGATGAAAGACCCGTTATGGCATAAAAAAAGAAGCCTCAGGCTTCTTTTTTTATGCCTTTTTTCCGTCCGTCCCACAACTCGCTGATAAAGGTGCTGCCCAGTACCAGTACCGCGCCGATGGCGGACAGAGCGTCCATAGGCTCCCGCAGCAGCAGGGCGGAGAGCAAAATCGCCACGATGGGATCAATGTAGCTGAAGATGGCGGCGGTCTGTGCCTGCATGAAGGGGATGGCGCTGAAATACAGGGCGTAGGCGATGCCGGTGTGGACGATGCCCACCACCAGTAAAAGTCCCAACTGTCCGGCGGAGCAGGTGAGGCCGCCCCAGTCCACGGTGATGAGGTTGTAGGGCAGCAGCACGATGGCAGAAATCCCCAGCTCCATGATGGTGATGTCGTAAGAAGGGATATCGGTCAGCAATTTGGACAGCAGCACGATAGCGGCGTACATCACCGCCGATCCCACCGCCAGCAAAACGCCGGTAAAGCTGCCGGAAAAGCCGTTCTGCACGATGCCGGAGGTAAACACCATACCCACCAGGGCAATCAGCGCGAAAAGGCAGCGGGACGGCGTCAGCTTTTCCTTCAGCAGCAGCGGGGAAATCACCAGTACAAACACCGGCGCCAGATAGTAGCACACGGTGGCCACAGCCACAGAGGTGTAGCGGTAGGCCTCAAAGAGAAGCATCCAGTTAAACCCCAGCATAATGCCGCAAGGCAGCAGGAATTTCAGATTGCGGCGGATTGCGTTCCAGTGCAGCCTGTCCCGCTTCAGCGCGATCACCAACAGCAGGAACAGCGTACCCACCACGCCCCGTACGTTGGCAATAAGGGAGGAGGGCAGGGGAATCCAGCGGACGAACAGCCCGATGGTGCCGTAGATGAACATGGCAAGGATCAGCTTTGCCTTGGCCTGTGCAGTTTGAGAGAGTTTCATACAGATCCACCTCACTTTTGCCCACATTATAAGAGCTTTCTCGTAATTTGTAAAGAAAAATGCTCCGGTGTGCGCTTTTCAAATGCCGGAAAGCGTGGTATACTATCCATGAAAAATCTCGCAAAAGGAGCAGCTTACCATGAAGAAAACCGTATTGCGCCAATATGCCAGACTCATCGCCCGTACCGGTGTTAATATCCAACCCGGTCAGGAGGTATTTATCGCCGCCGATCTGGATCAGCCCGAATTTGTGGCCATGCTGGTGGAGGAATGCTACCGCTGCAAGGCCGGAAAAGTTGTAGTGGATTGGAACTATCAGCCCCTGCAAAAGCTCCATTATCGCTACCGCACCAACACCACCCTTGGCAAAGTGGAGGACTATGAAATCGCTCGCTGGCAGCACTATGTGGACAACATTCCCTGCCGCATCTATCTGGACAGCGAGGATCCCAACGGCTTGAAGGGTATCAATCAGGAGAAGATGGCCAAGGCCCAGCAGAAGCGTTTCCCGGTGATCAAGCCCTACCGTGATGCCATTGAGAACAAGTATCAGTGGTGCATTGCCGCCGTACCCGGCGAAGCCTGGGCGAAAAAGCTGTTCCCGGAGCTGCGTGTCAACCAGGCGGTTGAGAAGCTGTGGGAGGCTATTTTGGCCACTTCCCGCGTGACCGATGATCCCATTGCCGCCTGGGAAGAACACAACCGGGATCTCCATGCCCGCTGCGACTACCTCAACGGTCTGGGTATTGCAAAGCTCCACTATACCGCCAAGAACGGCACGGACTTCACTGTGGGTATGATTCCCGAGGCTCATTTCTCCGGTGGCAGCGAGAAGAGTCTGCAGGGTATCGTCTTTAACCCCAACATTCCCTCGGAGGAGTGTTTCATCTCTCCCAAACGCGGCGAGGCTGAGGGCATTGTCTATGCCACCAAGCCGCTTTCCTATCAGGGACAGCTGATTGACAGGTTCTGGATCCGTTTCCGGGAGGGAAAAGCGGTGGAATGGTATGCAGAGGAAAACAACGATCTTTTGACCAAACTCATCCATATGGACGAGGGCAGCGCCTATCTGGGCGAATGCGCCCTGGTGCCCTACGACAGTCCCATTTGCAAGAGCGGTCTGCTGTTCTACAACACACTCTTTGACGAGAATGCCGCCTGTCATCTGGCGTTGGGTATGGGGTTTGCCGATACCATCAATGATTTTGAAAACCGGACGTTGGAGGAGTGCCGCCAGCTGGGCGTCAACGACTCTATGATCCACGAGGACTTTATGATCGGCTCACCCGACATGAATATAGACGCCATCTGCCGTGACGGCAAAACCGTTCCCATATTCCGGAACGGCAACTGGGCATTTTGATATTTGTAATAGCGGGATTGTCAACGTGCAATCCCGCTATTATCGCTTTTCCGGCAAAAAAAGCAGGAGAAAGAAGAAAAAATCGGGAAAAGGCTTGCGTTTTAAATAATAGTAGAGTATCCTATATAAGGATTAATTTGGATTTTTGCGTGTATAAGAAAGATGGCGCATATCCTATCGATGGAGGATCAAATGAAAAAGCAGAACGAACAGGTCTATGAAATTGATTTGCTCCACCTCATTAAAGTGTTGTGGCAGCGTGCGTGGATCATTATTCTGGCAACCTTTCTGGCTGGGGCAATGGCATTTTGCTATGCCCGGTTCCTGATCGAACCGTCCTATTCTTCTACGGCCATGATGTACGTGAATAACAGCTCGATTTCTATCGGCAGTACCAACGTGAGTATTTCCTCCGGTGAACTGTCGGCGGCACAGAGTCTGGTGGACACCTATCTGGTCATTTTGAAGAGCCGGACCACGTTGAATGAGGTCATCAGACAGTCTGGCGTGGACTATACTTATGAAGAACTCTCCCGTATGATCACCAGCGGTGCGGTGAATAACACCGAAATCTTTGAAATTAAGGTGACCTCCACCAATGCCGATGAAGCAAAGCTCATCGCCAACACCATCGCCAAAGTGTTGCCCAAGACCATCTCCGACGTGGTGGACGGCAGTAGCGTCCGCGTGGTGGACTTCGCGGTTTCCACTGGCAGACGGGTAGCCCCCAGCTTTACCAAATATACCGCGATCGGCTTGGTGATCGGGTTTGTGCTCAGCGCCGGACTGATCGTTGTTCTGGATCTGGCAGATGATGTGATCCGGGAGGAGGACTACCTGCTCCAGAACTACAATACGCCGATTCTGGCGATGATTCCCAATCTGAACAGTTCCGGGCGAAAGGGCTACTATTACGACAAAAAGTATTACAAGAGGAACTATGCCTATCGCTATCAGCACAATTATGGCTATGGCTATGATCATGCCCAGAGTGGAAAGGGGGAGGCTTAAATGAGCAAAAAAGTGCATACCCCTGTGGAGCATACCCCTGTGGAGAACACGACTGTGGCGGCAAAAGAGCCGGAAAAGAAGACGACGGTTGAGTCGGAAGAGAAAATGACCTTATGCGATCAGCTGAGTTTCTCTTCGTCTGAGGCGTATAAGCTGCTGCGAACCAATCTGCGCTATACTCTGCCGACGGAGAAGAAATGCCGGATCATTGGCGTGACCAGTTCGATCCGCGGCGAGGGAAAAACCACCACCTCTATCAATCTGAGCTATACCCAGGCGGAGACCGGCGGAAAAACCCTGCTGATCGATGCGGATATGCGTTTGCCCAGTGTGGCAAAGAAGCTGGGGCTTCCCGGCAAACCGGGCCTTTCCAACGTACTGGTAGGCCTTTGCACCCTGGATGAGGCGGTGGCGCAGTCCGGACTGCTGGACAACTGGCACATTTTGCCCGCCGGCAATATTCCCCCTAATCCGTCTGAGCTGCTGGGCGGCGAACAGATGAAAAAGCTGCTGGCGGAATGTGCGAAACGCTATGAGGCGATTATCATCGACCTGCCGCCGGTGAATATCGTTTCCGATGCGCTGACGGTTGCCGACAGCGTGGATGGCTTGCTGCTGGTGATTCGCGAGAACTATACCGATAAGACCGCACTAAACGAATGTATGCGCCAAATGGCGTTTTTGGATCAGAGCAAGCTGCTGGGCTTTGTCATGAACGATACCGGCAACGGTGGCAGCGGTTATCATTACCGCCGTTATGGCAAGTACGGCAAATATGGCAGGTATAAATACAGTAAATATGGCAAATACAGCAAGTATGGCAAATACAGCAAGTATGGCAAATATGAAAAGTACGGTTATAAATACGGCTATGGCGAGAACGGTCACAGCTATGAGGATGTCTGGGATTTCCAGCATCGCAAAGCTGACCCGACTGAGCCGGCTGAACCGGTGACGACAGAGACGAAATGATCGACTATCACAGCCATATTCTGCCGGGGATCGATGACGGCAGCCAGCGGGTCGAGGACAGCATTGAAATGCTCCGGCGGCTGCAGGCGCAAGGCGTAGATACGGTGTTCTTCACCCCCCATTTTTATCCCAATCAGATCAGCCTGAGCAAGTTTCTGCTGCGGCGGGGGGCATCCTACAGTAAGCTGTGCAGCGCCCTGCCCGATGAACCGTTGCCCCGGTTCCGGTTGGGAGCAGAGGTGCTGTATTACCGGGGAATCAGCCATTTGGATGGGTTGAATCGGCTCTGTGCAGAGGGAACCAATCTCCTGTTGCTGGAGATGCCGTTTTCCCATTGGGGCGAGTATGAGATACGGGAGATCTGTGAGCTGGCTGCGGCTGGTGAGGTGACGGTACTCCTTGCCCATGTGGAGCGTTATTTGGCGTTTCAAAGCGACAAGATCTGGGATCGGCTTTTGCGAAGCGGCGTGCTGTTCCAATGCAATGCGGAGTTTTTCCTGGCGCCGATAGTACGGAAAAAGGCCGTTCAGATGCTGCGCCGGGACTGGATCTACGTGTTGGGAACGGATACCCACAATCTAACCACCCGCGCCCCCCATATGGACAGTGCCCTGCACTATATCGGTAAGGAACTGGGGGAAGACTACAGGTCGTTTTTTGAACACCGGAGTGATGACTTTTTGGAATACTTGTCACATCGCTGATAATGTGACGGTCAAAATAGGAAAGGATGTGCAAATTATGAAAAAATGTTTGTCTTTGGTGATGGCGATCCTGTTGGTGGCCAGCCTGATGACCTTTGCATTTGCGTACGATAAGAGTCCGACCTCTGCGGAATTGCCGAATGTCACCGTAGAGAGCGCTGATCCTGACTATCCTGCGGAGATCATTAAGACGGAAACCATCAACGGCAGTGAAGTGGTGTATATTCAGGAAGAGGATACTTGCTACGATGAGCTGATCGTTACGCCCTACAGTCGCAAGGACGGTATGCCGGATGTGGTGCGCCACGGCGGCGAGGAGTATATCACCATCGCTCAGCACAGCCAGGCAGACCTGGAAAAGGCCTATCAGGAAGTGATGACCCTGAAAAGCAACAATGACTTGCTGACGGAACTGCCCGGCGTAGATGACAACTATCGCAAAGACCTTGAGGCTGCTGCCAAAGCCGCCGGTACCACGGTGGAGAATATCTATGTCAGCGATTTGTTCGATGTAACCTACTACGAGTGCATTGACGATACTTCCGGCCCGAATAAGCAGCCCAACCAGCACGAGGAAGAAGACTCCAAAAACGATGAACACGCCAGAGTGTATAAAATCAATGTGGATGATTTCGTTCTGCAGAACTTTGTGGCATTGCTCCACCGTCCCAGCGATATGGATGGGAAATGGGAAGTGGTAAAGGCCACGGTAGATACCGCAAACAACACCATTGACTTTAAGGTCAACGTGATCCCCCGCCAGACCCAGGCACCCGCCGATAAAAAGGATGACGAGGTGAACCTGTCCCCCTTTGCCATTGTGGTGAAGCGCTCTGCGGACGATGAAACCGGTGAGCTTGGCTATATCGGTGGCGTTGTTTCGCCCAAGACCGCTGACCCGGTATCCCTGCTTGGCCTGGGCGTGACAATGATCGCCAGCGCCGGTGGTGTGACGGTTTTAAATCGGCGTAAGAAAAACAGATGACAAGACGGGAAAATAAAAAGTTTATCATAAAAGTGAGCTTGGCGGCACTGGCAATGTTTTTGCTGGTGGCGCTTGGCTTATTTTTGCTGCACTACTGGGAAGCGAAGTCCAACGCCGGCAATGAAGTCGAAATAGAGGGTCAGGAGAGCAGCGGCTATTTGATCATTGACGGCAAAAAATATGCCCCGAAGCCGGTAAAAACCGTGCTCCTGATCGGCATAGACAAGTTTGCCGCTGAGCTGCAGACAGACAGCTATAACAACCAGCAGCAATGTGACTTCTTGCTGCTGATGGTCATAGACCCGGTGAACCGGATCTGCACACCTCTGCAAATCAACCGTGATACGATCGCCCCGGTAACCGCCCTGAGCGTAAGCGGTGAGCCCATCGGCCTCATCGACGAGCAAATCGCGCTGTCCCACACCTATGGCTCCGGAAAAGAGGACAGCTGCGAAAACACGGTGCGATCCGTTTCGGCAATTCTGATGGACCAAACCATCGACCACTATTTCTCCGTCACCATGGACGCGGTGCAGATGCTGAATGACCTGGTGGGCGGTGTTACCGTAAGCGTGGAGGACGATTTTTCCAATATTGACGATACGCTGATCCTGGGGGAAGAGGTCACATTGCTTGGCCCGCACGCCCTGACCTTTGTCCGCAGCCGCGCAAGTCTGGAGGACAGCACCAACCTGTCCCGGATGGAACGCCAGCGCCAGTATCTCAGCGGCCTGCGCCAGAAGACCGTGGCGGCGATGGAAGATGATGTGGGCTTTGCTGTGGATACCCTGCTGGAGATCAGCCCCTATATGGTGTCGGACTGCACGGTCAATCAGTTGGCTGAGATCGCCGATGCAGTTGCCAAATATGAGATGCAGCCCATTCAAACCTTGCAGGGCGAAGCAATCAAAGGCGCAGAGTATATCGAATACTATTTAGATGACGAGGCACGATTTAATACCGTTGCATCGCTGTTCTATGATGAAGTTGTGGAATACAAAAACGGAAAAAGACTGCCCCGGTAAGGAGGGGGAGAATGACAAAGCGTAACGTGTTTTTCTGCTTGGTCTGCCTGGCAGTTCTGCTGATTTGGTGCCAGTCCTGCCTGCCGCGTCAGCTGTCTGCCCAGGAGAGCGGTTGGGTGACGGAACTTTTGAGCCGCCTGCTGGGTATAACGGATATCCCCGAACATTTTGTGCGAAAGCTGGCGCATTTTACGGAATATGCTCTGCTGGGCTGTCTGCTCTTCTTACTGCTGCGCTGTTTTCCGCTGAAAAGCATCTGGCGTGAACTGTATGGCGCCATGCTTTCCATGGTGGTGGCTCTGCTGGATGAGACCATACAGATTTTCAGCGGACGAGGCCCTATGATCCAGGATGTCTGGCTGGATTTCGGCGGTGCCGTTTTCGGCGGCGCCGTGACCTGCCTGATCTTCTATTTGATTGATAAAAAAAGAAGCACCTGACAGTGCTTCTTTTTTTATCAATCGTGGCGGCCCCAATCCCGGAACAGCAGGGAAATACACCACAGGCCGGAAATACCAACAAGAGAATAGATGATGCGGGCAAAGGTGCCGGTTTGGCCGCCAAAGAGGAAAGCCACGCAGTCAAAACCGAAAAGCCCCACACTGCCCCAGTTCAGCGCCCCGATGATCACAAGAGCCAGCGCCAGTTTATCGATGAATTTCAAAGTATTACCTCCTAACTTTTTTGGCGAGTATCCTTAGTTTGCCGCAAGCGGCAAGAGTTATACGGCAAAAAATTGTAAGAACACCTAAAAAATTTTTGGAACGGGGATTGCAATTCGCCGCAAAATTGTGGTATCATCAAAATAAGAACACAACGGCATCAATTTACCATCGTTTAGGAGGAGCATTATGAACAAAAAGTTTGAAAAACTGGGCTTCTATCCCGCAGATATTCTGTTGCCCAAGAACTGCGATATGAACAAATGGGCAGTTGTGGCCTGTGATCAGTTCACCTCTGAGCCTGCGTATTGGGAGGCTGTGGAGAAGCAGGTGGGCGAGGATCCTTCCACCCTGCGCCTGATCCTGCCCGAAGCCAATTTGAAGGCCCCCAACGTAGACGAGTTTATCGAAAACATTAATGCCTCCATGAAGACCTATATCGAACAGGGCATTTTTGAAACTCTCAAGGAAAGTCTGCTCTATATCGAGCGTGAGCAGTCCGATGGCAAGATCCGTCACGGCCTGATCGGCATGGTGGATCTGGATGCCTATGACTTTACCCCCGGCAGCGGCGCCCTGATCCGTGCCACCGAGGCCACCGTGCAGGAGCGTATTCCGCCCCGTGCCCGCGTTCGCCGCAATGCGCCCATTGAGCTGCCCCACGTCATGCTGCTGATCGACAACCCGGAAAAGACTGTTATCGAGCCTTTGACCGCGGCAAGTGCCTCCATGGAAAAGGTCTATGACTTTGATTTGATGCAGGGCGGCGGCCACATTAAGGGCTATAAGCTGTCTCAAAAGCAGATCGATGCCGTGGCGGATGCTCTTGAGGGTCTTTGCACCGATGAGGCCCAGATGAGCAAGTACAACCTGTCCGGTGCGGCACCGCTGCTGTTTGCTGTGGGTGACGGCAACCACTCTCTGGCTACCGCCAAGGCCTGCTATGAAGAGCAGAAGAAGGGTAAGACGCCCGAGGAATATCTCGCTCTGCCTGCCCGCTATGCGCTGGTGGAGGTGGTGAACAACCACGATGATGCCCTGCAGTTCGAGCCCATCCACCGGGTGCTGTTCGGTGTGGATGCCAACGACTTTATGGCGGCATTCCGGAAAGAATATCCCGACCTCTATGAGGGCGAGGGCGAGGGTCACAGCATCGAAATCTGCTGGAATGGTAAGGACGCCATATACACCGTGCCCCATCCCACCAAGCAGTTGGCTGTTGCCACGCTGCAGGTGTTTATGGATGACTATCTGAAAGCACACCCGGAGGTGGAAGTGGACTATATCCACGGCGATGAGGTCACCCGGGAACTGGGCAGCAAGCCCGGCAATATGGGCTTCCTGCTTCCTGCCATGGGCAAGGATCAGCTCTTTAAGACCGTGATGGCGGATGGTGTTCTGCCCCGCAAGACCTTCTCCATGGGCCACGCGCAGGACAAGCGCTATTATATCGAGGCCCGCAAAATCGTAAAGTGATTGCCTAAAACGGTATCATGTGATAGAATAAAGCCGCTGCACAATGCAGCGGCTTTATTTGACGAGGTGGATATGACAGAATTTGCCTATGCAAAACTGAATCTGACGCTGGAGGTGGGCGAAAAACGCACCGATGGCTATCACGAGCTGCGGTCGGTAATGACCTCAGCGTCCCTGTGCGATGTGGTGGACGTGGAGAAGACAGCAGAGGTGACGCTGGTGTGTGACCGCGCCGATCTGCCCACCGATAGACGGAATCTGGCGGTAAAGGCGGCAGAGGTGTTTTTTGCCGAAACAGGTATGGATGGCGGCTGTAATATCCGGCTGGATAAGCGTATTCCCAGTGAGGCGGGATTGGGCGGCGGCAGCAGCGATGCCGCCGCGGTGCTGCGTGCTCTGCGTACCCTGTACGCGCCGGAACTGCCTGATGGGGAACTGGAGGCCATCGGTGCCCGGGTAGGCAGCGATGTGCCCTACTGTATTCGCCGTGGAACCGTGCTGTGTCGTGGCCGCGGGGAGAGTATGACCGACCTGACCGATATGCCGGCTTGCCGCTATGTGATCGTCAAGCCCAAAGAGGCGTTTTCCACCGGGGTCATGTATGGCGCTATCGATGCGGAAAACCCGCCGCGCCGCCATACCACCGATGCTCTGACGGCAGGCCTGACCCACGGTGATCTCGAAGCGGTTGCCGCAAACCTCTATAATACCTTTGAAGCGGTGGTACCTGCCATCAGCGCTGTCTGGACAGCGCGGCGGGAATTGCTGAACTGCGGCGCTCTGAACGCCATGATGTCCGGCAGCGGCAGCGCTGTGTTCGGCATTTTCGCTTCACCGGAACAGGCGGAGAGAGCCTTTGATACTCTGCAAAAAAGAGATTGGCAGGTTTTCCTGTGTAAGCCGGTATAAAAAACAAAAACACCGTCTAAACTTTAGGCAATCTACAAGTTAGGCGGTGTTTTTATGAAGAAGTGGAAGAATTGGGAACTGGCGCTGCTGCTGGCTCTGGCGGTGACTCTGCTGTGGGGTGCCTGGAGTGTAGCGCGGCAGGAGGATCTGGCCCGGAAGATGATCCGCCTTCATGTCATCGCCAATTCTGATGAGGAAGCGGATCAGACGCTGAAACTGCAAGTGCGGGATCAGGTTCTGGCCTTTACCACTCAGGTGCTGGAGCAGTCAGCGGATATGAGCCAGGCACAGCAGCGGCTGCAAGATGCGCTGCCGCAGATCGAAGAATTGGCGGCAGAGGAGATCTCTGCCCGGGGATATGACTATCCGGTATCGGCTCGATTGGAACCGGCGGAGTTTCCCCATAAGGAATATGAGGGCTTTGCTCTGCCGGCGGGAGAGTACACGGCGCTGCGTCTGGTAATCGGCGAGGGAAAAGGACAGAACTGGTGGTGCGTGGTTTATCCGCCTCTGTGTACCACCGCCGCCATGGAGTTCCACGAAACGGCGATTGCCGCCGGCCTTGAAGAGGACGATCTGGCATTGATCACCGGGGAGGATACCGGGTATGTGCTGAAGTTCCGCTCGGTAGAATTGTGGCAAAAATTGCGACAAAAATGGAAAAATATCGGAAAATAGGGAAAAGTTACGGCAAGAAATTCTTGCCGTATTTTTTCTGTATTGTCCCTTTTCAGGGACGGCAAAGTGCGGTATAATAAGAAAAAAAGAGTGAAAAGGAGGAGGAGCATGATGCTGACGATTTTGATCGGCCGTGCCGGCAGCGGCAAGTCCCGCCGCGTCCTGGAAAGCATGGAAAACAGGCGCTTTGCGCGCAATCAGATCCTGCTGGTACCGGAGCATACCTCCCATGAAGCGGAGGTGGATCTGTGCCGGATCTGCGGGGATACGGCCAGCCGTGACGCCGAGGTTTTAAGCTTCCGCTCCCTTGCCACCCGTGTCCTTGCCGAAGTCGGCGGTTTGGCCGATTTTTCCCTGGATAACGGCGGCAAACTCCTCACTTTGCGCCGTTGTTTGCAGGAGTTAGCACCCAATTTAAAGGTGTTTGGAAAGCCTTCTCAGCGGGCGAGTTTTTTGGAGCAGATGCTGCTTCTGTTCGATGAATTCTACGCCTACGACGTGGCACCGGAAGTGCTCTATGAGCGCATTGCAGCCATGGATGATGAACAGGGGGATAAACTGCGCGATGTGGCGCTGCTCTTTGCCGCCTATGATGCCAAACTGCACAACGGAGCCTTTGATGCCAGAAGCCGGATGCAGAAATTGGCAGAGGCTATGCCGCAGTCTCGTTATTTGGAGGGGAAGGATCTCTACATAGACGGTTTTTCCTTTTTCAACCGTCTGGAAGAACGGGTTTTGGAACATGCCTTGGCGCAATGCGAGTCGGTGACGGTGACGCTGCTGGGAGAAAAGCAGAACGAGGAGCTTTTCCGCAATGCATCGGTGACCCGTGACCGTCTGGTACGAATGGCGCAGGAGCAGCGCATCAAGTGCGAGATCGTTTACCTGCAAGAGAAGCGGGATGATGCGCTGGGCCATTTGGAAAAACACTTCTTCGGAACGGACACGGCGTGGGACGGTGATACGGAGCAGATCGCCCTCTATGAAGCCGGCACGGCCTTTTCTGAGGTGGAGTATGTCTCCGCCCAGATCCGCAGACTGGCACAGCAGGGTTATCGCTATCGGGACATGGGCGTGGCGGCAAGGAATATGGAAGTTTACGCGCCGATTTTGGAACGGATCTTTCAGCGTGATGGCATTCCGGCTTATTTGAGCCGCCGCAGTGATATTCTGGAAAAGCCCGTACTGACTTTGCTTCTGGGTGCCGTAGATGCGGTGACCTCCGGCATGGAATATGAGGAGATGTTCCGCTATCTGAAAACCGGTATGGCGGGAATCACCGCCGAAGAATGCGATCTGTTGGAAAACTATGTGATCCGCTGGCAGATCTGGGGCAATATGTGGCTGCGGGAGACGCCGTGGACGGCCAACCCGGACGGATATGGCGCAGAACTGGGCGATAGGCAGCGCGCACAGCTGGCAGAAATCAATCGGATCCGGGATCTTGTTCGTCAGCCGCTGAGTGAATTGGCAGATGGACTGAAAGGCGTGTCATCCGCTGAGGAAAAAGCCAGATGCCTTTACGCATTTGCCCAGCGCTCCGGTGTTCCGGAAAGCTTACAGCAAAGAAGAAACGACCTGATGGAACAGGGACAGGTGCAGCTGGCCGAGGAGTACCGCCAGCTTTGGAGCGTATTTTGCGGCGTGCTGGATCAGTTCGTGGAGATTCTGGGAGATACTCAGATCAGCGGCGAGGAGTTCGCCAGACTGTTCCGCCTGGTGTTGACCCAGTACAGCGTGGGAACGATCCCAGCCACGCTGGATCAGGTAAAGGTCAGCGAGATCACCCGCAACGACCGGCATAGCCTCAAGGTGCTGTTTTTACTGGGCGCCAACGATAACATTCTGCCTACCGTCAATGCCCAGCGGGGTATTTTGGACAGCACGGATCGGGAGGCATTGCAGGCGCGGGAGATCCAACTGTCCGATGCCACCTTTGATGAACTGGACAACGAGCTGCAGAACATCTATGCCTGTCTTGCACAGGCCACAGAATACATACAGATCAGCTATCCCACAACAGATGTCTCCGGCAGTACCCTACGCCCCAGTTTTGTGGTGGAGCGTGTGGCAAGATTGTATCCCCGGTTGAGATGGGCGCATGAAAACGGTACCTACCGTACCGAACTGCCTGCCGCAGCGCTGGGCCTTGCCGGGAAAAATCCCGGCGGAGAATTGTGGCGTTATTTTGAAGCGAGTCCGGCGTATCGCGATACTCTGCAGGCCATGACCCGTGCCCGGGAGATGAAGCGGGGCCGGCTGTCCCCGGAGGTGGTACGCTCCCTCTACGGCAAGAATATCCCTATGTCGGCCAGCCGCATGGACCAGGCCAAGTCCTGCCATTTTGCCTATTTTATGCAGTACGGCCTGCGAGCCAAGGAACGGAAAGCCTCTGCCTTTGAAGCACCGGAGATCGGCACCTTTATCCACTTCCTGCTGGAAAATGTGAACCGCGAGGTAAAAGAGAAGGGCGGTTATGCTGCGGTAGATACCGAGGAACTCAAGCGTCTGGTGGAACACTATGTGGAACGGTACGCCAGGGAAGAGATCCCGGAATTTGCCGAAAAGAGTGCCCGGTTCCGCTATCTCTTTACCCGTCTGCGGAAAACGGCATTCCGCATTGTGGAGAACATTGCCGCGGAGATGCGGCAGTCGGATTTCTCTCCTCTGGCCTTTGAATTGGGCTTTGGCGGCAAGGACGGTAAACTGCCCGCTATCACCATCACCGAGGGAGACACCACCCTGTCGGTGACGGGTAAGGTGGACAGAGTGGACGGTTGGCTCCACGACGGCAAGCTCTATCTGCGGGTAGTGGACTATAAGACCGGGAAAAAGGCCTTTGATCTGGTAAATATCCGCTATGGTCTGGGGATTCAGATGCTGCTCTATCTCTTTGCTTTGGAAAAAGACGGCGAGAACTATTTCGGTATGCCTGTTGTGCCCTGCGGCGTTTTGTATCACCCGGCCCGTGATGTGATTTTGAAAGCGGAACGGAACGTGACCGAGGACGGTATTCAAAGCGCCCTGCAAAAGGAACTGCGGCGCAGCGGCATGGTGCTGTCGGAGCCGGGGGTATTGCAGGCCATGGAACACAGCGCGTTGGAAACACCCTGCTATCTGCCCATCGGCATAGCAAAAGACGGCAGCATTACCGGCAGTATTGCCACCACCGACCAGTTGGGCAAGCTGGGACGATATGTGGAGAAGCTTCTGCACGAGATCGCCCGGGAGATCGGCGGAGGCAACGTGGAGGCGGACCCCTATCAGCACGGCGGTGAGTCGGCCTGCGATTATTGCCCGTTTTTCGCCGCCTGCTATTTGGATGAGAGCCGGGACAAGCGCCGGTATTTTGAAAAGACGCCTGCCGAGGAATTTTGGCAGATCATTGACAAGGAGGTGCGCCATGGCTGAAATACGGTTAACCGATGCCCAGCGCACCGCGGTGGAGAATGACGGCGGCGCACTGCTGGTCTCTGCCGCCGCAGGCAGCGGCAAGACCAAGGTGCTGGTGGAGCGGTTGTTCCGCCACATGGCCCAGGGCACCAATATTGACGAATTTCTCATCATCACCTATACCAATGCTGCGGCGGCAGAACTGCGGGGCAAGATCGCCGCGGAGATCGCCAAACGGGTGGCACAGCAGCCGGACAACACCCATCTGCGGCGGCAGATGTTCCGGGTCTATCAGGCGGATATTCGCACGGTGGATGGGTTTTGCGGCTTCCTTTTGCGGCAGAATATCCATCTTCTGCCTCCGGTGGATAAGTACAGTCTGACCCCGGATTTCCGGGTACTGGACGAGCAGGAAGCGGCAGTCCTGAAGCAGCGTGTTCTGGATAAAATCATGGAAGAGTTTTACCGGAATATGGACGAGCAGACCGAGCAGCTTGCCGATACCCTGGGAGCCGGCCGGGATGACCGACAGCTGGAGACATTGGTGCTGACCCTGCACGAAAAAGTCCAGAGCCAGCCCTATCCCCTGAAATGGCTGGAAGAGGTGGAAAGCCAATGGCAGAATATGCCGGACACCTTGGCGGGAAATCCCTATGCTGAGGTGCTGGTGGCCGGTGCCAGACGCAAGGCGGCATTTTGGGCAGCTCAGTTTCGGAATTGCGCTGCACAGATGCAGAGCAATGAAAAGCTGGCTGCTGCCTACGCGGCAACATTCATGGAAGAAGCCGCGGCAATGGAGCGTCTGGCTGCCTGCCGCACCTGGGAGGAAATGGCTCAAACGCCGGTGGAATTTGCGCCGAGACTCAATGCCGCAAGGGGGGTAGATGACCCGCTGAAGGAGCAGGCTGCCGCCATTCGAAAAGCGGCGAAAGAGACCATGAAATCGGTGCGGACCTTGTTTTCCACCGACACAGAGACATACTGCGGCGACTTGAAAGCCATGGCGCCGGCCATGTTGGCTCTTGTTCACCTGACCATGGCATTTTCCAAAGCCTATCAAGTGGAAAAGGCACGGCGCAACGTGATGGACTTTTCCGATCAGGAGCACTATGCCATTACGCTGTTGACCGCGGACGATGGTACGCCCAGCGAAACCGCACAGCGCATCGCGGCAAAGTACCGGGAGATCATGGTGGACGAATATCAGGACAGCAACGCCGTACAGGAGAGCATTTTCCGTGCGGTTTCTCAGACAGGAGAAAACCTCTTTACTGTGGGAGACGTGAAGCAGAGCATCTATCGCTTCCGTCTGGCAGATCCCGGGATCTTTCTGGACAAATACAACACCTACGGCGAGGCAGAGACGGCACAGGAGGGAGAGCCACGGCGGGTACTGCTGAGTCAGAATTTCCGTTCCCGGCAGGAGGTGCTGGACACGACGAATTTCGTGTTCCGCAACA
Source organism: uncultured Clostridia bacterium (assembly GCA_937894515.1). GTDB lineage: Bacteria > Bacillota > Clostridia > Oscillospirales > Oscillospiraceae > Vescimonas. The sequence continues at coordinate 9,301 of CALCRH010000121.1, read as the reverse complement.
TCATGTCCCGGGAAATGGGAGAACTGGAATACGGGGAGGAGGAACAGCTCTATTTCGGCGCAGAATACTATCTGCCACGGGAGGACACCCAGACGGAATTCCACTTCGTCAGCCTGGAGGATACAGACGAGGAGAGCTTCGAGCCGGTACAGGCAGAGGCACAGTTTGTGGCGAACCGGATCCGAAAACTGTTGGATGAGGGCTATCCTGTACAGGAGGGGGAGATGCTTCGTCCCTGCCGCCCGGAGGATATCGTGATCCTGATGCGCTCGCCGAAAACCCGGCTGAAAGCATTTTCACAAGCGCTGGCAAGACGGAACATTCCTTTCAGTACCGGTGAAAGCGGCGGCTTTTTCGATACCGTGGAAATCGCCGTGGTGTGGAGCTTTTTGCAGATCATCGACAATCCGCGGCAGGACGTGCCGCTGATCTCCGTTTTGCGTTCGCCGCTGTTCGGCTTTACCGCCGACCGGTTGGCCGGGATCCGCTCGCTGCAAAAAGACGGCGATTTTTATGAGGCACTGCTGCTGGACGAGAGTGCGGAGACAGCGCAATTTCTCAGCGTGCTGCGTAAGCTGCGGGAAGCGGCAAAAGAGGAACCGGCAGAAACCCTTTTGTGGCACCTCTATGACCTGACACAGGCGTTGGCGGTGTTTGGCGCGATGCCGGACGGCGAGGAGCGCAAAAACCGTTTGCTGACGCTCTACGCCTATGCCCAGCAGATGGCGGGAAGTGAGAAAAAGAGCCTGTTTGATTTTGTGGGACATCTTCGGTCTCTGCTGGAGCAGGGAAAAACACCCCAGTTCAGCACACGGCAGAGTGGCGGCGGCGTGCAGATCATGACAATCCACAAGTCCAAGGGACTGGAATTCCCCATCGTGATTTTGTGCGATTTGCAGAAAAAGTTTAACCGGGAGGATCTGAAATCGCCGGTCTTGGTTCACAGCCGGTTGGGACTGGGCACGGAGCGGGTGGAAGCGGAGCGCCATGTGCGCTATGACACCATCTCCCGTCTGGCACTTGCCAATCAACTGGATCGGGAGATGAAAGCGGAGGAACTGCGGCTTCTCTATGTGGCAATGACCCGTGCCAAGGAAAAACTGATCTTGGTGCAGTGCATGAAGAAAGCAAAAAAACACCTGCAGGATCTTCTGTCGGTGACATCCTGCCCCGTTTCTCCCGAGGCGGTGAGTAACGCCAAATGCATGGGCGACTGGGTGCTTTTGCCGCTTTTACTTACGCCGGAGGCATTCTGTCTGCGGCAGTATGCGGAAAGGGAAGAAAATGGGCTGACACCATCCGATGGCGGTTGGCTGGTACAGCTTTGGGAAAACCCCGCATTTGTCGAGGAAGAACCGAATGGCGTGATCAGTGAGCTTATGCCGGAGATCGCCTTTGATCCGACACCGCTGGAATGGCGCTATCCCCATACCGATGTGACGGTAATTCCCAGTAAGGTGACAGCTACCGCCCTCAAGGGCAGAGAAATGGATGAGGAAGTGCGGAGTGATGTGGTCAGCGGAAACCATGAGGATTTGGTGCAGCCTAAATTTATACAGAACACCGCCGGCCTGAGCCCTACGGAAAAGGGAACAGCCGTCCATCTGGTGATGCAGTATCTGGACTTCCGTACACCGCCGGAGAAAGAGGCGGTGGAGCAGGTGATTGCTGATCTCGCCGCCCGACATCTGCTGACCCCGGAACAGGCACAGGCGGTGGAGGTACAGCCCATTGCGGACTTCCTGGCATCGCCGCTTTGCCGGCGGCTGGCAAAGGCGGAAACAATCTATCGGGAGTACCGCTTTGACCTGCTGGTGGATGCCTCCCTTTATGATGAGAGCGCTGCCGGGGAAGAAATCATGCTCCAGGGCGTGGTAGACTGTGCCTTTGAGACGCTGGAGGGACTGGTGATCGTGGACTTCAAGACGGATCGCATCAGCGAACAGGAGGTATCGGCGCGGGCAGAACACTATCGCCCGCAGTTGGAGGCCTATGCCACCGCTTTGAGCCGGGTGCTGGAAAAACCGGTCTGCGAAAAACTACTGTACTTTTTCCGTACAAAATCTGTGGTGAAATTGTAAAAAAGTGCTTGCATTTTGCGTTTCGGTGTGGTATTATCACAGTTGCGTTTGTGGGTCTACCCAAACGACAAGTGAACCGGAAAGGGGTGAACAAGAGCAATGAAGGAAGGAATCCATCCCAATTATCAGCAGACTACTATTAAATGCGCCTGCGGTAATGTGATTGAGACAGGTTCTACGAAGAAGGATATTCGCGTGGAAGTCTGCTCTAAGTGTCACCCGTTCTTCACGGGCAAGCAGAAGCTGGTCGATACCGGCGGACGTGTTGCCAAGTTCAACAAGCGCTTCGGTCTGGAGGGCTAATGACACGAACAGAAGAGACACCCAAATCGGGTGTCTCTTTTTGTTTACAAGGTTATGATTATCGTTTATAATAAAGAAAAATCTATGTTTTGAGGCGCAATATGGAACGAAAGACCATTGAGGGAAAAGAGAATATCCGGGACTACGCTGTGTTGGTGGGTCTGCGAAGCCCCATTCTGCATGAAGACAGCGCAGATGAGGAGAGCCTCGGGGAGCTTGCCGCGTTGGTGGAGACTGCCGGCGGCGAGGCTGTGGGCACCATTTTGCAGAGTCGGGAAAAGCCCGAACCCCATAGCTTTATCGGTGAGGGCAAGGTGGAAGAGGTCAGGCGCATGGTGGAAAGCGAAAACGCCACCATGGTGATCTTTGATAACGATCTGTCACCGTCCCAGATCCGGGTTTTGACGGAGATGCTGGGGGTACAGGTGCTGGATCGCAGCGGTCTGATTTTGGATATCTTTGCCCAGCGTGCCAAGACGAAAGAGGGCTGTTTGCAGGTGGAACTGGCCCAGTACCAGTACCTGCTGCCCCGACTGGTGGGCATGTGGACCCATCTGGAGCGGCAGGCGGGTACTTCCGGTAAAGGGCCTATCGGCTCCAAAGGTCCCGGTGAGACCCAGTTGGAGACCGACCGCCGCCATATCCACCGAAAGATCGACAAGCTGAAGGAGGAACTGGAGGAGGTGCGGCGGGTCCGTGCCACCCAGCGCCAACGCCGTATGAAGAACGAGATCCCCGTGGTCGCCATCGTGGGCTACACCAACGCGGGAAAATCCACCTTGCTCAATGCCATCACCGGGGCGGGGATCCCCGCCAACAACCGGCTTTTCGATACACTGGACACCACCACTCGACTGCTGACCGTCAGCGATACGCTGGACGTGGTAATTTCCGACACCGTGGGTTTTATCCGCAAACTGCCCCATCAGCTGGTGGAGGCGTTTAAGGCAACGCTGGAGGAGTTGGAATACGCCGATTTGCTGCTGCATGTCATCGATGCCAGCCATCCGGAGTGGCGGCAGCAGGCGCAGATCGTGGAGAAACTGATCCGGGAACTCCACGCCGATCAGATTCCCTGTATCCGGGTGTATAACAAGTCCGATCTGGCCTTTTCCGGAGAGCGGGAGAAAGAGGACGACAGCGTGGCGATTTCTGCGCTGACCGGCGAGGGCATTGACGACCTGATGGCTGCCATTGACCGCAAGCTGGACAAGGGGACCCGCCGGGTCACCATCCATCTGCCCTATGATAAGACAGGGCTTCTGGACGTTCTGTACCGGGAAGCCAAGGTGGAAAAGGTGGATTACAGCGAGACGGTGGACGTGATAGCCGTGTGCAATCCCAGACAGCTTGGAATGATGAAAGCGTATATCGAAGGCTGGGTGGAGCCGAAAGAGGACTGGGAAAGATAAGCTAAATTTGCCCATGGTTCGCAACGACAGAGAATGCGGGCCGATGTGGGCATCGGCCCCTACAAAATCTTGTAAGGAAAGGCAGTAGTGATGACGGAGAAGGTTTTTCGCGTGCCCTATGAAAGCGCCGAGAGCGAGTTCGTGGAGAAACGCTCCCGCTTTATCAGCCATATCCGGCCGGTGGAGACGGAGGAGCAGGCACAGGCGTTTATCCGGGAGATGAAAACGAAATACTACGATGCCCGGCACAACTGCTGGTGCTACCGTATCGGGGAGAACCTGATGCGGTACAGCGACGACGGGGAGCCTCAGGGGACTGCAGGGCAGCCCATGCTGAAAGTACTGGAGCGTGAGAACATCACCAACGCGGTGTGTGTGGTGACGCGATATTTCGGCGGTATTCTGTTGGGTGCCGGCGGGTTGACCCGTGCCTATGCCAAGGGAGCTAAAGATGCCCTGATCGCCTCCGGTGCGGCAACCATGGGACTGTGGGTCAAGTGTGAAATCCCCTGTACCTATCCGCTTTTGGAGCGGGTGAAACTGGAAATCGAATCCTGCGGCGGCCGGATCGACGAGATACAGTACGGTGCCGATGTGACCGCGGTGGTATCACTGCTTCGCGAGCAGGCGGACATTTTGCAGTCCCGCTTGACGGAGTTGTCGGCGGGTGGTATCACCCTTGGACGAAAAGGGGAGGAGTACCGCCCCGGACCGAGAGAAGAGGTAAAATAAAAACCGTGGTTTGTACCACGGTTTTATTTTTGAATATGGGATTTAATGGCTTCAAAGGTGGTATCGGAGATCACGTGTTCCATGCGGCAGGCGTCCTCGGCGGCGTGATCCGCATCGACCCCCAGACCGATCAACACCTGGGTCAGCAGGGTGTGGCGTTCATAGATTTTTTCTGCCACAGCTTTGCCGTCCGGCGTCAGGGTGATGCCGCCGCCCTTGCCCACGTCAATAAAGCCCCCGTCCTTCAACAGCCCCATGGCTCTGCTGACGCTGGGCTTGGAAAAGCCCATCTCATCACAGATATCCACAGCCCGGACAATATTGCCTTTTTGAGAGAGAACGAGGATCGTTTCCAGATACATCTCACCGGATTCCTGCAAAAGCATGGCCTTTTCCTCCTTTTTTCTGAATATTATTATAGTATCATATCTGAAAGAAAAGTCAAGTTAGCGTTTGCTAACTTTCTTCTTGACAGGAGAGTTAGCCTGTGCTAACATATAGATAAGAAATAATCGGAGGAAAGGCAAACATGACCATCAATGACTTGAAAATCGGACAGAGTGGCGTCATTACCGCAGTGGGCGGCGAGGGCTCTCTGCGAAATCGGTTTTTAGATATGGGGCTGACACCTCGAACCAGGGTGCTGCTGCAAAAGGTGGCGCCGATGGGAGATCCCATGGAGATCCGGGTACGGGGTTATGAGCTGACTCTGCGGCGTGAAGATGCCAGGCAGATCGAGATCGGGGAGGTGGAGGTATGATTTTCGCCTTGGTGGGAAACCAGAACTGCGGCAAAACCACGCTGTTCAATGCCCTTACCGGCTCCAATCAGCATGTGGGCAACTTCCCCGGCGTGACCGTGGATCAAAAGGTGGGTGAGATCCGGGAGCAGAAGAACTGCTCGGTGGTGGATCTGCCCGGCATCTACTCTCTGCGGCCCTATACGCAGGAGGAGATCGTTTCACGGGATTTCATCCTGAACGAAAAGCCCGATGCTATTATCAATATCGTGGACGCCACCAATATTGAGCGGAACTTGTACCTGACCCTGCAGCTTCTGGAACTGCGCTTACCCATGGTGCTGGCGCTGAACATGATGGATGAGGTACGCTCAAATGGCGGCACCATTGATATTCAACAGATGAGCAAGGCACTTGGCATTCCCGTGGTGCCAATTTCCGCTCATAACGGCGATGGTGTCAGCGAGCTGATCGATCAGGCGCTTCACGTGGCAAAGCACAGAGTGCTGCCTCAGGTCTATGACTTCTGCGCCGATGATTCGGCGGTACACCGCTGTATCCATGCGGTGGTTCACCTGATTGCCGACCATGCGGACATGGTGGGTATTTCGGCTCGTTTCTGCGCCACCAAGCTCATCGAGGGGGACGATTCTACCGCCGTTGACAAGCTGGAACTGGATCAAAACGAAAAGGAACTGCTGGAGCACTGTATCGTGCAGATGGAGACAGAGAGCGGTCTGGACCGCAATGCGTGCCTTGCCGATATGCGCTATGCGTTTATCGAGGGCGTGGTAGCCGCTTCGGTGGTGAAATGTCAGGAAAGCCGGGAACACAAGCGCTCGGTGAATATGGACAAGGTGCTGACGGGGAAGTACACGGCGATTCCTGTATTTCTGGGCGTGATGTTCTTCATCTTCTGGATGACCTTTGACGTGATCGGACAAAACCTCTCTGACTGGCTGAATCTGGGCATTGAACGGCTGACCGCTCTGGTAGATCACGGCCTGACGGCCTACGGCATCAATCCGGTGGTACATAGCTTGATCATTGACGGCATCTTTGCCGGTGTGGGCGGTGTACTGGGCTTTCTGCCGATCATCGTGACCCTGTTTTTCTTCCTTTCTATTTTGGAGGACACCGGCTATATGGCCCGTGTAGCCTTTGTAATGGACAAGCTGCTGCGTAAAATCGGCCTTTCCGGCCGCAGCATCGTCCCCATGCTCATTGGCTTTGGCTGCTCTGTGCCGGCCATTATGGCGACCCGCACGGTCTCCTCGGATCGGGATCGGAAAATGACGATTTTACTGGTGCCCTATATGTCCTGCTCGGCGAAGATCCCCATCTACGCGTTCTTTACTGCGGCGTTCTTCCCGAGGTACAAGGCGCTGGTGATGATCGCGCTGTACGTATTGGGCATTATCACGGGTATTCTGGCGGCGCTGGTGATGAAGTCTACCGCCTTTCGCGGCAAGCCGGTGCCGTTTGTGATGGAGCTGCCCAACTATCGGATGCCCAGTGCGAAAAGCGTGGGACTGCTGCTGTGGGAAAAGGCCAAGGACTTTTTACAGCGTGCCTTTACGGTGATCTTTCTGGCTACTATTATCATCTGGTTCCTGCAGAGCTTTGACACCAAGCTGAATGTGGTGACGGACAGCGCGGATAGTCTGCTGGCTATGGTCGGTCAATGGATCGCAGTGCTGTTTCAGCCTTTGGGATTCGGGGATTGGCGTGCTGCCACGGCACTGCTCTCCGGCTTTGTGGCCAAGGAGTCCGTGGTCAGTACCTTGCAGGTGCTGCTGGGCGGCGCCGCCATCGGAACCTTGCTGACCTTCCGCAGTGCGGTGAGTTTTCTGGTGTTTACGCTGCTCTATACCCCCTGCGTGGCGGCGATCGCCACGGTGCGGCGGGAGCTGAACTCCGCCTGGGCCAGCCTGGGTGTGGTGGTGCTCCAATGCGGCGTGGCCTGGGTGATCAGCTGGGCAGCCTATATGATGGGAGGGCTGTTGCTGTGAATACGGCAGATATCCTGATTTTGCTGGTGGTGATCGCCGCCGTCATCGGGGCGATTCTCACTATACGCCGCAATCGAAAAGCGGGGAAAGGCTGCTGCGGCGACTGTGCAGCCTGCCGCGAAAATTGTAACATAGAAGCGGATGCGTGAGCATCCGCTTTTTGTCATTCACACATGGGACAACCGTGGGTGGGTGTGCTTCCGTTTTCCTGCCGCCGCCGGGCACGAACCTGTATCATTTCCCCGGCAATGGCAATGGCGATTTCCTCCGGGGTGACAGCACCGATGGAAAGCCCGATGGGCGTATGGACAGATCCAATGGCGTCCTCGCTGATGCCTGCTTCACGCAGCAGCTTGTTGACGGCGGCAGTTTTGTTATGGGAACCGATGACCCCCAGATAGGCCACCTTGCCCCGGAGAAGCTGTTCCTCTACGGTGAAGTCGTGGGTATGTCCGCTGGTCATGACCACGACATAGTCATCCTCGCCGATGGTAAGATAATCGGAGATATGGGAAAAGTCGCCGCAAATCACCTGATCGGCGCCGGGGAAACGACTGGGGTCTGCCAGTTCCGGACGGTTATCCACCACGGTGACCCGGAACCCGATGGTTTGCAAAATGGGATGCAGTGCAATGGAACAATGTCCTGCTCCGAAAATAATCACACGCTCTCCAATGGGGAGGGGAATCGCAGCTTTTCCCGCCGGTATCGGCGCGCTGCTCTGGATAAAACAGGGGGCAGCACCGCCGAGATCCAGCACCAGGTGGCCGGACTGCCGGGCGGCAATCTGCTGTAAAATCTGTCGGGAAACTGTGCTCCATGACGAATCGTCGGCGGCAATATACTGGAAATGTACGGTGACATCACCGCCGCAGACCATATCCAGACTGCCGGGGACATCATAGCGCAGCCGGTAGTCCTGTACGGTACTGCGCTTTTCGGAAAGCAAGGTCTTTGCCAGGGCAATGGACTGTCCCTCTACACTGCCACCGCCGATGGTACCGCACAGCAGACCATCAGTACCCACCAGCATCTGCGCCCCCACACCCCGTGGGGTGGAGCCGGACTGGCGGATAATGGAGACAAGAACCGTGTCAAGTCCGCACTTCATCTGTTGGAGCAGTGTGGTGAAAATCGCTGTCATAGCAGATCCCCCTTTTCCGAGATAGGCTTATTCTACACCGCAAAATGAGAAAAAACAATACGCATTGCATTCGCCGGGAAAATGCAGTATGATAGGAAAAACCAGACGGGGAGGTGGGAAAATGGTGCTGACGGCAAAAATGTTGCTCATTGTAATCATCGGCGTGTTCTTGGGCTCTTTTATGGACGCCATTGCCGGCGGCGGTGGTATTATCACCGTACCGACCTATCTGATCGCAGGCCTGCCCACCCATCTGGCGTTGGGTACCAACAAACTCTCTGCCGGCTTGGGTACAGTGGCGTCCACCGCGCGGTACGTGAAAAGCGGCTACGTCAACTGGAAACTGGCGGTGCCTGCCATTGCGCTGGCATTGATCGGTTCCCATTTCGGCACCAGGCTCCAGCTGATGATCCCGGAGAAGTATTTGCAGTACCTGCTGCTTGTCGTACTGCCGGTGGTAGCGTTTATCGTCCTGCGCCAGCGGGAACTGCCGGAGGAGCCCGGATACATCTCCCCCAAGCCCCAGATGGCGATCGTCTGCGCCGCAGCGCTGATCGTGGGAGCCTATGACGGCTTTTACGGTCCGGGGACTGGGACATTCCTGCTGCTGATCTTCTGCAACCTGGCGAAGATGGACGTGCGCACCGCCGGCGGAAACGTGAAGCTGGTGAATCTGGCGTCCAATGTGGGATCCATGGTGACCAGTCTGGCCGGCGGACAGGTGTTTGTCAAGCTGGGACTGATTGCTACGGCGGCGGCACTCCTGGGCCACTATATTGGCTCCGGACTTGCCCTCAAAAACGGTTCTAAGATCGTCAAACCTACCGTTATCGTGGTGCTGATCCTGCTGGCGATCAAGGTGGTTTCGGAATTTTTTG
>CALCRH010000120.1 GCA_937894515.1 uncultured Clostridia bacterium | reverse complement strand
CCGGTTTTACGTTCCTTGATACTTTCTTTATTCCGGATCAGATATGTCTTTTCTTCCTGTATCTTCTTCCTGCGGGCTTTTATTGCGCTTTCCGTTTTTTCAAAATTAGGAGTATCGTCCAGCATGACATCGCATAATTCAATTGCGGTATCAACATTTCCGTGTCTTATGGCCTCATTTATTAAACCGGAATATCTTTTCCCGATTTCTCCGGCACAGAGTTTTTTTATGTGTTCATTGATGTGAAATTCATCCATAACATGGATCACACCGCTGATTTCGTTATCGATTCCCTTGATCCAGTTTCCGCCGTCGGAATGAAGGACGATTTCCGGTTCCTGCTCCAAATCATACTCTTCCCTTAAAAATGCACCGATTCCCTGCCAAAATTCGTCCGTTTTCATCCCATATCCCTGGAAATACTTCGGATTGATCAGTCTATTCTGTTTGTTTACCGTCTTTTTCCCTTCCGCCACAACGACAATCGGAACGATTCCTGTATGTTTCTTACTGTATCCTTTTTTCCCGCGCACGCTGCAATGATCTTCATCCGCATAGATATCCAAATGCTTTACGGCTTTTTTACTGTGACTCGACTCCAGTGCCAATTCGCCGATTTCATCGACCTTGTTTTTTACCGTCTGCTTGCTTACCTGTCCCATACAGGCATATTCCGCGCTCTTTGAATAAGATAATTCCGACGCGCTCTGCACTGCTTTTGCCGATAACTCTTTTGATACTTTTTCTTTTTTATCTACTGCTACGTATCGATCAATCGGATATACCAGCCCCGGTTGCCCTTCTATCCGATACGCTGTCCTTTTATATTTCAATTCACCTATGGACAACATTACGGTCCTTTCGATGCCCTTCTGGTGAATCTTCAGTCCGTTTTCTTTCTTGTAGACCTTATCTTCTGACAATTTACGGTCCAGATCTTCTAAACAGGCACGACTCATTTCCAAGAATGTTTCGCACAGCATTTTCATGCCCCCGTCACAATTGTCACATATCCCTCCGAGTCCTCCTCCTTCTACAAATTTATAAAATTTTGCGCCCATTTCCATTGCAATTTGTGGTATAATATTAATCACAGGTTCCTTCCTCCTTTCGTTGATTTTGGCTGTAACTAAATTATACCATAAGGTGGTAGGGACCTGTTCTTTTTTTGTCCTTTCCCAAAATCTCCAAGTTAATTTTACTCCGTCCGCTTGTTAATCAGTCAATTCAGCATTTATTAAATGACAATACTGTTGTGTTCCCTCCATATAGGTCTGGAACTCGCCGACCACGGTAATGTCTGTGCCGAGCTCCGGGTAATCGTCAGGATATTTGTAATCACCGGCAAGAACAAATTCCAGCCCCTGTTGGCAGCAGGCGGTGGCGTCGGCGATCACACAGGCGAAGTAAATCTGATCCGGAACGGGCTGACCGTTTGCATCGGTTGCCTGATAAAGTGCGAACTGTCCGTTCATTTTGACCGTCTTTCCGATGTAATCCTCCGGAGCAGTCATCATTGCATATACCTCGGAGTAGACCATCGTACTGCTGAGCTTGGTTAAGTCGACGTCAATACTATTGTTGTTTTCTTTTTGCGAGGCTTCAGTTCCTTGCTCGTTTGAGGAAGAGGCGTTTTCGTTCGTTCCGCATCCGACAAGTGTTACTATCATCAAAAGTGCAAGAAGCGCACATATCATCTTTTTCATTTCCGAATACCTCCCGATATTTTACCGATTACGGAGAAGATCACAAATGCCGCGATATCCACGGCAACAATGGTGGAGCCAACTGGTGTTCCGGCGAGAATGGAAATCAGAATGCCGAGCGAAGAACAGCAGACCGACAGCGCCGCAGAACAGACCGTGACCGATTTAAAACTCTTAAACACCCGCATTGCCGACAGTGCAGGAAAAATCACAAGAGCAGAAATCAGAAGCGATCCGACCAGATTCATCGCCAGCACGATAATGACGGCGATGATAATGGCGATCAGCAGATTATACAGATTTGCTTTCGTACCCGTCGCTTTGGCAAAAGATTCATCAAATGTAACGCAGAAAATCTTGTTGTAAAAGAACACAAACGCGATCACCACAACGACCGACAGAACGGTACAAAGGATGACCTCTGTCTGTGTCAGCGTCAGAATGGACGTGGAGCCGAATAGCGTCGAGCAGACATCGCCGGAGAGATTCGATGATGTTGAGAAAATGTTCATCAGCAGGTAGCCGATGGCAAGCGCACCCACCGAGATCATCGCAATGGCGGCGTCGCCCTTGATCTTTGCGTTCTGTCCGGTACGAAGGAGAAGTACGGCACTGATGATCGTGATCGGCAGGACGAGCAGCATATCGTTTGTGAGTCCGACCACAGCCGCAATCGCCATCGCGCCAAACGCAACGTGGGATAATCCGTCACCGATAAAGGAGAAGCGTTTCAGCACCAGTGTCACACCGAGCAGAGAGGAGCACAGCGAGATCAGCACACCTACGATCAGCGCATAGCGCACAAACGGATACTCAAAATACAAAGCCAGTTTTTCAAAGAGTTCCATTACCGATCACCGCCTTTCATACCGAATCCGTTCTGCACACCGCTTGCGAGATATTCGGCTTTTGTGCCGTAAAACACCGTGTCCCCGATGTGCAGGATATGGCTGGCATAGGTCAGCGCGGCGTTCAGATCGTGAGAGATCATGATGACGGTGATGCCGTCTCTGTTCAGCTTTTCAATGAGCGCGTACATCTCTGCCGTGACCTTCGGGTCAAGCCCCGAAACCGGCTCGTCGAGAAGCAGCATTTTCTTCGTGGCACAGAGCGCACGGGCAAGCAGAACGCGCTGCTGCTGACCGCCGGAAAGCTCCCGGTAGCACCGCTTTGTCAGATGGGTGATTCCCATTCTTTCGATGTTGTCCACTGCAAGCTGCTTTTCCTCTTTCGTATAGAACGGGCGCAGTCCGCACCGCCCCTGGCAGCCGGAAAGCACGATTTCCCACACGGTGGCGGGAAAATCCTTCTGCACGACGGTCTGCTGCGGCAGATAGCCGATTTCGTTCTGTGTAAGCCCGTCACCCGTCAGGACTTTGCCGGACATCGGCTGCTGTAAGCCGAGGACTGT
>CALCRH010000119.1 GCA_937894515.1 uncultured Clostridia bacterium | reverse complement strand
CAGTCGGAGTCAGAATGCCTCTGGTATCGTAATATTGAACGGTTCGGACTGTAACACCACAGAGCTTTGCGAGTTCTCCCGTCGTGTATTTTGACATAGCTTTCACCTCCTTACGCCATGGATTCTACAACATGACGCTGCGTAACAAGCAATACCTTACGCAAGGGGATTTTTATATTTGGAGCAACAAATTCAGATTTGTATTACTGATTACTGTGCCACCTTAATGAATACTTCACAAAACTTCTGTACACCGGCTTCTCCCAATACATATATGTTGGGTAAATATGCCATTCTTGCTCTGCTGTATGCGATCCTCTCAATACCTACATCAAATGCTGTATGGTTTACTAAAGCAACATCACAGTGATTGTCTTTCACAGCTTTCATGAACTTTATGACCGATTGCTTTTGGATTTCTTTTCCCGCTACGTCACCCCACGGCGCGGTTGCTCCACCGAAGAGACAGGCAGTATGCTCTTCTCCGTTATCCAGAACAGGGAAAATATAGCTCATGCAGCCCGCTGTGTGACCCGGTGTAGCAATCACTTTGATATGCTTATCTCCGCAATCAATAGTATCGCCGTCACTTATATAACGGTCAATACTGAACGCTTTCCAGCAATCTGAACGGTCTTCTTCGCTTGGCGTTGAAAGCCTTAATTCATCGTCGGATCTTGAAAGAATAGTTTCCACGTCATGATTATCTTTAAGCCATTTACCACAGCCAACATGATCAATATGACCATGTGTCATAACAAATTTTGAAATAGGACAGTTTTCCCAACCTGCTTCTTTAATTGCTGTAAGGATTTGATTGTATACCCGTTCATCCGGCCAGATTCCATCTATCACCACAAGTCCCGCTGATGTTTTCCAAACGAAGCACGAAGTTTCTTTCTGCGCCACGATCAGCAAATCATCAAATATCTGTGCATGGGTAAACCATGTCATATCTTCCATTCGTTTAATTGTATCAAATGTTAATTCCGGTTGGTTTTTCATATGTAATTACTCCGAAAAATTCTAGTTTATCTATCCAAAGCTCTGAAACCCGTTGATCTTCCTGCATTTCTCACAGGTCTGCTACCATAAAAAGCTCCGTTTTCCCTTGTTTTTGCCCTTGTGGGGCAAAACAAGGGAAACTTTTTATCAGCCGCCTACTACCTTATCCAGCAAGCGGGCTGAGGAGCGTTTCGCTTCCCTTGTCGAGTGAGCGTAGATGTTCATGGTGGTACTGACGTCGGCGTGTCCCAACAGCTCCTGTACATCCTTCGGCGCTGCCCCGTTAGAGAGCAGATTACTTGTGAATGTGTGACGGAGTTGATGAAAATGGAAGCCCTCAAGCCCCGGTATCTTCTTTGAGGCTGTCCGGCAGGCAATGCTGACCGTGCTGGCTGATTCAAAGCACCCGTCCGGGCGGAGACAAACGAAGTCGATTTCCCGGTAATTCTCCGGCACTTCCTCCATCCGTTGCAGACTGTACAGCTCGTAGTAGCTGCGGCCCTTCTCCTGTACCTGCTTGTAGTAGTTCAGGCTGTAGAGCTCGCCGTACTTGAAGCGGTTTTTGTGCTGCTCGGTCTTTGCCGCCTTGAGAATTGCCGCCAGCGTGTCGCAGAAGTCAACCGTGCGGATTTTGCTCCGCTTGGTGGTGCCGACCTCCATCTTGTGTCTCGCCCCATTGTAGCGCATACTGCGCCGTACCGTGATAGTCTGCTCCTTGAGGTCAATGTCCTGCCATGTGAGAGAACAGACCTCGCCGATCCGAAGCCCCGTGTAGTAAGCAATCTGGATGGGCAGCAAGGCCGGATTCTCTTTCTTTTTCAGATAGTCCGTCAGCGCCTTGTACTGCTCATAGGAGATCGTCGGGACGGTCAGACCGTCCTCACAGTCATCGTTGAACAGTTCATAGGTTTCCTGCTTGTGCCTGATCTTGACGTACTGCATCGGGTTAAAGGTCAGCAGCCGCTTGGGGAAGACCGCAAACCGGAACGCTGCTTGCATTACCGCCGAGTAGGGACGGATCGAGTTGGATGCCAGCGGTTTTGCTTCCGAGCCATCCGGTTTCTTACCTCCGAAGGCCAGAAGATCGAAGAATGTCTGCAAGTGATCCGGTGTGACCGTTTTCAGCTTGCGTTCTCCGATGGGATGTTGCTTGATCCTCTCGATGGTGCTTTGGTACAGGGACACCGTACCGTTTGCGAGATTGCCGGGTTTCAGTTCTTCTTCCACCCACATATCCAGCAGATTGCCCACCGTGACGTTTTCGGACTTGGCAACGAACTTCTTTGCCTCGTAATCCTCCATTGCCTTGCGGAGCAGGGCTTCCGTCTCGGACTTGCTTTCTGTCCCGGCGTATTCCTTCTGCACCAGATTCCCGCTCTCGTCTTCGACGTAGAAGCGGTAGTACCACTTTTTGCCTTTCTTTCTGACAGATCCTTTTGCCATAGATCGTGATTCTCCTTTCCGTATCCGTGGCAATCGGGTCTGTGACATATGGTGTGCGTTTTACCATATCCGCCGGTCTTTATGACCGGCTTTTTTCGTTCCCGTATTCGTATTTCAAGGTGCCACGGTACTTATGTACCTTTTTCGATCAGCTTCTGCTTCGCCTGATCGACGATCCCGAACAGCTCCGGGATGGATACCTTCGTCCGGCCTTCATCGTACAGATGCAGGATGCCGTCGAGGTATCGCTTCATGTCCTCTATCGGGACTTCCATTTCCTTCTGGTAAACCTGCTCGGTGATGGAGCCGATATGGATCGCATATTTGCCGATGGACTCTTTCAGCCCTTCGTCCTCTGCCACTTCATCGACCTTCTTCATGGACACCGCCCAATACTTTGCGAGGATAGTGTAAAGGTCTACGATCTGACCGAGGAAGGTGGTCAATAGCTGCTGGTGAGGCTCTCCGTTTACAGTAGAAGTCACCGTTTCCAGATAGCCCTTGATGTGCTTCTCCAAGTCCATCTGACAGACAGTATAGATGCTGTATTCCTTATCGTCGGAAAGTCCCGTCAGCCATTCGGGAGTGGTGAGCAGCGCTTCCGCCAGACCGTTGATGATCATGGTACGCTTCGGATCGACCCCGTCCGCCTCATACCGCTGGATAGTGGATTTGTTGACACCAATCCGCTTTCCCAGCTCTGGCATGGACAGCTTGAGCTCTGTCCGGCGCTCCTTGATCCGTTCTCCGACCTGTTTCGGGCTGAACATTTCTTTTGTCTTCAAGGCATTCACCTCCTAACGAATGCAAGTATAACATATGCGGACTCAGTTTGCAACCCTAATTTGCGTATATTTTCAAAATTAATTCTTAATCAGTTGCAAAATGAGTTGACAAGTAGAGGCGAAATAAGTATAATGACAGAGCAAAGGTTGCAAAACAGGTATTTACAGAATGGAGGTGATAACATGAGAGATGTCAAAATGGGCCTGACCATCGAGGAAGCAGCCGAAATGTCCGGGATCGGACGGAACACCATGCGGAAGTTGGTGGATTGGGGCAAGCTCCCCGTACTCAAAGTGGGACGGAAGACGATCATCCGAAGGGATGCGCTGGAGAACTTCATGACCGTCAATCAAGGGAGAAATCTTCTCAATCAGGCAGACGTCCGGGAGGTGCGCTAAGGATGGATTCAGCAGGTAAAAGGCCTCGCCGTTTGAGAGCGAAATACACCCCTCGCACAAATCTGACGATTTGTACAAGGGGCATTTCGCTCCTGCGGAGGGCCTGCGTCTCTGTCCTGGCGTTAACGGACAGAGGCGCAGCCGGAAACCGCCCTGCGCTTTCCGGTGTTGTCCCACCGCTGCGGCGGCGTGACAACATACGGGGAGACGAAGGGCGAAAGAACGGAGGTGAACGATGGCACGGCACAGCTTTATCCAGATGTCGAAGCTGTCCAATGTCAAGGGAAGAATATCGTATATCTCAGACCCCAAGCGGCAGGAATACCTCTACGCCACCTTCTCCACAAGGGAAGATATGACCTTCTGGAACGATCTGGCGAAGGAGTGCCAGGAGGAGTTCAAACGCTATGGGGCAGATGGAAAATGTATCGAGGCACGGGAGCTGATCATTGCTCTGCCGGAGGAATACACGCAGTTTGATCCTAACCGGGTACTGCGGGAGTTTACGGAGCAGTTCAAGAAGCGGTACGACGTGGAATGTGTTTCGGCGCTCCACCACAACAAGACCAAGAAAAACTATCATATCCATCTGATCTTCTCAGAGCGGCGTTTGCTGCCGGAGCCGGAAATCAAGATCGCCACCCGCAGCGTGTTCTATGATGAACTCGGCAAGCGGGTACGGACAAAGAAAGAAATCACCGGCGAAGACGGCCAAATCCGGGAGGGCTGTATCGTCATCAAGAAAGGCGAGGCCTACGAAAAACACCGGTTCACAGCAAAGGACGAG
>CALCRH010000118.1 GCA_937894515.1 uncultured Clostridia bacterium | reverse complement strand
CTTTTCTGCTGATTCCCCGATTCTTTGCACAGCAGAAAGCAACAGAGTTTATCCCAAGGGCGAACACCGAGATTGAAGCCGGCACAACGATCACGGCAGATATGCTTTCCCAGGCTGAAACCGGCAGCTACGGCCTGTCCGACCGCATCCTGCGCGATGCGGATAGCATTGTGGGTATGGTAGCCACCGAAGCGATCCACGACGGTGAGTTCTTCTGGAAGGCTTCTCTGCTGACCGCTGATGACTATGCCCTTGAAAACGAGGCACAGACAAAAGGCCTTGAAAAAGGTCTCTGCCTTGTCACGGTAAAATGCCCGACGGCTTCTGCCGGTGTCGCCGGTGTTCTTCGCTCCGGCTGCCGTGTCGATGTTTTCTCCTGCACCGAGAATATGGACGACAACAGCTATGAAACCACCAAGGCTCTGGCAAATATGTATGTCTATGATGTGCTCAACTCCAATTTTGAGTCGCTGGACAAGCTGGACGAGGCAGCGGAAAAAGCCATTGACGGTGAGACAAATACCAATTTCAACTTTGATCCCACCTATGTGGTCATTCGCTGTACGGAGGAACAGGCTGCTATGCTGATTACCTTGGAGCGTTCCGAGGCGCTTCACCTGACCTTGCAGAGAACGGAGGGATAACATGAGCCTGATTGCAGTATGGGGGCCGCCCCAGAGTGGAAAGACAACGCTTTCCATCGACCTTGCCTATGCGCTTTCTCAGCAGGGCAAATCCGTATGTCTCATTTCTCCCGAACCGTACAGTGAGCTGACTGCCCGCATGGGCATCCGCATCATCCATAGTAAAAGTCTGGATCAGGCGTACAGCGCCATCGGCAATCTCCAGCAGACAGTGCTTGAAGTGGACGATCTGCTTTATGTGCTGGCCGTGCCGTGGGATCACGACGCATACGGCGAGGAAGCAAGCGCAGACGCCTGTAAAGAGCTTCTCAAACAGGCACAGACGGTGTTCGACTTCATCATTGTGGACTGTCCCTCCAAGGAAGGTGAAATGCTGGCGGCGTGGTCACTCAGTATGGCAGACCGTGTTTTGATGCTTTCCGGTGGGAGCGAAACCGCATCCATGTGGTACAACTCCTTCAAGAAAGCCGTGGACGCTGTTTCCGGTCGGTCAATGATCGTATGCGTGGAGGTAAATGAAAGCTATGATTACCTCTCTCTTTGTAAGCTGATCCAGAAGAACCCGGACGCTTTCGTTTCCCATTACCCGAATGCCGCCAAGGAGCAGCAGTCAAAGAAAACGCTGTACGGCATCAAAAGCAAAATCGGCAAAGCCTACACCGAAAGCATCCACGGTCTCTGTGAGAAAATGGAGGTGGACGCATGAGCATTTCCAATTACGCTTTTCTTTCCATCGTTCAGGCAAAAGAGGTCGAAGCCGGTGAAGTCAAAGCAGAAATGGATTACCCGGCTTTGCTCGAAGCTGTCCGCGCTTCCATTGCACAGAACCATGCAAAGGAGCTTGCCGCCGCATTGGATGATGCAACGGCTGCGGAGCGACTCCAGACGCTGATCCTCAAATATACCGCAGAACAGCTTGCCGGACATGATTTTGACCGGGAAGAAATGACGCGGAGAATTTATGAGGACATGGCAGGTCTCGGACTTCTTACAAAGTATCTGCTTGATCCCACCGTAGAGGAAATCAACATCAACGGGTATCAGACGGTAGAGATCATCCGGGGAACCGGAACAGACTTTCTGTACGGTGAAGACGCCTTCCAGTCTCCGACCGCAGCGCTGGACATTATCAAGCGCATGGTTCGTATGGGCGGTATGCTGCTGGACGCGCAAACGCCGCGCATTGACAGCTATATCGGCTCCGGCACACGAATTTCCGCCATCATCCCGCCGCTGGTTCCTCCCGAACAGGGCGTTGTGGTCTCCATCCGAAAGCAGGTGAAAAGCCGTATCTCAAAGGAACAGCTCATCGCCTCTGGCTCTGCTACGGAAGATATGCTGGATTTCCTGTCCTGCTGTCTCAACTACGGTGTGAGCATCGGCGTTGCAGGCGGGACAGGCTCCGGCAAGTCCACGCTGATGAATTTCCTGCTGAACGAGTACATCCGCACCAACGATGATTACAACAACCGCATTTATATCATCGAGGACTCCAGAGAATTGCAGCTCATGGGCTACGACACGGAGAACAACCGACCGGCGCGAGTGCTTTATACCGTAACGAAAGGCGCACCGAACCCCGTGACCATGTTCGACCTCATTGTCAGCTCGCTTCGTTTTCATCCTGCCATCATCGTTCCCGCCGAGGTTCGTGACGGCGCTGCTTATCAGGCAGCTATTGCCGGTCAGACCGGTCATACCATCCTGACCTCATTCCATGCGGACGGAGCGCAGGACGCCTATAAACGTCTCGTTGCTCTCTGTAATACTGCCGGTACGGGACTGCCGGATGCAAGACTTCTGGATATGTGTATCGGCGCATGGCCGATCATCATCTATCAGAAGCAGCTCAAGGACAACTCCCGCAGAATCATGGAGGTCTTTGAGGCAACCGGTCAAAAGAACGGGCAAGCCTGCGGCAATATGATTTTCCGCTTTGTGGTGGACGGTGTAGAGCGAAACGACCAAGGCCGCATCACAAGGATCAAGGGAACGCATGAGCGGACAGGCTGTATTTCCAAAAAGCTGTATGACCGGCTGAGAGATAACGGCGCTTCTGTGGAGTTTCTGGATCGTCTGTTCCCGGAGTTGTCCGCAGGGGTGGTGCTATGAGTGTGAATATCGTGTACTTCGTCGTGTTCGTTTTGATGAGCATGGCGATTTTTTTATGCCTGGATTTCGGAAAGGATATGCGGATATCCGCCATCGCGTCCAAAACGAAAAAGCGGAAACAACAGAGCTTCAAGGCGCAGAGCAAGCTGAAAAGAAAGCTGCTTGCGGCAGTTGACCAGCAAAAAGCGATTGTCACCTCCAGCCCGATCCCCGGCCCGATCTTCATCATTTTTACGGGTGTCTGCTGCGTTGGTGGGTTTGCCGCAGGAAAGGTTGTCTTTCACTCCACCTTCCTGTCGGTGATCGTCGCTGTTCTGTCCACGCTGATCCCGCTGATTGTGGTGAGCTTTAAGGAGCAGAAGTCCAAGAGCAAATACCTGAACCGGCTGTGTTCATCCATGATGGTGCTTTCCAACTCCTACCTTGTCACGGAGGACTTTCTGACGAGCGTGAAAGAAAACCTCGCCATTCTGGAATACCCGGAGCCGTTCCGGGATTTCCTTGCTTACGCCACCATGATGGACAGCGATATTTCCTCTGCGCTGAGAAGACTGGAAAATCAGGTGAACAACCCGTACTTCTCGCAGTGGATCGACGCGCTTGTGCTGGCGCAGGATGACCGCAGCCTCCGCTATGTGGCGGTGTCAGTAGTCGATTCCATGCACGACGTTCTGGCGGCACAGGAGGAATCCGACGCTGTTATGTACGCCGTCTGGCGGGAATATCTGCTGACGATTGTGCTGATCTTCTCCGTGCCGCTGGTATTTAAGGTGCTGATGGCAGAAGCCTATGTCACGATGACAACCTCCTTCGCCGGTCAGAGCCTCATGGTTCTGCTGCTGATTGCCATTGTCTATTCCGTGTTCAAGGCTTTGAAGATCAATAAGCCGCTGATGATGTAAGGAGGGGTGCCATGTGATACTGACCTATATTCTCATAGCCATTCTTCTGGCAGTCGGCGGCTGGCTCATCTGCGGCTCGGTGCTTTGGCATGACAAGTCCTTTGCCGGAAGCGGCACACTTCGCCACTACGGAAAATGGAACGCTGAAAAGAAAGACTTTTGGGCTTCGCCCCTGATGCAGAAGCTGACCGGTTTTGCCGGTCGTTTTGTTTATCTGGACGCAGCAAGCGAAGAAGCATTGGCGAGACAGCTTTCCAAGGGCGGTGTGGACTTAACGCCGCGCCAGTTCACGGCGCGGAAATATGTCATTCTGGCAGTTGGCGTTCTCGGCGCAATTCTCTGCATTTTAGCCCGGTTCTGGTTCGGCATCATCCTGTGTGCGCTTTTAGCTCTGTTCGGTATGATGCGGCAGAGAGATGTGCTGCAAGCCAAGATGAAGGAGCGAGACGAGGCAATCAGCCTTGAAATGCCCCGATTCATCCGCACCATCTGCCGCAATCTGATCGGCAACAGAGACATCTATGCTGCCCTCCAGTCCTACCGAAAGGTTGCAGGGCCGGTGTTGGGCGCTGAACTGGACATTCTCCTTGCCCATATGCGCTCCGGCAATACCGCCAGCGCCTTGCAGCAGTTTCAAACGCGAATCGGAACGGAAGAAGCTTTCCGTTTCTGCTCCGCCCTCATTGAGATTGAAAGAGGCATTGACCAAACGGCCACGCTGGATTATCTGGCTGACGATATGGCACGGCAGGCAAAGCTCCGTGTACAGAAGCAGCTTTCCACGCGACCGGGCAAAATGCGCCGAACCTATTATCCGGCTGTCGGCGTGTGCGTTGCCATGATTCTCTATGTGCTGGTCGTGTTCGTTGTCGATCAGCTCAATTCCATCATCTAATTTCATATCGTTAGTCGTAGCCACGGTCAGAAGAAGCCGTGGCTATTGCTATATAAAAAACATTTTTAAGGAGGATACCCAAATGAAAAAGTTCTTCAGCAAGCTTCGCAGCAAGTTCTGCGAAAAGACCACCGCAATCGCTGCTAAGGCAGCAACCGTCATCGAGGATGTGAAAGGCGATCTCGCCACCAACACCATCGGTGCCATCATCGTCGCCGTTGTCATCGTCGGCCTGCTCATCGTGGCGATCAACGCATTCTTCCCCAACTTCTTCAGCAATATGTTCAGCTCCATGAGCGACAAGCTGAACGCCAACTGGTAATTCAAAAAGGAGGATACCAACATGAAAAAGTTTTTCAGCAAGCTCCGCAGTAAGATCTGCGAAAAGACCACCGCAATCGCTGTCAAGGCGGCTACCGTCATTGAGGACGTGAAGGGCGACCTCGCCACGAACACCATCGGCGCAATTATCGTTGCCGTTGTCATTGTCGGTCTGCTGGTCGTGGCAGTCAAGGCATTCTTCCCCGGCTTCTTCACCGGTATGTTCCAGTCCATGAGCCAGAAGCTCAACGCGAACTGGTAA
>CALCRH010000117.1 GCA_937894515.1 uncultured Clostridia bacterium | reverse complement strand
TATGTAGAAATATTGCACGTTTCCGCCTCTGAAATTGTCCACGATCCCGCCGATGGTCGTCAGGATGGTAAGAAGCAGGAAATACTTATTGGACAGCAGCGCTTTGAGCTGATCCTTGATCGGGATCTTGTTTTCGTTTTCCGTACCGACAGTCTCTGCCACGTCTTCGATGACACGCTCTTTCGTATAGAAATACTCCAGAAGCAGAAGCGGGATCGCACACAGCGAGATGATGATGAGCAGCACGGCATAACCGTGAATATCATGCTCCAACCACATGGGAATCGCCACCATGCTCACGAGCATACCAATCACGATTCCGGAGATCAGTGTCCACGCAAGCTGACGGATAAATTTCAGATTTGCTTTTTCGCCCGGGTCTCTGGTCGTAAGGGATACGATAGTATCCCGGAAAAGATAGAAATAGGAGCTGCCCACCGTGTGGTAGCAGATCACCAGCAGGAAGAAATAGTACCAGTAGCTTTCTCCCAGCGTATTGCCCGGGAACAGGAAGATCAGAAATCCGATAGCGATGCTGACAAAACCGAAGATGAGATACCAGGGACGCATACGCCCCTGACGGCTTTGCGTCTTCTGAATGAGAAATCCGTTCAGAAGGCCGATGGCGACCGCAAGGATCTTGGCGACCGTCATGACGATCTCATAATAGCCGCCCATCTTCTGTATCATTTCGATGTTGCCTGTTCCGTACATCGCGCCTACCTGCTGGGTGAAAAACTTCTCCACGAGTGCGGCGATGGTGTTGACGACGAAGATGAGGCCCAGAGGCCCGATGAGATGTCCGAGGATCTTTTCCTTTTTCGTTACCGTGCGGGTTGTCACCTTGGAGTCCATGATTGGCTTTTCAAACAAGCCGCGGCTTAAGAATTTCACTGACATAACTGATTCTCCCTTCTTTATCGCTGTCCGAGACAGGTTCCGTTCGTCTCGATAATCTCTTTGTAACGGTATGCGGATCGCTTCAGAATGCGTTTTTGTGTTTTGTAATCCACGTACACCAGTCCGAATCTGGGCGCAAACCCTTCCGCCCATTCAAAATTATCCATAAAGGACCAGAAATGATAGCCCAGGATCGGCACTCCGTCGTCTATGGCCTTTCCCACATAAGCGATGTATTCGTCCATATAGGATATCCTTTCGGGATCATTCACTGCGTTGTCTGTCAGGATGTCCTCATCACAGTATCCGTTCTCGGTGATCAGGATCGGCAGATGATAGCGCTCGTATATGAATCGGCAGGTCCAGTAAAGGCTTCTCCCGTCCACGGTCCATCCGAGGGAATTCGTTTTCAGTTTCGAGCGGTCTATTTTCCCCACACCCCACGGAGAATAATTAAAGGCCTCATAGTTGTTCAGCGCCAGAAAATCGAAATCCGTTTTTGCCCGTTTTGCAGTCTTTTTCCCCACATGGTAGATGAGATACGTGGAAACGGACTTACCGGAGAGCATCGGGTCGAACCACAGGCGGTTATTCATGCTGCCCATGCTCCGGTAGAAGGAATCCCGACGGGCTTTTTCGATGCTGTTTTCGTCTGTTTCATCCTCCGGAATAAAAGCTCCGGAGCCGAAGGAAAGCCCGACTTTCGGGGGAAGAACGGCATACTTCCGAATGACATCCACTGCGTCCTTATTCGCCAGCATCACGTTTTTTATGATGGCAGAAATGGAAAATGGACGGCACTCGAAGGGTGCGTGGACCTTCGTGAGATAACCGTTCAGCACGAAGCATTGCGGCTCATTCATCGTCAGCCACCATGTTACACGGTCGGAAAGCTCCTGAATGACCGCTTTCGTATAAAAGGCAAAATGCTGAATGATCTCTTTGTTTCGCCAGCCGCCTTTTTCCTGAAGCCAAAGCGGCAGATCCCAATGATACAGTGTAACGATCGGCTCGATACCGTTTTTAAGCAGCTCGTCCACCAATGCGCCGTAAAAGGCGATGCCCTTCGGATTCACCGTGTTCTCCTCCGGGACGATCCTCGGCCAGGAGACAGAGAAACGGTAGGACTTCAGCCCCAGCTCCTTCATCAACGCCACGTCTTCCTTGTACCGATGGTAATGGTCATCCGCAATGTGACAGTTCTCGCCGGTCTTGATGCGGGATGACGGCGCGGCATCCCAAATGCTTAAGGTCTTCCCGTCCTCATCGAAACCGCCTTCGATCTGCGCGGAGGCTGTGGAGGCTCCCCATAAAAAACCGTTCGGAAACATATCATAAACCCTCTCTTTCTACTATTCATTCCGTCAGTCTGATCTTGACAGGTGATACTCCGTCGGAGCGTACGGTGACGTATCCCGCTCCGCGAACCACGGCCAGCAGCCTTCCCCGGTAGGCGGTAAAGCTGTCTCCGTCATAGCGCTCATCGGTTTTGCAAAGCGCTGAACCGAGTCCGAGCAGGGCGGGACCGTCGGTATCCACCGTTATCGGCTTCTCGATGTATGGAAGCAGCGCGCCGCCTCCGTCCGTAAACTCGATTTCGAGGAACGTCAGGTCATCGAAGCGCTTTGCCTTGACGGACAGCATCGGATTCCCGTCACCTGTGTTCAGACTGAAGCGTGACAGCTCCCGGCCTTTTGCGTCCAGAGCAACAGCGGTGAGCCTGCCCGGTCGATAGCGAAGCGCCCATTTTGCCCTGTAATCACGGACCCGTTTCTCCCCGATCACAGCGCCGTTCAATTCAAGTCTGACCTTATGCGCATCGGCAAAGACCTCGACCGTCGTCTTTTTCCCTTCAAAGCCCTGCCAGTTCCAGGAGTCGATTCCGTTGGTAAACTGCCACGCGCCCGTCGAAGGGGTTTCTCCGCTGTGGTTCAGTGGAGAGACTGCAATAAACGGCTCTTTTCGCTGCCCCCACACGGTCTGCATGAATGCCATGGATGCAAGCGGCTTTCCGGTGATATCGACCATGCCCTGACCGGCAAGAAGCGGCAGACCCTTGTAGGAGTGATACGTCCAGTCGCCAATGCAGGCTTCCCCAAGATAGTCCCACGCCGCCCAGACAAAATCGCCGATGAGCTGCGGATATTTTTTCACGCGCTCCCAGTTATACGGCAGATCCTTCGCCATGGTTTCGGTGCCGATCATCATACGGTCCGGGTACTTCTTAACATCCGGGTCATAGCGGGAGGAGGCATAGTTCAGACCGATCATATCCACGGACGGAGCGAAATCGGCCGTGAGCTTCTCTGCAAGGGGGCCTTTCGACATAAAGAACATCAGTCTGCCAAGCTTGCCTGCCATGGCGTTGAAAAACGCCGAGCCGGTCTTTTTTTCTCTGTATCCTTTCCCCTCCGGCAGAGGCTCCGCTTGATAAACGCCTTTATCCTTATAAACGCCCATGCCCAGCTTCGTGTACACGTCCAGCAACACGTTCACGCCGCAGGTGACAGGACGGGACATATCGAGAGCATGGAGCAGATCACGCATCTTTGCCGCCAGCCCGATCCCGCGTTTTTCCGCCGTTTCCGTGACCTCATTCCCGATAGAGTACAGGATGACGGAGGGGTGATTCAGATCCTTCCGCACCATCGCTTCCAGATCTGCCTTGTAGTTCTCCATGAACTGCCGGGAGTAGTCGTGGTAGTCCTTGGGGATATACCAGCCGTCAAAGCACTCATCCATGACGTACATACCCAGCTCATCACAGGCGTCAAGCAATGCCCGGCTTGCGGGATTGTGGGAAATACGCAGAGCGTTGAAGCCCTGCTCCTTCAGTATTTTGACACGCCGATACTCTGCACCGCCGTAAGCGCATGCGCCGAGCACGCCGTTGTCATGGTGGATGCACCCGCCGCGCAGGAACGTGCGCTGCCCGTTGATCAGCAGTCCCGTCTCGCTGCTCCATTCGATCCTGCGGATGCCGAAACGGATCGTATGCCCGTTTGCCCGCAGGGTATAGAGATGCGGCGTGTCCGCACTCCACAGCTTTGCATCGGGTATTTCGTATTCGCCCGCGCCGCCGGAGGCGATCAGCGTCTCGCCGTTCCATATTTCCGCATATTCACATCCGCTGATCTCGACCACAGCGGGAGAATATGATCTGGTAACGATCCGGGGCTCCGGAAGCTCGTCCACAAGAAGCCATACCGGACGGTACAGCCCCGCGCCGGAATACCAGCGGCAGTTGGGAACCAGCGTATTATCCACCTCCACGGTGACGGTGTTTTCTCCCGCTTTGACAAGCCCGGAAATATCGACCCGGAACTCGGAGTACCCGTAGGCGTGAAAGGCCGCCTGCATGCTGTTTACAAATACGGATGCGTTGCGGTATACACCCTCGAAATGAAGCTCGATCCTGCCGCCGAGCCATCCGCTTTCAATATCGATTTTCGTAGTATAGATATATTTCCCGCCGGGGAAGTAGCCTGACTGTACGCCGCCTCTGCTCTGCGCACTTCGGCTTTCCGTCAGCATGGCATCATGCGGCACGTCGATTGTGACATAAGTGCTTCCGTCTTTTGAAAACAACCATTTTTTGAGATTTTGCTTCATATCACTGCCTCTGCTTATACCAATCTACTATTTATTTTATCCCAGGTCTCTTGATATGTATTGCAATATTGGCTATAATATTACAAATAAGACTATTTTGGAGTGAAAAATGGATATTGCCGAGTTGAAGCAGTTTTGCACGCTCTTTCACGCGTCGCATTACGTACCGATTTTTCTGTACCGGGAAGAAGATATCCCGGAATTCTCCTGCACGGCCATAAACGATCTTGTACCGGCGCATTACGTGAAAAAGAATCTTTCGGGAGAAAAAAGCCCATCGTGCTTCTATTCTGCCGAAACCGGTATGTGGGGACGGATCCGGATCCCAGACGCGGCATGCTTCCTTATATTGGGACCCGTATATGCAGGAGACATTACTTCCGAAATGCTCTATGCTTTCATGAACTGGCACGGTTTTCCGGCAGGACGGTATAATGAGATCGCAGACTATCTGAACAGTATTCCGAAGTATACGTACTACCGCTTCCTCAATATGCTCGCCTTTCTGCAATTCGCATTGACCGGAGAAGTGATTGATATCGTTGACCATTTCGACAGGCAGCGAAATTTCTATGATAAAAAAATCTCCGTGGCACAGACGGAGGAATCCGTGAATGCCATGGAGGATGTCCATCAGCACGGAACGTATGCGCTTGAACAGCAGCTGGTGGAGCTTGTACGTTTAGGTGACGTAAACAGAATGCGTAAATTTCTGTCCCTGGTCGCGAAAACAGAACCTCTTAAGGAGGGAAAACTCGCGGAAAACCCGATTCGTCAGGCAAAAAACATATTCATCGGGGCTGCCACCATATTCGGGAAATACGGTGCCATTCCCGGCGGACTCGGTATCGAGGAGACTTATCAGCTGATCGATACTTACGTGCAGGAGTGCGAGCGTTTGTCTTCGGTGGATGCGATTACGACCCTTCAATACAACATGCTGATAGACTTCACATCCCGCGTTGCCGAAAGCAAGATCCCGGAAGGCCTTTCCTCGGATGTGTATGCTGCCATGCAGTTCATCAGCAATCACACCAACGAACCGCTCGACATCAACGCCGTCGCCGCCCATATCGGCCGGAGCCGTGCATGGCTCACGGAGAAATTCAGGAAAGAAACCGGTCAGACAGTCAACGATTATATCCTTTCGAAACGGCTTGCCGAGTCCAAAAGCTTGCTGAAGCATACGGATAAAAGCCTTGCGGAGATTGCAAGCTTTCTCTGCTTTTCCAGCCAGTCCTACTACCAGACTTTGTTTAGACGCCGATACGGAGAAACACCGGGATCATACAGAAAGAGATATAAAAGCAACGATTGACTCCATCTGCAGGCGGAGACTCTGTCAATGGTATTGGAACTTTTCCCTTCAGCGTAAATTGAGAATGCATGATCGTATTTCCCGAAGGCTATTACCTATATCTTTGAGCATCTTGACGAGGACATTACCGTAGATGACGTAGCAAAGCACTGCGCTTACTCGAAATACCATCTGATGCGGATGTTCAAGGAAGATACAGAGGAAGCGCTTTATCAGTTTATTAAGCGTATCCGTATCGAGCGGAGTGCCCTCCGGCTGAAGATGGGTAAAGAGACAAGCATCACGGAGATCGGAGCGGATTACGGTTACTCATCTTCTAATTTTTCAACAGCCTTCAAAAAACATATGAATCAGTCTCCCGCGGACTTCCGAAAGAACAGCGAGAGAATTGCCGAGAGCAGCGCCTTCTTTCACGGAGAGTCACTGGATTCAGCTGAAGAAAACGAAGAACTGATAAGCATTGAGCACCTGGATGACATTCTGGTCGTATATGAACGCAGAAAAGGCAATTATCACAATTTGGACTATGAGTGGTGTGAGTTTATCAAACGGTACGAGTATCTGGTTGCGGAGGATACCCTGTATCTGGACTGTACCATTGACGACCCGTCAATTACGGATGAGAACGGGTGTATGTATGAGCTGTGCCAGACGGTACAGCCTGACCATCCAGCGCTTAATAGTCATCCGGAACTGCTTCTTAACAGATTTGAAGGCGGAAAATACGGAGTATATCATTTTAAGGGTTATCCACGTTATCTGTTTATGGTATATCAGGAAATTTTTTGTCGGTGGCTTGCAAAAACGGGAAACCGTCTTGAGAGGAATAAACCGATATTCGATATTTACAGAAAAGTCGAGGCGGACGGATATATGGAAATGGACATCTGTTTTCCTCTGTGCGAATATTAATAGAAGATTACAGCAACAACTCCCAGTTTGTGAAGGATATGAAACCGATGAATGCTAAAGAAAACAGCCCACCGGATATAGAACAGATCATCCGCAAGACCACGGAGGAAAACCAGAGCAGGACCGACTGGACGAAGGCGTGGAGTACAAAGTACCCGATCCTGAAAACCTATCAGGCGGAGGTGGACATTCCACATTACGCCCGGCAGATCAGGGCTATGCTCACCGAGCTGCAAAGCACCTACGGCTACAGCGAGCAGGACGCCATGCTCGTGCTGAAGGACATACTGGCACACGAATACATGGACAACCGCAAAAAGGGCGGGTGACGGCGTTCGGCTGCCGTTCCGCT
>CALCRH010000116.1 GCA_937894515.1 uncultured Clostridia bacterium | reverse complement strand
TCAACGAGACATCACAGCGCGGACAACGAGGCGTCCAGCCACATTGCACACACTCCACCTGCTTGGCATAGCCGCGTCGGTTCTGGAACAGGATGACCTGCTCTTTCTTGTCCAAGGCCTCCCCTATTCGCTCGATTAGGAAGTTGGAGAACATGCCCTTAGCCTCTCTTTGGCGCTGGGCAGCCGCCATGTTCACCACCCAGATGTCGGGCAGTTTGCTCTGCGCGAAACGTTCCATCAGCTCCACGAGGCCGTACTTTTTCTGCTCCACGTTGTAGTAACTTTCCAACGACGGAGTTGCCGTGCCCAAGAGCGTTTGAGCCTTATGCAAGCCGGCGAGCACGATGGCACAGTCGCGGGCGTGATAGCGCGGCGCGGGGTCCTGCTGCTTATAGGAGGCGTCGTGCTCTTCGTCCACAATGATCAGCCCCAAGTTCTGGTACGGCAACAGCAATGCGGAGCGCGCTCCCAAGATGAGCTGGTACTTCTGCGTCACCTCACTGTCCTGGTTGAGCACGCGGTTCCAGATTTCCACCCGCTCGTACTCGTTGAAACGGGAGTGATAAACCCCCCCCCGCTCGCCGAAATATTTGCGGAGGTTTACTTTCACCTCGCCCCAGAAGTCGGGAGAAGTGAAGAGTCTGTGCTGCACGCACTGTGCAGGGCAGGCAAGGTTCACCACGATGCCGGTGAGCTTTTTGTTCATGTCAAAAACGTACATCAGCTCGATGCCGGAATCGTTGCCGCCTTCCAGCTCGGTGAATACGGCGGTGTTGGCATCGCCCCACATCTGAGCGGTCCCGTCACTGTAATCCACACGGCGGCACATGCCGACTGCCGCTCTGGCGAAGGCGTTGGAGAAGCCGCCGGGCTTTCTGGCCTTCCAGGCGTCGATGACTACCTGGGTCATGCGCTCCAGGAGCATTTCGTAGTTTTCGTAATCGGTGGCCACTTCGGGATCGTCGAAGTTGGCGCTCTCCACGTACTTCTGGCCGGGAGCAAGGTAGGTCTCCAGCACTTCACGGAGCTTTCCGAAACCGGCATTGATACCCTTCGTTGCCGGGCTCTTGTAGCCGGGGCCGGTGTGGGTGTGGATGGCGTTGTAGATGACTTTGTTTCCGTCAAGGCCGTAGGGGTTTCCTTCCAGCTTTTTGCGGATGTCCGCGATGATGTCGTTGTGGATGGACTCCAGGTCGCAGGAGCAGAGCACCATCTGGTCGCCGCCGCATTCTACTGCCATGGCGGTGGCTGTGATGGGCTTCTCCACGTATTCGGAAATACGCTCTGCGAACTGACCGCAGAGGGAGACTTTTTTGTCCGGGGTGATGCTGATCTCTGACCAGCCGATCTGTAACTGTGCCATAATGATTCTCCTTTTAGTCTTTCTTTTCCGCTTCTTCTCTTTCAGCAGCTCTCTGAGCTGCCAGTTCTTCGATGTTTTCCGGAAGCTCCATGCCGGAGGCTCTGCCTGCGGTAAGGGCCAGGTCATAGTCGCCGTGGGCCAGGAGCGTTTTTACGAAGGTGTCCGGATATGCCACGGTCACTTCACCTTCCGTGAAGGGACCGGTGTGGTTCGCCAGGTCGTTAATGACCACGGGATCGGTGGGATCCCAGTTCTGGGCAAGCGGGATGGCCTGCTCGATGCAGGGACGGTCGAAGGGACCGGTGGACCACTCGTCAGAGTAGATCTGCACCTCGGAGCCGGTGGACAGATGGTCATAGAACCATGCGCAGTCGCCGGATTTCAGACGGATGCAGCCGTCGGACTTGTTTTTCCCCAGCTCGTTGTAGCTGTTGGCGCGCAGCATATAGGAACCGGATACCGGATAGTAAATGATGGAATGGATGCAGAAACCGGGATTCTTGTACCGCTGCAGGTACTGCACGTAGATGTCGTCGTGCATGAATTTCCAGTTGTAGCGTTCGAACAGTTTGAACTCTCCGATGGGAGTGGCGCTGCCGATGGTGCAGAGGAACACTTTGTAGGGAATGGTATACTTCCCCGCGTCGTCCTTCGCGTAAATGGTCATGGTCTTCATGTCCTTGTTGACTTTGGCCATGTATCCCCCGGGATCACCCAGCACGGGCTCCAGGTCGGTGACCACGTGACAGCATTCGTCGAAGTAGTACCGGTAGCCGTCGATCTCCTGCCAGCCGGTGACGGGTTTATTGTCAATGAAATAATACTTGTCTCCGCCGGTATCGTAGGCCCAGCCGGTATAAAGAGAACCGTCCGCTTTGGAATATGTCACGGAGCCGTCATGGTTGAATACGATGCCCTCATAGGCAGCCGCGATCAGATGATTGTCGGTGGACTGGGGGAAGGTGATCCCTCTCTTCCAGAACATCATCTGCATCTTCTGGATATATTTGCCAGCCTGACCAACTTCAGTGACATCCAGTCCACCGAGCATGTCAGCAGCTGCCTTACCGGTCATTGCCTTTGTAGTGTCAGTAGCACTGTATGTCTCTGTGGTATTGATGATACCCTTGACTGTAGTTGATGCTTCAGGGAATGACTCTCTGGTCACTGTGATCTTACCGTCAGTCTGGTCAACCTTTGATACATACTTGCCACTAACGGCAGTATCTGTGACGTCAATGGCATCAATAGCAGCCTTGACACCAACAGCGTTGATAGGGTCAGTGTCAGTTGCGGTATATGTAGACTTTACAGGGATGACTGCATTGCCATCAGTACCTACAATTGAGGTTGAGCCAATCTTTACATCCTTAACCTTACCTTCAGCTTTAGGGATTGTGATGGTGAGTGTCTTTGCGGAATCATCCTTGATGCCTGTGTATGTATTGTCTGATCGTGGAGTGAGTGTGTCACTCTCTACAATCTTGACATTGCTGAGTACAGCGTCAATATATGTTGTTGACAGTCCAATCTGGTCTGGGCTGTAAGTCTGACCTTCAATAGTGATTGAGCCGGTAAATGGCTTCTGTGCTACAGCAGTCTTGATGTCTGCCCATTCAGGCTGTGTGACATCTCCACCGGTAAAGCCAGCAAAT
>CALCRH010000115.1 GCA_937894515.1 uncultured Clostridia bacterium | reverse complement strand
TCCTGGCGGGCTTGCAGACGATACCTGCTTCACTATATGAATACGCCACCCTGGAAGGAGCCGGTATCCTGACAAAAGCTTTCAGGATCACTCTTCCACAGATACGACCTGTTGCTATGTGGTGCTTGCTTCTTGCATGGATCAACGCGATCAGGAGCTTTGCCGACATATACAGTATATCCGGTGCCTACCCGGATGAAGCAGTTTACACTTTACAGCATTATATCAACAACAGACTCTCACGATTGGATTATCAGATGGCTACATCAGCCGCTTTCAGCTTTACTGTAATCATTGCGGTGGCCTGGGGCATCATTTTTCTTGCACGCAAATCTGCTTCCGAAAAATGATGCTTTCGAAGGAAAAGGGAAGGTTTATGATATGAAAAAGCGACGTTACCTGACTGCATTGCTATTTGCGGTCATAGTAGTACTGGTTCTGTTTCCTGTATTCATCACGCTTCTGTATTCTTTTTCCTCAACAGATGAGATACGCAGAATCCTGGGATCGAGAGGACGCTACGGAAATGAGTTTATGGATATTGCGCTTTTCCCGCGTTCTCTTTCAATTGAACAATATCAGTCAATATTCGACGGCTCTGCCGAAATCATTCGCTATTACATCAATTCAGTTTTTTATACATTTACAATACTGGCATTTCAGTTGCTGACTGTTCCGGCAATGGCTTACGGGCTTTCAAGATTCGAATTCCGGGGCCGTAATCTGCTTTTCTATATGATCATGGTTCTGTGCTTTCTGCCTTTCCAGATTACAATGGTTCCCGCTGTATTGGCGTTACGCAGGCTACGGTTGCTTGATACCGTATGGGCAATTATCCTGCCCTCAATAGTATCTCCGTTCTATGTACTTGGTATACGGCAAAGTATGCTTGGTACCCCAAATGAGTTGTTTGATGCCGCTCAGTTGGACGGAGCTGGAACAATCAGATGTTATTTCAGTATTGCACTACCCACCAATAAGCCGATTCTGCTGGCTACAGCGGCGCTTTCTTTTGCCGAATGCTGGAATATGATCGAGCAACCTTTGGCCTATTTACCAACGAAAACAGAACTATATCCGTTTTCACTGGTTTTTGTTCACTGGGCATACAAAAATACAGGTGCTGAATTCGCTGAAGCATCGTTGGTCATAGTATTTTCATTAGCAGTGTTTCTTATCTTCCGTAAAGCATTGGCATCAAAAGAAATATTGTACTGATGTCATCTTTGCGTTACTTTATGCGTTAAGCATTCTGCATTTATATCCCACTGGCTAAACGATACAGGAACGAAGTATTTTCTCTTGTTTCATAGCATAATAATACGCGGATACCGTTGGTATCCGCGCATTTTTTACCCATATATAATTTCTCGTACAATGATATTCTCTGCCTCGGCTCTGGCAAGATTCATCATCTGTACCCATTTCATTTGATCTTTCGCCTTCAGTTCTTCTGTGATGTTCCAGCTTTTCTGATACCCTTTCATCAGCGTATCATACATGCTTTCCGCCTGTTCATCAATTGAGTGAAGGTAGTCCATCAACGTTCCACCCAGTAGCATCCGACTAAATCGTCCCGGATGATTCTCCTCAAGATCCCGCTTACACATAAGCCCCCAGCGTCCTAACGGTTCCTGGTCAGACTCTGATAAACCAAGATCCGGGAAGTAGTAGTCACCGTAAAGGGTATAATGTAAACCGTTCTTTTCGTTATAGATATGCTTAGGCAGTTCAGACATGTTTACACCTCCAGTTCTGTCGTGACAGTTGATAATGCTTCCGCAGCAATAGTATTCCGATATCACTCATTCCTGTTTTGTTCCATATCCCTGCGGATGAGATCCTTGATATAGCCTTGTTTGTTTGGCTTGGTTCCCAACCATTCGATGATATCTGCGTCGAGATTCTTATTCAGAACAAACTTGATCTGCTGCGTGTTTTCCTTTGCGTACTGCTTATCATATTTCGCCTTATCAAACTTTATAGTCTTCCGGACAACCTGATCATTTTCATAGACAGTGGTTTCAGTCGTATTACCTTCCCGTGATGTGATAACCAATTTCAAAAGCATCACTCCTTATCAATAACACTTTGTACATAGTTTTCGACTGTATGATATCATTAGTCATGAGTATTGTCAAGAAAAACTATGTACCATGTTTTCCCATCACAAAATAGCAGTTCTCTTAATATAAAATGCCGCCCAAGCAGGCGGCAATCTCATAAATGTTCCTTTTGTCTCTCATCTGATAAAGCGCAATTTCAATAACTCAATCCTGTTTCTCAGCCTCATCAAGTTCAGCATCCAATTCCTGATACGCTTCAAAGGTCTGTTGCTTGTACTTGCTCTTTCCGGAATTTACTCGCACAACTAAACGTATAAAACGTTCAGTAACTCTTCTGAACCACGGAGCCATAGGAATTCGTTGATCAACGAACTTCATAATACCCTCAGTCATATCATCAGGCGTGATTTCTTTACCAGGTTGGTTCGGAATATTCGCTTGAATGATCTCCAACGCTTCAACTGTTGCATTCTTTGAGGTAGGCTTCTTTTCGCGGATCCCTTTGCGAATGTCAAGCAGGATCCTTTTGAAACTGGTTGTGATTCTGTCGGTATTGATCTCATCGGCACCGATCTTTTCACGATTCAACGCCTGCATGTCAGCACTGGTATCAACACCGTGATCTTTAGAATACTGTTTCAGGGAATTGATTCCATAATCGAGGATCGCATTTCTGGACATATAGCCTTCAGTATAGGTGTCATCAAAGTATTCACGGATCGTATCGCACAGAGCCGGGAATTCTTTATGTTCAAGCAGACGGTTCAATACATCGTGATCGATCTTTCCGGTCGCCAGTCGTTTTGCGGCGATTTCGGAAAGGCCCAATTTTTCCACACTGGCATATTGCGCGCGTGAATGCCGTGTCAGGCACAGAAGATAATCTGTACTGACGCCAAAAGCTTTTGCTAACGCGATCAGGAAGGACAGATTGATGTTCCGGGTTTCTCCACTTTCCAGACGGGTCACCTGTGACCGGGTCACTCCTGCTTTTTCAGCCAACTGTGCCTGATTCCAATTCTTGCTTTCGCGTAACTCTTTGACCCGGGTGGCTAAAGAATCTATATCGTATTCCTCAAATTCGGACTGGTGAAGATTTGCTTCCCGGTCTTTTTTCTTTGTCCCTTTCATCTGCCACACCTCCCGTCCTTACGCAAAATTGTAGCAAACGCGTTGCAGATTTGCAACGCGAACAAGCTGAAAAGACCTCAAAACAGTTGCTTGGTGCAAGTCTGTTACAGAAAACGATGCTCTTGATGCAGGCTTGATACACTTGGATTGTGGCAGAAATGTCACGCCCGGTGACAGTGACAACTGAATCCGGAGCCTGCGTGTCCGAAAGATACCGCGACGACCTTCCACCTTCCCACGGAGATCAATTTCTCCAGCGTAGCACCTTATTTCGGAAGAGAGCGCCTCACTGAGGACCGGTTGTGAGCCAAGCAAGGTTTCTAACCGGGTACGGATACAGGTGACCGGGATATAAATGTCGGCAATGATCCATGAAGCAAGGGGATCCGCAGAGGGAAACGGATTGAACCCTTCAGGGAATGGTGAAAAACTCCTATTACATCCCGCCCCGGAGGTACGAGGGCAGAAAGAGGTTAACCATGCGAATTGACAACACTACCTGTATCATCGGCGTCGATACCGGGTACGGGAACATCAAAACGGCAAACACCGTATTCCAGACCGGTCTGAAATCCAGTGACAGCGAGCCCCTCTTTGACGGCAACATTCTGAAGTATCAGAACAAGTGGTACAAGATCGGCGAATGTCACAAAGATTATCTTCCTGACAAGACGGAAGATGAAGACTTCTATCTGTTGACTCTGGCAGCAGTTGCCAGCGAACTGGCAACTCGCAATGTCACCAAAGCGGATGTGCTTCTGGCCGAAGGTCTTCCGTTGAGCTGGACCAGTCGCCAGCGTGAAGGCTATCGGAAATATCTGATGAGAAATCCTGATGTGGAATTCAACTACAACAATAAGGACTATCAGATCCATTTTGTCGATTGCTTCATTTTCCCGCAAGGCTATTCCGCGCTGACTCCCATGCTCGACAACGATATGGATCGTTTCAAAGGAACTGTTGTTCTTGCTGATATCGGAAACGGAACCATGAACACGCTGTTCCTTGTAGATGGAAAGCCTGATGAAAACAGATGCTACACGGATGAATTGGGCGTAAAGCAGTGTGTTGGCGAAGCTCAGAAGGTATTGATGAATTCCTTCGGTATCAATGCGGATGAACAGATCATTCAGAAAATCCTTCTGACCAAAGAAGCAGACATCGACGATGAGTATCTGCATCCGATCATTGAAGTAGCAGAAAACTATGTTGCGACCATATTCAACAAACTGCGGAACCACGGCTTTGATCAAAAGATGATGAAACTGTTTGTCATCGGCGGCGGTGGATTGCTGATCAAAAACTTTTCTGACTATGACAAGAACCGCATCACGGTTTTGGATGATATCTGCATCAACGCCAAAGGCTTCGAGTACCTGGCTCAAGGATTACTGTGGCACCGGAAGCAGGCGATCAGATGAGTACGAAAGCAATCACTGTCAGGCTGGATCTGGACAGCAAATCGGATTCCATCATTTGGGAAAAACTGCAGCGGATCCATAAAGTGAATAAGCTGCCTTACGGAAAAGCTGTCATCTATGCTTTGAGATCCTATGAACCGGATGATATGCAGAACGAAAGCCAACGCATCATGACCCGCAAGTTTGCCAATGATGTGCTCGATGAACTGAAAACCGTCCTTCCTTCATTTATCTCCGGTTATATTGCCGGCAATATGTCTGCTCTGCCCGCAAATGTTCCGGTCATGACCAAAGAAGAGACTCATACCGTTATGAGATCCCAGTCAGACGATACGGCTTGTGACACTCAACCAAAGACGGATTTCCAAAGCAGCCATATTGACTTTGGATTTGCCGGTAGCTGATACGGTTATCTGAAGCAAACTGCATCATTCCTCATCAGAACGATGCAAAAACACGCATACCCATTGCATAACAGATGCGGGTCTGATGCAAAACGCATCAGATCCGCATCGGAAAGGAGCGATATGAATATCGATATTTCGAAGCTGATGCCGAACAAACCGGTCGATGAAGAAGAACTGAAGACCGTCCAGGAACGGCATCGGCAGATTATTGCCGAAAACCGCGAGAACGAGAGAAAACGCAAGGCGCGGAATCACCGTCTGTGTGTGCATGGCTCCATTATGGAACATTTCTTCCCGGAAACCATCGACATGGATGAAAGCCAGTTCACAGACTTCATGTATGCCCTGTCCCTCAAAAAATGCTCGTGAGAAGTGTCCGGAACCACCATATGAACCCGAAGGGCGCACAGATACATACATTGCCTGCGGCAACGTATGTTGTGCGCTCTGCGAGGCTTGTTGCGGACTTCGTCCGCGATGGGGCAAGCCCCATACCCCAGATTACGATACGGTTCTCATGAACCGGGAAAGGAGATGATCAGTTGGATTTTCTGCATACGCGGATAAAGATCATACGAAGAAACGCAGGTCGCTCCGCAGTCGCGGCAGCGGCTTACAGGAGCGGGACCCAACTCGTCAATTCATGGGACGGAGTAACCCATGACTATACGCGCAAAGGGTATGTCGTTCATTCCGAAATCATGCTGCCGGAAAACGCTCCGGATGAATACATGGACCGAAGCACTTTATGGAACAGTGTGGAATGGGCTGAGACAGACCGCAACGCTCAACTGGCGCGTGAGATCGACATTGGGCTCCCTAATGAACTGACCCATGATCAGCATATTGAACTCGTCAGAAAATACGTTCAGGAAAACTTCGTCAGCAAAGGCATGTGTGCTGACTTCTCCATCCATGACAAGAAAACAGGTAATCCGCATGTCCACATATTGCTGACCATGCGTCCGCTGAATGATGACGGTACATGGGGACAGAAAAGCCGGCTCGTCTATGATCTGGACGAGGACGGCAATCGGATTCCCGGTAATCAGAAAGGTCGCTGGAAAACACACAAAGAAACCTTTTGCGACTGGGATGACCGCGGTAACGGAAAGAAATGGAGAGTTGCCGCGGCAGATGCCATTAATGAAGCAATGAAAGCTGCCGGTTATGGAGACATGCTTGTTGATCCCCGGACATATGCCGAGCAGGGTATCAATCGTATTCCTACCATTCACGAAGGTCCCACTGTTCGTGCAATGGAAAGAAAAGGCATTCGTACAACCGTCGGCGATCAGAACAGGGAGATCCGCGAATGGAACAAGCAGGCAGATCAAATCGAAGCCCGTCTTGCAAAAATGACTGCATGGGCAAGATACGAAGCCAAGCGTGAGCAAGTCATACAGGAAAATGGTTTGACTGCTGTTGACCACGGTTTTCAGAGCAGGCTGTGTTTAAGTGTCCTCAATGATTCCAACAGCAAAAAGAAATCCGTTACCCGCCTGAAAGACGCAACCGGAATGATGAGTATCATGGATGAATATGATATCCATGATGCCGCTTCTTTTCTGGAAGCCAGCAAGAAGATCAACACAGAATTCTATCGTTTGCGCCATGACCTGATCGAAACGGAACAGATCATGGGTTATGCCGAAGAATTGCTGAAAGCTGTGGAGCAACGCAAAAAGTATAAGGGACTGTACGCGCAATATATGAAAACGCCTGACAAAAAGAAGGAAGCATTTTACGAAGCCAATCGTGCAGAACTGACCTTGTATGAAGCAGCTATCCGCAAGATCCAGGACTATGAATCTGACGGAAAGGTATTGAAAGAAAAAGATCTCAAGGAAGTCTTAAAGTATATGTCACAGAAACAGTTTGTACTTTCTTTTGACTTGAAAAGAATGAAAGACAAAACGCATCATATGGAAATCGTTAAGCATGCCTTTATTGACGATAAAAAGAAAAGAGAGGTCACGCGTAATGAACTTGTTGTGTAAGTCAAAAACGCATAACTGGTTGATTTTGAAAGGAGTGTTACTCATGGATATAAATCCAACAATCTGTAAAAAAATGATAATTCACTATACTCAGGAAAGGAGATACCGAGCCCGTGCCCGATGTTTGGACCCATTTTGCAAACATGTTGCAAAACCTCATTGAAAAATACGCAGATTGTCTGATAGATAATGAATCCGAGCAGTCTGGTTCAGCACAATCATCAGATGAACTCGATGAAGATAACTCGCTTGTCAAAAAACCTGCAGCATGATACAATTACTGCGGATTTTTGTCTAAACTACAAATCAGATTCACTTCGACTATTTGGGAGGCATCACTGTGAAGGACAAAGTTAAGGTATACACTTACTCCCGCGTTTCTACCGCATTACAGATTGATGGCTATTCCCTCGATGCCCAGAAAGCACGTATGAAAGCCTACGCCGACTTTAACAATTATGAAATCGTTGGCGAGTATCAGGATGCTGGAAAATCAGGAAAATCAATAGAGGGCCGCACTGAATTCACGCGTATGATGGAAGATATCAAATGCGGAAAAGACGATGTTTCTTTTGTCCTTGTATTCAAGCTTTCCCGTTTCGCACGCAATGCTGCTGATGTCCTGTCAACATTACAAACTATGCAGGACTTCGGAGTGAATCTGGTTTGTGTGGATGATGGTATCGATTCTTCCAAAGATGCTGGAAAACTCATGATTTCTGTTTTGTCTGCTGTCGCCGAAATTGAACGCGAAAACATCCGAATCCAGACAATGGAAGGTCGTATTCAGAAAGCCCGTGAAGGTCGCTGGAACAGCGGCTTTGCTCCATATGGCTATGATCTCGTCAACGGAGAACTTCTGATTAACGAAGAAGAAGCCAAAGCAGTGAGACTTATCTTTGATTTGTACGTGAATAAAGAAATGGGCGGTCGTCTGATTGCTCAGTATCTTGAACGACATGATATATCCAAATTATCTCACAAAAACGTTAAGGGCGAGCTTTTTGGTGCCACTTATATCCGAAACATATTAAAAAATCCTGTATATTGTGGAAAAATTGCTTTCGGACGCCGAAAAACTGAAAAAGTCCATGGAACACGAAACGATTATCACATTGTATGGGCTGATGACTATTTACTCACAGATGGTCTCCATGAACCTATTGTTTCTGTTGAACAATGGGAAGCAGCACAAGCCAGATTACGCTTTCAATGCGATCACTACAAGCGTTATGACCGAAAAGACAATGAACATGCGTATCTGTTGACCGGGCTTATCAAATGCCCTGAATGCGGTGCCGGTATGTATGTCAGCAAAAGCTTAAAGAAACGTAAGGATGGTACGCCATATAAAGAATTTTTCTATTATGGCTGTAAGCATCGTCGTATGGACAGAGGCTACAAATGCACATACAAAACACAGATTCCCCTTCCCCTTATCAATCAGGCAATCATTGATATCATTACCAGCCTCGTCAAACGACCCGATTTCGCAAAACTTATGGCTGAGAAAATCAATATTCAAACGGATACTTCAGCCCTAGCAGAAGAAATTTCCCACTATGAGAAACAGTTACGTCAACAATATGCAACAAAAGAAAAACTCATGGAAGAAATTGATCTTCTCGATCCTGATGACCGGCATTATAAGGCACGAAAATATGATCTCGATGAACGACTAAATAAAATGTATGATAAAATCGATGATGCAGAAAGTCTGTTAATTGAAGCTCGGAACAAGAAGCTAGCCATTGAAGCCGATCGAATCACACATGAAAACATCATTCAAATTCTCCTTCGTTTTGATGAATTGTATGCAGTAATGAATGATGTCGAGCGTCATGAACTAATGGCAGAATTGATCAGTGAAATTCAAGTTCACCCTCAACGACAGGAAAACGGACAATGGCTAAAGTCAATCACTTTCAAGCTTCCGATCATCAGTGAAAAATTCCCATTCAGTTTAGACAATATCAACGGATTTGAAAATGTGATCCTTTTAACGAAGCAATGATCCTGCGTTATACCCAATGATACCCCTCACGGAACCCGTGAGGGGTATCACATTGATTGGACAAACCTTCTGTTGTATAAATTGCCGGAATGGGATTCCGCGTATCACCGGAAATACAGTTCTTCTTCCTGTTCAGTCAAGTTGAAGTATTTTTTCATCACATCGATCACCAGGGCGCGGAGGTCGAGAGCGCAGGCACGCTTGGTTTGAATGTTCTGCTCCCAGCGTTCCATGGACATCGAGGTCCAGCGGGTGCTGTGGAGCGACATGATGGGAGCCATTTCATCGTGCCACCTGTCAAAGGCCGAGTTGAGCTTTTCCTCGGTAAAGGTGTTTTTGAGGATATTGCCCATCCGGGTCAGGAACTCAGCCCGCATCTTGGGCACCTTCATCA
>CALCRH010000114.1 GCA_937894515.1 uncultured Clostridia bacterium | reverse complement strand
GACCTGCCGCGTCATCTCGCTGGTCGCGAAGGGGCGTCTCCATGCGGCGGAGGAATTCGGCGAGATCATGACGCTGGGGCAGCTGCGGGCCTTTAAGAAAAACCACGGGATCACCAGCGGGTGCGACACAAGGTTCAAGAAGGGACAGGAGCCGTGGAGCAAGGGGAAACCGCATGAGCTGACCGGGCGATCGGCGGAGACGGTCTTCCGGAAGGGGCACCGGCCGCACAATACCGTGCCGGTGGGGACGATCTCCGACAAGGTGACAGGGTATCTGCGCATCAAGGTGGCGGAGCCGAACCGGTGGCGTTTTCTGCATCATGTCGTGTGGGAGCAAAAATACGGGCCGATCCCGAAGGGGCACCTGGTGATATTCCTGGACGGGAACCGGTACAACTGCGAGCCGGAGAACCTGGCGCTGATCTCCATGGCGGAGCACGGCGTGATGGCGAAGCTGGGAATGCGGTTTGAGGATGCAGAGCTGACGAAGTGCAGCATAACCATGGCGCGGCTGACGATGGCCATGAAGAAACGGAGGGAATGATGGACTGGACGATCGGGACACGGTATCACCTCCGGACAGCCAGAGGGAACCTGGACGGGAAGTGCTGGAGCTGCGGGGCCACGGTGATGGATCCGATATCACACAGGATGTTCCCGGACGCAGTGGAGACAGGAACCATGGACGCACTGGAGGGCTGGGAGAGCCTGAGCTGCCGCCGGTGCGGCGAGAAAATAGGTGAAAAAACATATGGGTCGTGTATTTGAGGAGGAAAACGAATGACGAATGTATGCGTAATGCAGGGCCGCCTGGTGGAGGATCCGGAGCTGCGAAGCACGCCGCAGGGCGTGAGCGTGGCGAACTGCCGGATCGCCGTGGAGCGTGACCATGCCGGCAAGGAGGGAAAGCGGGAGACCGACTTTTTCACCGTTGTGGCATGGAGAGGCACGGGTGAATTCCTGAAGAAGTACTTCACGAAGGGCCAGCAGATCCTTGTGGTTGGATCCATGCAGAGCCGGCGCTGGAAGGACGCGGATGGAAACA
The DNA here is from genome assembly GCA_937894515.1 of uncultured Clostridia bacterium. Lineage (GTDB taxonomy): Bacteria > Bacillota > Clostridia > Oscillospirales > Oscillospiraceae > Vescimonas. The sequence continues at coordinate 23,223 of CALCRH010000114.1, read as the reverse complement.
ACCGCACCATGTATGAGGTGATGGCCGAGAAGATCAGCTTCTGCGGCAGCAAGGCACCGGGAGAGCCGGCGATCGTTCCGGAGGCGGAGGCAAAGACCGTGGCCTGGGAGGATCTGACGGGCGTGGACGGGGAGCTGCCGTTTTAAAATGTAAGAAGGAGAAAAATAATGGGATTAATTGATGCTGGTACTTCAAACAAGGAAATAGTGGTTGAGCCGATCGTAAGCAATGACTATGCAGTAATAGTACCGCACAATAGAGATAAAGGTGGTTTTGGCTATGCTATTTCACCAAGTTGGCAGAATGCCTACACACTGACTGAGGATGAACTGAGCCTTTTACTTGGTGTGTATACTCAGCTGTTGAAGCGGCACAATTCGATGGAGCAAGAATGGATGGAGCGGAATGAAGGAGAAGGTAAGATGGAAAATAAAACTAACGAAAGCGAAATGAACGAAATGGAGATGGAGATCATGAATCTGCAGGAAAAGCTGGATGTAACTGAGATGAAGCTGGCGGAAACAAACAGACTGAAGCGGGAGGCGGAAACGCTGGCCGGCAATCTGATCAAATTACTGGAGCATAGCAGGGTGGTGATTGAATAATGGACATGAGAGAGAAATTCTTCCCGGCGAGGGATCTTCTGCCGGAACAGATCGAGGCAATCAACGAGGTGCAGGAGGAATTCTGCAAGCTGGCGGAGCTGCTGGATGAGCGCATGCTTGGCTGCAGGGAGATGAGCCTGGCGATCACAAAGCTGCAGGAAGCAAAGATGTGGGCAGTGGAAGGCATTGCAAAGCAGGGGGTAGCAATCGGATGAAGGTATTTATCAGCCAGCCGATGCGAGGGCTGGAGATGGAAGAGATCAAGCGCCGGCGCGATGATGCGCTGATGAGCATTGCGGTGGAGCTGGACACGGCGATGCCGCAGGACATGAACAAGCTGGAATTCAACATGGAGAAGGGGCCGTTGTGGTGCCTGGGCAGATCTATCCAGCGAATGGCGGCTGCGGAGGCGGTGTTCTTCCTGCCGGGCTGGGAGAGCGCGAACGGCTGCCGGATCGAGAGAGCGGCGGCAGAATACTATGGCGTGCGCATCTATGAAATGGAGCGGGACGATGCAGGCTACAGAGTGCTTGGAACGGAACAGATGAGCTTCCGGGAACTGGAGCGGGAATGAAAGAGATGAGATCACCGTACACCGGCGAGGTGGTGAAGACCATGGACTGCGGGAGCAAGCCGAATCTGCCGGAGGTGCTGCAGGAAGTAGCAGAAACGATGTGCGATAAATTCTGCAAGTGGCCGGAGGTCTACCGAGTGAACTACAAGGATCCGGATGACGCAACCGAAGCAATGTATGAAGAGAGGTGCAAGGAATGCCCGATGATCGACATACTGGCGTGATGCAGGACGGCGAGAAAATCCTGCTGCTTAGGCAGCTGCTGACGGATGCATGGGCAGATCCGCCGATGGAAGGCGAGGCGGAGTACTGGCGCGGCATTCTGACAGCCATTGGCACAATCATAGAAATATGAGATTCCAGCGGGAGCGCATGGCCAGAGCGTGCGCTGCCACGGGCATCTCTGCCGGCGACAGGTTTTTGATCATTTTTTCTGTCGTTTGGGCATTGGCTCCTTCAACAAGCTGCAGCCCATAAGAAGCAGCTCGCCAGGGGACGGCGCTCCGGTGCAATTCCGGCAGGGCACATATAAGGGACACGGGTGCGGAGCGTGAACGCTTCGCACATAACCATATACAAATACCGCGGGCGCGCGCGTATTTATGACGGGGCTCATAAACGCTTATTGTTTCGACCATCTTTACAAAGAGGGGAAAGGAAATGAGGATTCCGGTGGAATACAGGATCATATCAGGACGGACGACAGAGGTGCGGAAGGTGATGATGGATCTTTCCGCGAGATACTGCGGGCAGAAGCACCGGAGAGGAAAGAAGGTCAAGGGCCGTACCACACTGCGGCAGATGCAGGCGAACGAGATCAACGCCGTGAAGGCGCTGGCAAGGATCCTGAACTGCAACTGGGGGACGGGAGATCTGTGGATCACGCTGTCCTATCCGGAGAAGATGCTGCCGGAATCGCTGGAGGCTGCCAAGGAAGACCGCGAGAAATTCCTGCGGAAGGCAAGGAAGGAATTCAAAAAGCAGACCGGGAAGAGCCTGCGGTATGTTGTGACAACAAGCCGGGAAAAGAGCGATGGATCCGGAAGAGCGAGACTGCACCACCACATCGTGATGGACAGAATGGCGTATGAGACGATCGCAAAGCTGTGGCCGGCAGAGGATGTGACCGTGCGGCATATGGACGGCCGCGGAGATTACACCGGGATCGCACGCTACATGGTGACCAATGCGGGAGAACCGGACGGGAAAAAGAGATGGTCTTCCAGCAAGGGCCTGAAGAAGCCGATATTCACCGAGCCGGTGCCGTGCTCCTTCTCCACCAAGGTGAAGGTGCCAAAGAACGTGAGCCTGAAGGAACGAAACGAATTCCAGGATCTGGAAACGGGGATGGTTTCTGTGTACGTCAGATACACGAAGGTGGTGATGCGGAATTGAAATTCACGGCGATCAAATGCCATCAGCCGGTGGCCGTGCAGAAACTGATCCGCGCCAACCTGGACGCGTGGAAGTATCTGCCAGAACGGGACAGGACGAAGATCCGCCAGCTGGTGGGAGAGATAGCAAAGACTCCCATGGAGGGCAGGGCGCTGTATGACGTGCTGATCCGGGGAAAGTCTCCGGAGGTGACGGCGACTGTGACCTTTGTGGCAGAGCGGCGGATCTATCAGATGCGGAGGGACTTTTTCGACAGCTGGGAAATTTAGGGCAAGTTTTTCCTGCGCATGGGTGCGCGGAAACAATAAAGGGGGCGAGGAAGTGGCGCGGAAATTAACGCCGCAGCAGATGAAATTCACGGAGGAGTTTCTCCGGACGGGAAACCGGGTGCAGGCTGCCATTGCAGCGGGATACTCACAGAAGAGCGCGGACACCAGGGCGAGCAAGCTGCTGGCCAATCCGGCCGTTCAGGAATATCGGAAGAAGCTGGCGGAAGAGCATGTCCGGCAGCTTGGAATCGATGAGAGCTGGATGACGGCACAGCTGCACGCGGTGATCACCAAGAGCCTGGAGCCGGAGAGCTGGAATCCGACAGGGGCCGTGCGGGCGATCCATGAGCTGCGGAGCCTGCTGGGCATGGACGAGGAAAAGCAGGAGAGCGGGACGACCAGCTTTGAACAGTGGCTGGAGAAGATGGGCGAGGGAACGCTATGACGGCGGAAGAGGTGCGGGCCGAGGCATGGCGGCGGCTGATGAAGCTGAGCGCCAGGACGAAGGGCGTGCATGACGAGGCGTGGGCTATGGTCATGCTGCGGAGAATAGAGCGGGAGGTGGAAAATGAATCCAAGGATTGCGGAGGAGTATATCGAGAGCTTCCTGAAAATCCGGACAAAGAGCGGTGACGTGGTGCCGTTCAAGCTGAACGCGGCACAGAAGCGGCTGTATGCCGTGGCAAAAGCGCAGCAGGAAGCGGGAAAACCGGTGAGGCTGATCATTCTGAAGGCACGACAGCTGGGCTTCTCCACACTGACAGAGGGCCTGATCTTCCATGGGTGCGCTACGCACCGAAACGTGCAGGCGCTGATCGTAGCCCATACGGAGGAATCCACGACAAACCTGTTCCGGATGAGCAAGCTGTTTTATGACGAGCTGCCGGCACCGGCCCGGCCGATGATGCGCGGATCGAATGCGCAGGAGATACTGTTTGAAAACCCGTCACGCCGAGAGAAGGACAGAGAAGAGAACCCGGGGCTGCGGAGCCGCATACGCTGCGCTACAGCCGGCGGCAAGGGCATCGGCCGATCGTACACGCTGCAGTATGTGCATCTTTCGGAATACGCCTTCTGGCCGGAAGGATCGGACGGGAAGGCTGCCACCATTGCAGGCATTCTGCAGGCGGTGCCGAGTCTGCCGGGGACAATGGTTGTGATCGAGAGCACGGCCCACGGCTTTGATGACTTCAAGGAGCGCTGGGACGCGGCAGTGGCGGGGGAGAACGACTTTGAGGCGGTGTTCTTCGCGTGGTTTGAAAACCCGGACTATTCCATGCCGGTGCCGCCAGGGACAGAGTGGACACCGGACGAGCGGGAGCTGATGGAGACCTACTCTCTGAGCGGGGAACAGCTGCAGTGGAGGCGCTGGTGCATTGCGAACAACTGCGGCGGCGACATCAACATGTTTCACCAGGAATACCCGGCAACACCGGACGAGGCCTTCCTGCACAGCGGAACAGGCGTATTTGACAGCGAGCTGCTGACAAGGCGGCGGGAGCTGGCACCGGAGCCAATCGCACGGGGACGCTTTGAGGACGGAGCCTGGGTGGAGGATGCGCTGGGTGCGGTGCAGATCTGGGAGGAGCCGAAGGAAGGCGTGCCGTATGTGCTGGGCGGAGATACTGCCGGCGAGGGCAGCGACTACTTCACAGCCATTGTGATCGACAACACGAACGGAAAGCAGGTGGCGACACTTCGTCACCAACTCAGCGAGCCGGAGTATGCGAAGCAGATCTTCGCACTGGGGATGCACTACAACGGGGCGCTGGTGGGCATTGAAACCAACTACAGCACCTATCCGGTGATGAAATTACAGGAGATGGGCTATCCAAGGCAGTACAACCGGGAACGGGAGGACACCTATACCGGCGGCGTGAAGAAAAGCTACGGTTTCCGCACCGATCGGCAGACAAGACCGAGGGCCATTGCTCAGCTGGTGGAGGTTTTCAGCGGGCACCCGGACTGGTTCCGTGATCAGGAGCTGCTGGGAGAAATGCTGACATTCTGCTACAACGAAGATCACCGGCCCGAAGCACTGGCAGGGAAACACGATGACATGGTGATGGCCTGTGCGATCACCTACGCCATACGGCACCAGCAATCGACAGCGGCGGCGGAGACTCCGGAGCCGAAGCGTGAGAAGCTGATCACAGAGATACGGCGGAAGCAGACACGAAGGCTGCGAAGATAGAAAAAATAATGACGGAAAAATTGCAGGGAAGCGGAATAAAAACCGCATTCCTGCATTTTTATTGCAAAAAATGCCTTGATATTGCAGGGATTCAGCGTTTTGGCGTTTTCCACAAAGAAGCTGCCGAGCACGGGGGAGTTGATTTGCTTACGATGGATATAACCAAAGCGATACCTATCACCGGCCCATGTGGCCATATTCGCGGCCGCGGCAGTACAGCGGCAGAAAGGACACCTGTCAATGGAAGACGAAATCGAAATGCAGGAAGAGGAGACTGCAGCGGGAGCCGTAGACCCGCAGGAAACAGAAGGAACTCAGGCCGACAGCGAACAGACGGAAGCCGCGACCCGTCAGAGCCACGAAGAGAACCGGCGTTTCCAGGCCGCACGCAGAAAGGGAGACCAGGCAGGCTACGAACGCCGAGCGCGGGAGGAGCTGGAGATCATCACGGCACTGGGTATGCGCAACCCGATTGACAACCGAGAGATCCGGACACTGGAAGACCTGAGCGAGTACGGCAAAGCCTTCAAGCGGCAGAAAAACGAAGAGCTGGCAAAGAAGACCGGGCGACCTCTTGCGGAGATCGAAGAGGAGCAGGCCAACCGGGAATACATTTCACGCCAGCGAAGAGAAGCAGAAGCCAGGGAAAGCACCGTGAACAACAGAGCCGCACAGGACATTGCGGAGCTGCAGGAGGCGTACCCGGAGGTGGATGTAAACAAGCTGCTGGAGGACGATGACTTCATGGAGTTTTGCGATGGCAGAATCGGACAGAAGCCACTGGCAGACCTCTATGAATCCTACACCCGGCTGACCGGGAAGGCTGCGAAAGCGGCCGAGCAGAAAAAAGAAAGCAAACAGAAAAGGGCTACGGGAGCCGGAGGCGGCAGCGGGAATGAAGCGCTGAGCGCCGAACAGCAGGCAAGCCTGGATATGTGGAACCGGCAGAACCCGCACCTGAAGATGTCGGCCAAGGAGTACATGCAACGCTCCGGCCGATGACAAAAGAAAGGAAGTAAAACATGGCTTACATTGGCGTTATTAACAACGACTGGAAAACCGACCTTTATCCCTACATTGGCAAGGCTTTTGACGTGGCCTATGCCAACCGTCTGAACAAGCTCTCTCCGATCATCGGCGAGATCAACACCAACAGCGTCAGCTACGAGCTCACCGGTGCCGGCGGCTACGGCGAGCCCCAGGCTTATGACGGCGAAAGCCTGAACTACGGCAGCCTGCTGCGTGCCTTCAAGACCACCATCACTCCTGTGGAGTATGACCTTGCGGCCCGCATCGGCTACAAGGAAGCCAAGATCGACAAGATGGGCGAGACTCGCCGCGTTGGCACCCGCCTGGGTGACGGCATGGCCATGAAGGTATACCTGATGTGCCTGCGCATGTTCGGCAGCGCCTTTACCGCCAGCGTACACGGCGGTGACGGTGTTTCCTGGGCAAACGCTGCTCATCCCGTGGCCTCCGACAGCGCCACTCAGAGCAGCCGTACCCACAATGCCAAGAGCGGCGGCGACACCTTCTCCAACCTGATCACCAACCAGCTGAGCGTGGCTGCCATCACTGCAGCCCAGGCTCAGGCCAACCGTTTTGTCACTCCGGACGGCATGCCGTTCCTGTGCGAGATGGACACCCTGCTTGTTTCTCCCGAGCTGGAGGCAGAGGCCAAGAAGATCTGCGGCGAGAACGCCAAGCTGACTCCCAACCAGGCCGAGAACGTCAATCCCTGCAGCGACATGCAGTACATCGTTATCGGCGGCGGCAACGATGGCTTCACCGCCAACCAGTGGGCCGTCTGCGATCGCCGACTGATGAAGGAGCTGGTAAACATCGTTTACAACACCAAGCCCACCGTCATGCATGATGTTCTGGACAATCCTCTGATCACCCAGTTTGTCAGCTATGCCGACTTCGGCGTGGGCTGGGGCGATGCCCGCCAGATCATCTTCTCCAACGGCAGCGGCACCTGATCCATAACAGAAACCGAAAGACAAAATCCTCCTCCGGGACACCGGGGGAGGATGAGCCTATAGGAGGGCGCTGTTATGACAGAATGGCGGATCATTGAAGTGATCGTGGTGATCATCGGACTGATATTCCCCGTTACCAAGCCGGTAATCAATCTGACCGGGAAGGTGACGGAGCTGAGCATCAAGACGCAGGGCCTGGCCGATTCATTGAAAGAATTCAATGACCGGAACCAGCAGAGCCACGACCGTATTTATGAAAAGCTGGACGAGCACGGAGAGCAGCTGAAAGACCATGAGCTGCGCATCACCGTGCTGGAAAGGAAGAATGATGACTAAGAAATGGTGGAAGGCGGCGCTGATCCGCGCCGTGCGTACCTTTGCACAGAGCGCTGCGGCGGCCATCGGCGTGGGCGCGGCTGTGAGTGAGATCAACTGGCTCCAGGTGGGAAGCGTGGCGGCAGTGGCTGCCATCCTGAGCCTGCTGACCAGCATCGGCGGACTGCCGGAAGTGGAAGAATGATTGCGGATGCTGCGGCCGCATGGGCCGAACAGATCGCCGCGGATGACAGCCACGGCTATGACCAGCACAACCGATGGGGCCCGGATTATGACTGCTCCAGCCTGGTGATATCTGCATACAGAGCAGCCGGCGTGGCTCTGCAGTGCACCTACACCGGGAACATGTATCAGGACATGATCGTGAAGGGCTTCGAGGACGTGACCGGGAAGGTAAATCTGAACACCGGAGCGGGACTGCAGAGAGGCGATGTTCTGCTGAACGTGGCAAGCCACACGGCGATCTGCTGCGGCGGCGGAATGATCGTTCAGGCCAGCATCAACGAGTACGGGATGACAGTGGGCGGAGCGTCCGGAGACCAGAACGGCCGCGAGATCGCAAAGCGCAGTTACTACCTGTACTCCGGCGGCTGGGACGTGGTGCTCCGATATGCAGAGAAGGAAAGCGGAACGCCTGACAGATACACGGTGCAGCCGGGTGACAGCCTGTGGGCCATCGCCGAGAAGGTGTATGGCAAGACGGATATCCTGGGAGGCATTGAAAAGCTGAAGCGGCTCAACAACATTGCGGACGGCAGCATCATCTATCCGGGCAGGAGCCTGAAGACACAGGACGAGGGAACGCAGGATGCCTGCGAGGTGAAGGTGCCTGTGCTGCGAAGAGGAGCCACCGGACTGGCAGTGCGAATGCTGCAGGCATGTCTGAACGAGAGAGGCGCTAAATGCCAGATCACCGGCGATTATGAAGCGCAGACGGAGCAGGCAGTGATGACCTTCCAGGCGGCGAACGGAATGGATCCGGACGGAATCGCCGGGAGCGGCACCTGGGGAAAACTCCTGAACAACTAAATCAAACTGAACAGGGCGGGGCAAACACCTCGCTCTGTTTTGCTTAGAAGGGAAAAACTATGACTGTTGGAGAATGCAAAGAACGTGTTTACATGCTGCTGGACGAACACAGCGCCGGCGGCGAGATCGAACACGATGAAGATATTGAGCTGAAAATGATCCGTTTCATGGACGCAGGGCAGAAGGCTCTGTCATCCATTAAGCCGATCATTCGAGAGTACAGGATCCGCCGGCAGGAGGGAAAGACGCTCTACAGCATGCCGGAGGACTTTCTGAAGCTGCGGAAGGTATGGCGTGACGGGAAATCCTATGCCGGGTATCCGTGGCGCGGAAAGAAGATCTACATCCCGGAGCGGGAACGGAGCGAGGACATCACCGTGGAGTATGCGGCGCTGCCGGAGAAGCTGGAGCCGGAGACCGAGGATGAGTATGAGCTGGAGATCGATGAGGACGCAGCCCAGGCGCTGCCGTATTTCATCTGTGCACAGAACCTTCTGCCGGACATCGTGACGGACTGGACTCCATACTGGAACATCTACCAGCAGATGGCGGCGGAGCTGAAGCAGGCGGAGCCAATCGGCTTCCGACAGGGATTCTGGAGGGGGTGAGATGAATGGCAAGACGAGCGGGAGCGGCGATCAGCCGGCGAGTATACGCAGAATTCCGCGGGGCAGACTTCTCGACAGATCCTTCACTGGTTGACTACAGCCGCAGCCCACTGTGCACCAACATGGTTTCCGATGCGGGCGGACACCCGCAAAAGAGAAAGGGCTGGCGATCGCTGCTGAATCTGGGCGAGAGGATAAACGGGCTGTATCTGCTGGAGAAGGAAAGCGGAACGATCTTCGGGATCCACAGCGGGGCGAACTTCTACCAGTGGAAGCCGGGCGGGGAGCCGGAGCTGCTGCGGAGCGATCTGCCGGAGCTGAAGCGGAGCCAGGGCGCGTACATGAAGGGCGAGATGTGGATCGCCACCGGCGCGGGCTATTACAGCTGGAACGGCGAGAGGATGATCCGCGTATCCGAGCGGGATGACTGCTATATACCACTGACGACCATTTCCATGAATCCGGCCAACGGCAGCGGCATGAGCTATGAAGACGTGAATATGCTGACACCGTGGCGTAAGAACAGCTTCCCGGGAGACGGAACCACAAAGACCTTCCGGCTGGATTCACCGATCGACACGGGAACGACCGTGACGGCGTGGATCGAGGGCACGGAAACGACACCGGCGAACGTGAACTATGCGGCAGGGACAGTTTCCTTCACAACGGCACCGGCAAAGCCGCTGGCGGGCATGGCGGACAATGTGGTGATCCGATTCTCTCACACGGTGGAAGGATACACGGACCGCATCGACAAGTGCAGCATTATCACAAAGCACGGCGTAGGGAACAATGACCGCATCGTGATCAGCGGGAACCGGGACATGCGGAACGTGGACTGGACCAGCGGACTGGAGGATCCAACATATTTCCCGGACCTTTCCTACACTGTTGTAGGCCCCGAGGACACGGCGATCATGGGCTATCTGTACATGGGAAGCTACTTGGGCGTGGTGAAGGAGGACAACGGGCAGGACGCAACGATCTTCTTAAGGTACGGGCAGCTGAATGACGATGGAGAGGCTGTATTCACGCTGACACAGGCGATCACAGGCGTGGGAGCCATGGCGCGGGGAAGCTTCGCCAACCTGAACAACGACCCGTTATTCCTGGCGAGAACCGGCATTACTGCGCTGACGACCAACAGCTACACCAGCGCCAAGCTGACAGCAAGCCGCGGCGACCGCGTGGCACCGAAGCTGATGGGAGAGGAACGACTGAGCGAGGCGGAGGCTGTGGTGTTTGACGGGCGGTACCTGCTGGCACTGCCAAACGGGCATGTGTACGGAATGGACGGACGGCAGCAGAAGGACTACAGAACATCCATAAGCTACGACTACCGGTACGAATGCTTCTATTGGGAAAACGTGCCGGCGATATGCTGGCTGGTGGATTCCACCGGAGAAAAAGACGAGCTGTGGTTCGGCACGGCGGACGGCAGGGTGTGCAAATTCCGGACGGACCAGGACGGCCCGGCAGTCTATTACGATGAGGAAGACGGAATCGATGCGGTATGGGCCACACGATACGATGATGACGGAACGCCGGCAATACAGAAAACGATGATAAAGAAAGGCTGCTGCGTGACCATTAAGCCGTATGCGAGAGGCGGGGCGACTGTATATTACCGAACGGACAGAACAGGCGGCGGCGAGAAATGGGCAAACACGAAGCTGCTGGACATGCTGGACTTTAACGACATCGACTTTGAGCGCGTGGACTTCGGCAACAAGGACGAAGCGCAGGAGATCTTCCTGAATCGGAAGGTGCGCAACTACAAGAGGCTGCAGATCATCTGCCGGAGCAACGCACCGGGCGAGGGATTCGGCATATTCCAAATCACGAAGCACTATGTGGCCGGCGGCTTTTCTAAACGATGAGAGGAGAATGGGAATGGAATTCAAGGACCTGAAGATATCCAAGGCGGATATCGCGGCCTATGGCGTACAAGCGGAGGAGAACCGCCTGGGCGGGACACCGGACGAGAACAAGAAGGTGTTTGACCGGCTGGCGGAGGAGGTGCTGCGGCCGCGATTCAATGCGCTGATCGATATGCTGCGGGCGGCGGAGGCTGCCGGACAGATCGGCATTGACGAGGTGACGGGGCTGACTGCCGGAAACGTGCAGGACGCGCTGGAGGCACTGGCACAGGCCATGCGAGACATGAGCCAGGGCGCTGTTGCGGACGGAGCCATTACAGAGCAGAAGCTGGCGGACGGCGCGGTAACCGCGGTGAAGATCGCTACGGGCGCTGTGACGGCGGAAAAGCTGGCAGGGGTACCGGGAGCCAAGCTGGAGGATGGAAGCATTACCAGCGGGAAATACGCTGCCGGAAGCGTGAATACGCTGGCCATCCTGGACGCGGCTATAACATCCATAAAACTGGCTGCGGCGGCTGTTACGGCGGAGAAGATCGCAACGAGCGCGGTGACGACCACAAAGCTGGGAACCGGGGCGGTGACAACCACAAAGCTGGCAGCAAGAGCAGTTACCGGAGAGAAGCTGGCAGACGGAGCGGTGACCGGGGAGAAGATCGCACAGAACAGCGTGACACAGGACAAGCTGGCGGCACTGAACTATGAGGCCGTGGGGCTGGAAGCAAACCAGGTGCGGAGGATCTTCGTGAGCGAAACGCAGCCGAGCGGGATGCAGGACGGAGACATATGGCTGAAAACGGAGGCCTGATATGGCGGAGTGGATCGAAGAAACCGTTAAAACAGGAATAGTTATTCAGCAGAACGTCAGAACAAACGGAAATGTTGTGACGTATGAAACGATAGACATCAAGTACAGGCACAGAAGAGCCGGCGGGAGAATGGAATACGATGTGTTCATTGTGCATCACGTTTCAAACACATCGGGAAACAAGAACAAAACATTCACCGTGGTGATTGGAAGTCAGAGACTGGCAAAAACACTGGCGCTGACGACAACAAAAACGGGAAATTACACATACGACATTGGAACGCTGACCATCGACAAAGCAGAACTGGCAGAAGGGGAACCGGCGGCGAGCATGACGTTCAAGGTGAAAACAACGTATGCAGCCGGAGGAGAAGGCGAAAAGGACTCAACCCAAAGATGGACATGTGTTGTGGATAAAGGCGGAGCCGTATTTCGCGTGATGCTGGGCAATGAACTGATCGAGACAGAGGCGGACGGGATAGAGGCGGCGTATGTGATGGAGAACGGAGAACTGGTGGAGGTGGGCGTATGAACTTTCACAAGATGATAGCGACAGAGAACCCGGCCTTCCGGAAGGCGGACGAGCTGAAGTTGCAGGGAATCATGGTGCACAGCACGGGAGCGAATAATCCGTGGCTGCGGCGATATGTGGCACCGGATGACGGACTGCTGGGGAAACCATATTCCAAGCACTGGAACAAGAGGACGGCAACCAAAGCGGTGCATGCGTTTATCGGGAAGATGGCGGACGGGACCGTGGCGACCTACCAGGTGCTGCCTTTTGACATCTGCGCATGGCACTGCGGGTATGCGACAGCTGCATACAAAAAGCAGAGCGGGAACCTGACGCATATTGCCTTTGAAATCTGCGAGGACGCGAAGACAGACCGTGCATACATGGAGGCGACCTACCGGGAAGCGGCGGAATTCTGCGCGATGCTGTGCGAGGAATACGACCTGCCGGTGGAGAGCATCTGCTCCCATGCGGAGGGATACAAGCTGCATATCGCGTCAGCTCATTCGGATCCAACGCACTGGTGGAAGAAATTCGGGTACAGCATGGACGACTTCCGGGCCGAGGTGCGGAAGATTCTGGAAGAAAAGAGAGGGTGACAATGGCAAACACATTAAACCTGGACATTTACCGCGGGAAGACGAAAACAATGCGGATGACGTTTGAGGGCGGAGCAGCTGTCGGCGACAGGGTGCGAATGATGGTGCGAGAAAGCCTGGACGGCGAGGCGCTGATCACAAAGGAAGAGGTGCTGGACAGCAGCATGACGATTGTGATCACGATAGAGAACAAGGACACACAGCAGCTGGAGCCGGGGACATATATCTACGATATTGACCTGGACAGAGGAGAAATAAACGTGCCTTTGATCGAACGAAGCAAGATGAGAATTCGAGGTGATGTAACGCATGACTGAAGAAATCAGATTTGAAGTGGTGGAAGAAACGCTGAACATAACCTTCCAGGTGGACCAGGTCGGGCCGCAGGGAGAACGCGGACAAACCGGGGAGCGGGGCGAGCGCGGGGAACGCGGAGAGCGCGGAGAACAGGGGGTCCCAGGCGAGCGCGGGGAGCGCGGGGAGCGCGGAGAGCAAGGGATCCAGGGTGAGCGCGGGCCCGCGGGAGAGAGAGGACCTGCAGGCCCCGCCGGCCCCGAGTACGATGACACCGAAATCCGGCAGGAGATAAATTCCATCTCGCAGGAAGTCAGCAACAAGATGGAATTCTACAAGGTTGTTCTTGAAGGCAGCCCGCTCTCTTTCAAGCACGATGGAGTTGCAGTCAACTATGCACAGCTTGCGGACAAGTATCGTGACGATAAGTACTTCCTCTATGCCGAGTATGAGTCAGTAACATTTATCCCATCACTCCCGCCTGTCGATGACCCTGTTCATGATGAAAAGGTTCTTGAATTCACTGCTGTGTGGAAATACAGCGGTGCGATGCATATCACGGCTCTCAAAATCAACGAACTTGAGCAGATTAAGGTTGAGGAGTTTGAGGCGGTCGGAGATGTCACAATCAACGGCTCATCAATCGTTAGTGATGGGGTGGCGGATATTCCGTGGGCGACAAATAACAGCTTCGGCGTTTCCAAAGGAAACTTATCGTATGGCATTGGCGTTAACGCAATCGGAAATCTTTACATAAATTCAGCGGCCGATAATGTTATTTCCGCACGAACCAACAACTACGCTCCTATCACATCCTTTCACCTTGACCACGCCGTCAAAGCCGCCATGTGTGACGGCAAGGGAGCGGCATGGACTGCCGCAGAACAGGCGGCGGCGAGGGCGAGGATTGGGACGCAAGGAAAATATGAATTCCTTCAGTCGCTCAGCATCGCAGAGGATGTAGCGTCTGTTTCTGTTAACATTGGATACGATGTTGACGGGATTCTGCTGGTCTGCAAATTGCTTGCAACGAATGCGGCTAATGCTGTCGTGAAGTTAAAAACAGACAACACAGCACGAACGGAACTTGTAACAAGTGGTACTTTCACAACATCAGACAGATACGAATACATATATGTGGAAAAAGACGGTTTTTGGAAATCCGTGTATGCCGTTGCTGGCGGCAACAACTGGGGTGCGGCATATAACGGAGTTGTCAAAGTAAATCCTTCAAATGCTGACGGAATAAACGCATTTGACTTCATTGCGCAGGGAACGGCTTTGATTAAAGCAGGAAGCACCATAGATGTGTATGTGCGGAGGGCATGATATGAGAATAGCCGAATATAAGCAGATTGATACCGAAACCATCACCAACACCATCCTCGTTGACGATGTGGACGAGGCTGGCGAGGTTATCGGACAGCATGAGGAAACCATCACCAAAGAAGTGCCTGTCATGGGCATGGTGTACCGAGATGCCACCGCCGATGAAATCGCCGAGGCAGAGCGCATGGCGGCTGAGATGCCGGCCGAGCCTGCGGATGAAACCGCTCAGCGAATCGCAGACCTTGAGGACGCTCTAATTGAGTTAGCGTCCATGTTGGAGGGTTAAATCTACCATCTGAAAAGAGGTGCGTTTATGAATGAATTAAAATGGTGGTGGGGTATAGTACGACCTAACTATGTTTTATGGTATTCCACCAATACTAAAATCTCAACTATCTGAAAAAGTTATGTCGAATAATTTGGAGGTTTAAACATGGCAAAGATTTATGCTCGCAAAATCCGCGAGGGTCAGTTGACAATTGACGATGTTCCTGCGAGATGGCGTGAGGAAGTCGTCAGACTGCTGGAGGAATGACGATGGCAGTATGTATTTCATTTTTTGCAGGACTTCTGCTGGGGACGATGGCCATGGCGCTGATCGCCGGCAGCCGAGATGATTAAGGAGGATAGAACGATGGCAACAAAAAGAATGGCGGCAAGGAGAATGGACAAGACAAGCTCCGGGGCCGATAAGAGCGGGACAGAAATCCGCCGCAAGGATATCAACGGGAAGCAGACATCCAGCGGGAACCTGACATCGTCTGCGGTGAGAAGCGGCGTGCGAAGAGCACAGATCCTGGCAGGGAAGGAAGCGCAGGGAAGCAAATTTGCTCCGGACAAAGCGAGCGTGAAAGACAAGGACAAACGCCTGGTGGAAGCATACGGGCGGATCGTTCCGGAGGGAAAGTCTACAAATCCTCTGATGAGCAAAGTGGGCCAGGGAATCCGAAAAGCAGAGGACAAGGCAATTGAGGGACACCAGGCCGCATATCGCGGAAGGAAGACAAACGGAGAGAGGGAAGCGGGAAAGAAAACCGCGGTGACTCCACGGAGGAAGAAATGAGAATCAAACGCAAGGAGAAAAAAGAGCGGCTGTATGTGACCGGCTACGACTACTCCACAAAGGAAAAACGAGAGGACACCGTGAATGCGCTGTTCGCCAGGGCGAAAGCGGCCAGGACGGCGGTGGAGATGGAGTGGAAGCGCTGCAACGACTATTACAATTTCGCTCACGATATCTCACGGCAGATGGTGGATTTCTCGCTGGACAAGGAGCTGCCGTTTGTGCCGCCGGTGATCCCGGATCCGTGGATCATTGTGGAAAGTCAGATCAACCCGAAGGTGCCGGAGCCGGAATTCCACGGGCGTGATGATGACCAGGACAGCGAAAAGGCGAAGATGCGCGAGTATGCCGTGCGGTACATCGTGGAAAACAACCGCCTGGAGGACATGAACACCCGCAACGAACGCCGCCTGCTGAAGCTGGGCGATGCCTTCTGGAAGGCGTATTGGGATCCAACCATGCGCTGCGGCATGAGCGAGGGCGACATCCGGGTGAAGGACATCCCGGTGGAATCCATCTTTCCGGATCCGGCCATCCGTGACGGACAGCTGCAGGACGGGCAGTATGTGGACTATGTTTACAGCCTGCACAAGGTGGCATTCATCCAGATGTTTAAAAGAGAGCTGGATGAAATGGGCATATCCGCCAGTGAGATCCTGAGCGCGGATTACATTGAGAAGAGCGGCCTGTTCGACATGACCACCGCCGTGGATGATCAGGACGACACGATCCAGATCCTGGAGCACTGGTTCCGCCAGCCCATCGACACGGAGGACGCAAAGGCCGGTGACATCGGGTGCAGCATTCAGGCCGGCGGCCGTGAGCTGCGATACATTCCATGCTACTGGGAGCGCACAGGCAAACAGAACAAGCTTTTTCCGTTTGTGCACTACTGGCGTATTCAGGACGAGAACCGGTTTTGGAATAAATCCGAGCTCTTCCCGGTGCTGGACATGGTGGATGCGGCGGATCGGAAGCTGTCCATGGCGCTGTATAACGATGCGATGCTGGCCAATGACATCATCATTGCGGAGGAAGACGCATTTGCAGACGGCTGCGAGCCGAGCAATGAGCCGGGTGCCATCTGGACGATGAAACAGAACCGCAGCGGGGCTGTGGCACGCCTGGGCGGGCTGCATCCTCTGACGAGCGCAATGAACGACCTGAACTGGTTTAAAGAGCAGATCGAAAGAGCAAACCGCAACTATGAAAGCAACATGGGCAAGAATACCTCCAACACGCAGACGGCCACCGGCCTTGCCATGCTGCGCAGTGATGCAAATGCCCAGGGCGACATCAAGGCGGCAGACCGCCTGCAGGGCTTTGAGAGGCTCTATGAGCTGCTGGACTGGCTGGCACTGGAATTCTTCGATGATCAGAGACTGCTTTTCATTGGGGCCAAGGATGAGCGACCGGCGGCCACACTGATGTTCCATGCGGATACCTTCGCACAGGAGATGCCGGAGGTGCTGGACATTGGCGGAGAGGTGATCCGCGAAAAGTGGACGTACTTCCCGAGAGTTGATGTGACGATCACAGCGGGAGACAGCGTGATCAAGGGAAAACAGGCAACGCTGCAGGCGCTGCAGGGACTGGCCCAGGCAAATATCACGCCGCAGAACTGGAAGCTGTTCGCAGCACAGCTGGAGATCCTCGACATTCCGAACAAGAAAGAAATCGTGGAGGAATGGGAAAGGCAGTTTGAGATGCAGGCGGCACCCATGGGCGGAGGCGGCGGGCCGATGCCGCAGGAGAGTGCCATGCAGCCGGAGATGCTGGATGCCATGCGGCAGATGAGAGGAGAAACGCCGGTATGAAGTGCGATAAATGCGGGATAGAGATGAAGCGCGTGGGCGAGGAATGGAAGTGCCGGAACCCACGCTGCGAGAAGGGAGAAAAGAAAGATGGCAGTACAAAGCACTCTTGACGAGTACAAGGCCGCGGCGGCGGAAATGGCACCGGTGACCGTGGTGCAGGATGGACAGCCGGCAACAGGGTATGTGCCGACCAGCGCATTCGTTTCCGGAGATTACTGGAACGAGCAGAAGAAGGCGGCACAGGACATGTACAGCCAGGCTGTGGCGGCCAACAATGACGCGGCGATGAAGGCACAGGAGTATGCCAGGCAGCAGGCCGCCATGCAGAAGCAGCAGATCGACCAGAACTACGACAACACCAACCGCCAGCTGTATCGCAACTACATGGCCAACCAGAAGGCACTGCCGCAGCAGATGGCGGCACAGGGCTACACCGGCGGGCTTTCCGAAACCAGCCGCCTGCGGCTGATGAATGCCTACGGCGAAGGACTGACCGGCAACGAGAGAAGCCGCGCCGGCGACTATGCAAACATTGACTCCGGGCTGAATCAGACCGAGTACGAAGCGAATGCTGCGGCGGCCAGCGCCAATGCGGCGGCACTGCAGAGCTACCAGCAGGCACTGATGAACGCCAACCAGGGCATGTATCAGGAACAGCAGCAGAGAGCCGACACGCTGGCAGCGCAGGGCGACTTCAGCGGCTATATCAACCTGGGATACACGCAGGATCAGGTGGACTACATGACGAAGCTGTGGATCCAGCAGAATCCGGCCTTCCAGAATGCGTGGGTGGACGCGCATCCGGAAGAAGCGGCAAGGCTGGGAATCAAGAAACGCAGCTCCGGCGGGCATGTGAGCAGCCGCAACATGAACAATGACGATGAGGAAGAAAAGGAAGAACCGGTGCGAAAGCCGGGAACCGAAAAGACTCCGATAACGAAGCCAAAAGACAATGTACTGCGATCCGGAAGCGGACACGCAGACCGATAAACAGGGGAGGGCCTGGAATTGGAAAAGAAAACGACACAGACAAAGAAGAAGGAGACCGCAGCCGCGGCCTCCTCTTCGGCTATTCGGGCAGAGAAAGAAGCTGCCGTAAAAGCATATAAAAAGGCGGCAAAAGAGAGAACACCGCAGATGCCGCAGCAGACAAGAACACCGCAGAACGTGCGGCAGGAAATGCAGAGCATTGTTGACCGTGCCAGCGGACGCATGCAGCCAGCAATGAACGCACAGCAGGAAGCTGGGAAACAGGAGATCCAGCGCACCATGCAGGACATTGTTTCCCGTGCCACAGCAAGCATGCAGGGAAAGCCGCAGATCGTGGCACCGCAGGGCCAGCAGCAGACAATCAACGCCAGGGGCTACACCATGGCGGACGGCAGCCAGCGAGGAACACCGAACCACTGGGGCGATGAGCAGGGCAGCCCGATCATGGACTACAGCTACAGCCGGCAGGACGTGCAGGACATTCTGGCGGACGCACAGCAGGCGGAAAAGAACGCACTGGCAAATTACCGGAGGCTGGTATCGGAATACGCCGGTGTATGGTCTGACGAAGTAGACCAGGCGTATACGGCATGGCAGAAGGCAAAGCAGGAGACTGAAAGCTGGCGGGCCACAAATGAAAAGATCGGATACCAGGAGCTGCTGAGCGGGACAAAAACAGATCTGTCCAAGGTGGGTGAGCTGCTGCAGGCACAGGACGCGGCACACATGGGAGCGGCTTCCATGAACCTTGTGGACGATCCACAGGGACTGCAGAGAGCGCAGGCCGAGGAGCAGTACTACACAGCTCAGCTGAACGCCATACGGGAACAGCTGCGGAAGGAAGGCTACAACGATACAGCCATTGACGCGATCTTTGCGCAGCAAAGACGCGCAGCCAACGAGCAGCGATCCCAGGAGAACCGGCAGGCCATGGCGGAGGGAGCCGAGAATGAAAGCGTGGCATTGAACCTGCTCATGAATGCATCTGTTGGCCTTTACGGAGCAGGGGTAGGTTACCTGGACATGCTGGGGCAGAGAGTGTTCGGCGGCATCGACCCGGTGACCGGCGAGCGCAGGGCCATTGACTACAACAGCGAGGCTCAGCAGGGCTACTGGCTGAACCGCGGCACCAGCGAGGGACAGCAGGAAAAGGAAATCAACAAATACGGCGACATCGGAAACGGACTGGCGGACAAGCTGCGCTACCGCACCGATGAGGGCGGAAACATTACCTACATGGTAAGCGATGAGCTGCTGGAGCTGATCGCACAGAGCAAGCAGCAGGAGGCCATGGGCCGTGTTTCTCTGGGCGAGGCCATGATGGGCGGAGACACGGAAGCAGAGGGGCAGCAGCTCATTATGGCGGCCAGAGGCACCCAGGCGCTGATCCGGAAGGAACTGGAAGCCAACGGCTATTCAGAGAAGGAAATTGATGCGATCTTCCGGAGCACAAGCGAAGCGGGCCGTGTGGCGGACGCAGCATATCAGGGAACGGTTTCCATGCTGCAGAGCGCACAGACCGCAGCACTGACGACTGTGGGCGTGCCGGAGGCTGTGGGCCTTGTGATGATGTCCATGCCGGCAGCAACGCAGACAGCGCAGGAATACCATGAGCAGGGCTATTCGGACGGAACGGCGCTCCTGATGGGTGCGATCGCCGGCACAGCAGAGTATGCAACCGAGAAAATGAGCATCGATGCGCTGTTCAAGGCGAGAGATGCACGCACCGTGAAAAACATGCTGAAGGCGACCGTGCTGAATCTGAACGGGCAGGGCCTGAGCGAAATGGGCGAAGAAATCACGTCCTCCGCCATCAACCTGGCTGCGGACATGATCGTGAACGGCGACAGGGCCATGATGTACCAGAGCGTGCCGGATTACATGGAGCAGGGCATGACCGAGGAACAGGCCAAGCAGGAAGCCTTCAAGGACTGGTTCAAGGGTGAGCTGCCGGGATGGATCACCAGCTACTTCACCGGCGTGATCATGGGCGGCGGCTCCATGGCGATACAGTCTGCGGCCAATGCAAGAAACAACAGAGCGCAGGGCCAGCAGATCATTGATAACAAGCAGGCGGATGCGCTGCGGAGCATGGCGGAAAAGATCGATGCGCAGGATGCGGACATCTTCGGCGTGAACCGCGAGGCGGACACAGGCAATGCAAAAGATGTTGGGAACCTGAACCGCGATGCGCTGCTGGCAAGAGATGCTGCGGAGATCCGCGAAGCGCTGGAGAAGAACGGCGAGACAGCGACACCGGAGCTGGTGCGGGCCGTGTGGGCAAAGACCAATGACCAGCGCCTCACCAGAGAAGAGGCGAGAGCCTGGCGGGAGAGCAAGAACGCACACCTGGCGGTGGAGCAGATCCGGCAGAACAATGAAGGCAAGATGAAGGCCGCCGAGGTGGTGGCGCGGATGACCGGCAAGGACGCTGCGGCCATCATGGAAGAATTCAACCAGGCGGACATGCAGGAGCGCTGGGGAGAGAACGCTGCACAGAATGCGCAGTTTAATTCAGAAAATGTGCAGGAAGCTACGCAAAATGAGCGGGAAGCTACGCAAAATGCCGGTTTTGATACGGAGAGTGAAGCCTACCAGCGAATGAAGGCGGAGAAAAAGATCACGCAGAAAACCGTGCGTGAAATGGACGCACTGGGCAAAAAGCTGGGCGTGCAGATCCGCATGGAGGAACAGGTAGACAACGGCAAGGCGAACGGCATGTATCAGGACGGCGTGATCTACATTGCGGCTGATGCAGAGGATCCGATGAAGGTTGTGGCGATCCATGAGGCCGTGCACCGCCTGAAGGAAACACAGCCGGAGCTGTATCAGGAAATGGAAAACGCCGTGATGGACGTGATCCTGAAGGGCAAGAACGCGAACAAGCTGCTCAATGAAATAGCACAGGCGTATGAGCTGAAGAACGATGCGGCGGGAATCATGGAAGGCCGTGAAGAGATCACAGCGCAGGGCCTGGGAGTAATTCTGGGAGACAGCGATCTGCTGAGCGGGATGGCGAAGGAAAACAGAACGGTCATCCAGCGGATCCTTGACACGATCACAGATCTTCTGGAAAGACTGCAGGGCTACTCTGACGCGGAAGGAAAGGTATCTGATTTTGACAGAGAGGCATTCCGCGGGCTGACAGAACAGCTGGAGGGCTACAAAGGTGCGCTGCAGTATGCTCTTGAGGTGAACGCAACAGAAGAAGAGAACGTGGCCAACCACAGGCCGATGCCGGCGGGAAAGGAAGCGTCCTTCAGCCGGAAGCATAACGAGGAATACATGGAGGCCGCAAAGGAAATGAATGACGGTGCCGTGGACGAGAGCGTTATGCAGCGGGCACAGGAAGACCGTGAATACATCAAGGCGGCACTGGAAAAGGAAAGCGTACTGAAGATCCTGCCGGAGGACATTGAAGGAAATACGTCAATCGGCAACTCTTCCTATGGTTACAGCCAGGAAAACGGAACGATCTGCACGCGCTCCATGGCGGTGGACGGACTGCTGGATCAGGTGAGCGAGGATCTGGGCAGACCTCTGACATTCGAGGAATCCATGTTCGTATGCCAGGAGGCAATGAACTACACAGATAAACCGGAATGCCTGTACTGCTATGTGGCCAACGACAGAAAGGCATATACGCAGAGCCTGGGAAAATACTTTGATCAGAGAGATGCGGCAATCAAAGCACACAACGAGGGCAGAGATAACGCATGGATCGCAAAGGAGCTGCTGGGCGGAGCAAAGCTGACGAAGACGCTGGAAGCAAGACTGAACAAATGGTTCAGCATGGCGGAAAACGGGGAAGCAATGCTGCAGCCGAAGGATGTTGCCGGCGTGACAAACGAGGCAAACAGGGCAGCAAAAAAGAGAGCATCCCTGCCGGAAACTCTCAGAGCGGAATTCGATATGGCACGGAAATATGCACAGAGTGCATCCCATGCGAAGGGCCGCAATTCCTATGTGGCGTATGACGGCAACATTCTGAAAATGAAGCAGGCCGTGGTTAACACAATGAACCGCATGTACGGAATGCGCATGTATTCCTTTACGGATTACTCGCCGGCATTCATTCTGGAAAACATGCAGATGATCACGGACGCAGCTGTGCGGAAGCTGAAGGTCCTGGCCTATACGAAGGAGCTGGGATTTGTTCGTGTATTCGGCGACACAGGGGCGAATATCAACATTTCGACCTTTGCCATGCAGGAGGCTGACGCAGACGGAAACTTCCATCAGGATGCCATGCAGGGCGCTGAATGGGAAGAGGCACGAAAGCTCCGAGAGGAATCCATTGCAAAGGGCACCGGCGTGGGAATCACCTTTGTGGCAACCAGTGACGCACAGGTGGACTGGGCACTGGCTCAGGACTGGATCGATGTTGTTATCCCGTACCACTCCGTATTTACCGGGGGCGGATTTGCTGCCAGGATGTTCGGCTGGTCGGACTACAAATCAATGCAGGAAGACAAGAAGAACAAGGACTGGACAAAGGGAAACAAAAAGACCATTTACCCGTCTGAGCACAACAACGACCTGATCACATATGCACAGGCGTGCTACCAGAACAACCTGACTCCGAGATTCTCCAAATGGCTGAACGGATACTACGATTATGTGAGCGGGAACATGAGCGAGGCGGAATTCATTGCTGCGAACCCGAACTACATGAAGCTGGTAAACGAAACACGCCGCGGATCCAAGGACACGCCGCCGGTGCAGCCGGTATTCAAAAGAGATGCAGCGCAGGCAGAAATCGATGAGATGGAGAAGCGCGGCACCTATTACCAGCCGATCGGCGTGAGCTTTGATGAAAACGGAGAGGCCACAGACAACAGCGGGATCATTGCACAGGAGACTGCGGACAAGATCCAGGGCGAGGAATTCCGGGAATATATCAAAGCGCAGCAGGAACTCCGGGAGAAGCTGGGCGGAAA
>CALCRH010000113.1 GCA_937894515.1 uncultured Clostridia bacterium | reverse complement strand
AATAATCCCATCCAATATAAATATGCATGGTTTCCACGTTTCCATATGAATTTTCGGTTACAAATCGAAACATATTTAGAATTCCTTTCAAAAATATTGTGTTTAGATTACTCCTGCTATGAACTGATGTCAAGCCCGGATTTTACAAATTAACCAATTCCCGATTAATGAAAATCAGTTCTTTTCATTTGCTATAAACTTAATTGATTTTGATGATCAATATTATGATGCATTTTATTATGCGGTAGGTGATACTCTTGTTGTTGAGGACAGAAGTGTTGCAAACAAACTTATCGGTAAATACGGCATCGATCCATCCAAGTTCTATGTAGAGTATAGTGGTAACGTCGGACTCACCCAGAATATGGATATGCTTCTTGATTCGGAATACTCCGCCTGCCGCCCGAAAACTCCGGCAAAGATACTGACGATGCAAATGCGGAAATATACCATTCCCGCTTCTGCCGGCACCGGTTCCTACATTGACTCGGACGATTTTGAAACCGTGACCGTTCCCGTCACACCCCAAGCCAAGGAAGCCGACTTTATGATCACCGTCAGCGGCGACAGTATGGAGCCGACCTTTCACGACGGGCAGAACGTGTACGTCAAAAAGCAGGAAACAGTCGGGATCGGTGAGATCGGTATTTTCTATCTTAACGGCGAAACGTATATCAAGGAACTCGGCAAAGGTTGCTTGATTTCGCATAATAAGGCATATAAGCCGATCTCGTTTGGAAAAGATGATTCGTTTATGTGCTATGGGAGAGTTATCAGGTGATTACTGCCGCGTTTTACAGTATGTGTCTGCGCAAAGGTTACCTTTTGTAATCAAACCACTTGTGTTGATAAAGTAACGCTAAAGAAGAATTTGTTTTTTGACAATGCTTTTTTACCGTTTCTTTGCCGACATTTATGATAAAATGATAAGGGGTGAAGGTTATGTCAAAAAAAGTAAAAGATTTCATCATTACAGTGGCGGTTTTAGCAGTCACCTTTTTTGTTAATCTTTTGATTCAGGTTTTCTTTCAGACAGATACCCTGATTCCTATGGTGTCCGTGCTTGGCGTTTTTTTGATAGCTTTTTTGACACAAGGATATTGTTGGAGCATTGTTGCGTCTGTAATTAATGTCGCTGCCGTTAATTTTGCATTCACTTACCCCTACTATGCTTTTGATTTTTTTGTTCACGAAAGCATTTCATCCGCTGTTGTTATGCTGATTGTTGCAATTATGACAGGTACGCTGACAACCAAAATCAAAGAACACGAAAAAGCACGTGCGGAGAGTGAACGCGAGATCATGAGGGCAAATCTGCTGCGAGCCATGTCCCATGATATCAGAACTCCATTAACGGCAATTTACGGTGCAACCTCTACCGTAATCGAAAACTTTGATTCTCTCACACGAGAGCAACAGATCAAATTGCTGGATGACGTGCGCGACGATGCCGATTGGTTGATTCGCATGGTTGAAAATTTGCTGTCCGTTACACGGATAGACGGAGGAAGGGTGCAGGTTGCCAAAACATCGACCGTTTTGGAGGAACTGATTGACGTTGCAGTGATGAAGTTCAAAAAGCGATATCCGCAGGCACCGCTATCCGTTGCTGTACCTGATAATTTTATCATGGTCGAAGTTGATCCGCTGCTCATTGAGCAGGTGCTGATCAATCTTATGGAGAACGCGGTGCTTCACGCAGAAGGAATGACTGAATTACGTTTAGCCGCATCAGAGGATGAGAATCGCGTAATTTTTGAAATCACAGATAACGGATGTGGGATTCCGAAAACAATGATGGATCGACTTTTTACCGGTGCAGTCAGCAGCGAGAAATCCTCGCCGGATGTGCGAAGAAATTCAATGGGAATCGGACTATCCGTCTGTGCTGCTATCGTCACGGCGCACGGCGGTACGATTACAGCTGAAAACCGCGTGGAAGGCGGTGCAACATTCCGTTTTGTACTGAAAAAGGAGGAGTCGGCACGTGGGGAATAACAAGTTCAAGATACTGATCGTTGAGGATGACTTGAAAATCAGCGGTTTTATCGAAACTTTATTGGAAACAAACGGATATTCTGTCCTGTGCACCGGAAAATGTTCTCAAGGGCTTCTTCTCTTTGCGTCTCACATTCCGGATCTTGTGATCCTTGATTTGGGACTGCCCGATCGTGACGGTTTGGAGTTCATCCGGGAAATCCGCAAAAAA
This sequence comes from uncultured Clostridia bacterium, assembly GCA_937894515.1. Taxonomy (GTDB): domain Bacteria; phylum Bacillota; class Clostridia; order Oscillospirales; family Oscillospiraceae; genus Vescimonas. Next base: position 1,958 of record CALCRH010000113.1, on the reverse strand, counting down.
AGCGTGATCCCGGTCATTGTTCTGTCTGCCAGAACCACGGAAAACGATAAAATACAGGCACTTGATCTTGGTGCGAATGATTATGTGACCAAGCCATTCGGCACCGGCGAGTTACTTGCCCGCGTAAGGGCGGTACTCCGAACAACCCGTCACGGTACACAAATGAGCGCCGTTCCCGGAGGAATTTTTCACTTGGGGGAGCTTATTATTGATTATGACAAGAGGCTTGTGACCGCCTCCGGTTCACTGGTAGATCTGACGCAGACCGAATATAATATCCTCGCCCTGCTTTCCGAGCATACCGGAAAAATGATGACCTATACATCCATTATCTATGAGATTTGGGGATATAGCGATTCCGGCAGTGTGAAAAAGTTGCAGGTCAATATGGCAAACATCCGGAAAAAGCTCGGTCACAAACCGGGAGAGCACGCGTATATCGTTAATGAGCTCGGCGTCGGTTATCGTATGTTGAATGAAGATGATATAAAATCCGATTAAAACCGGCAAAGATACAGTAAAGAAGGTCCCCGTTCTGTTGACGGGGACCTTTGCATTCGATATAATAATAAATGACTTTAAGTCAATTTGAAATATGGAGGTAGATAGTCTCATGGATGAGGACAGTAGCGAGGACGCGAACTGTAGCAACTTTATATGGTATTTGAGATTTGGAGCATACCTGCGCTGTATTCGGTTCAGCAGCGGGCATGCTTTTTTGCGCTTATAAACTTATAAAAAGGTTTATAAATCTCAGAAAAATCTCAGAAACATAGAAAAGGAGCTATTTTATAATGACCGGTACATATATCATAATCATGGCGGCACTGATTCTTCTGTCTGCCTATTTTTCCGCAACGGAAACCGCATTCTCTTCTCTGAACAAAACCCGAATCAAAACGCTTGCCGAAAAAGGAAGCCGCAAAGCGAAACTGACCTGCGTGCTTTCCGACAAATACGACAAACTGATCTCTACGATTCTGATCGGAAACAATATTGTCAATATAGCTGTCGCCTCAATCGGTACGGTTCTCTTTGTGAAAATCTACGGCGATATGGGGGCAACGATCTCCACAGTTGTAATCACCGTCCTCGTTCTGATTTTCGGTGAAATCACCCCTAAAAGCATCGCAAAGGATTGCCCGGAAAAATTCGCAATGTTTTCCGCGCCGATCATTCGCCTTTTGATATGGCTGTTCACTCCGCTGAATTTCATTTTCTCAATGTGGAAAAAGCTCATATCCAAGATTTTGAAGTTGGAAACCGATTCAAAAATGTCACAGGACGAACTTCTGATGCTCGTGGAAGAAGTTCAGCAGGGTGGAAGTATAGACAAAAACGAGGGTGATCTTCTGCGCAATGCCATTGAATTTACGGAACGGGAAGCAGGAGATATCGTGACACACCGAGTTGATCTGGAAGCGATTTCGATCAACACCCCGAAAGAAGAAATTGCGCGGGCCTTTTCCGAATCGCGATTTTCCCGCATTCTCGTCTATGAAGAAAGTATAGATAACATTATCGGTGTACTTCATCAGAAGGATTTTTACGATCACGGCGGAATATCCGCGAAAGCAACCCGCGAGTTGCTTTCCCCGGTACTCTTTGTTATGCAAAACGAGCAGATAAGCAGCCTGCTTCGACAATTACAGAAAAGCAAACTTCATGTATCGGTAGTTCTGGACGAATACGGCGGGACTTACGGTATGGTGACCATGGAGGATATTCTGGAGGAACTGGTGGGCGAGATCTGGGATGAGCATGATGAGGTGTGTGAGACCTTCCGGGAAATCAGCCCCGGCGTGTACCGCGTGGACGGCTCGGTCGATCTGGATGATTTCTGCGACTTCTTTGATGTAAAAACAGATTCTGAGATGGTGTCGCTCAGCGGCTTTGTCATGGAGAAGATCGGTCATCTTGCAAAAGACGGTGACAGCATCGTACACGACGGTCTCACT
>CALCRH010000112.1 GCA_937894515.1 uncultured Clostridia bacterium | reverse complement strand
CAATTAGTTTTTGATAAGATTAATGAACTTACTCCTACGGGTAATATTGATATATATGATATTAAATATAAAAAGAAATACATAATTATAAAAATAAAGTGGGGTATTATATATGTTCGGCAAAACCCAAAAGAAAGATTTCACTGTAACTGAAGAAAAGAAGGAAAAGCCGACCCCGGCTTTTTTGAGGGACGATTATCCGTATAAAGCTGTTGGTGAGGCGATCACAGATCTGGACAGCTTGGAGCCGAATGGCGTGCTGTACGAGATCAAGTGTCCCAAATGCGAGATGAGTATCCGGTCACAAGGCTGTAATATTAAACCAACCTATGAACGCCTGATGAAAGAAAAAGGTTGCATCGGTTGCGGAAATAAAGAACTGGTTGTCAAAAAGGTGGATATGAGCAAAACGGAGGACGTTCACTCTTGAAGTTTAAATCCACTTATTTTTATGAATGATGGTTGCTTTGACCGGCAGACAAGTAAGAAACATACATACAAAAAGTGGTTTTTAGGATTTTGCTATGAAAAAAGTGCTTGACAGATGCGAACTTGATAAAAATAGTGGTGCGTATTATCCGTTTATTTCACTGCTGCGCGTTTTGGCAATGATTTCAATTGTCGCAGGACATTGGTGTAGCTATGCCGATATATACCTATATGACCTTGGCGGAATAGGAGTAGAGGTGTTTCTTGCTATCTCCGGTTTTCTGTGCGGGAAGAAACGCATCAACAATTATAAAGTATGGATCAAGCGGCGTTTTTTCAGGGTCTTGATGCCGGTATGGATTTGGGCAATAATATTGTTTATTGCAAATGTTTTTGTAGGCAAGTACGTTTTCTCGTTGCTTTTTAGCTGTGTAGGATTAACCGGAATCCATTTTATTACCCCTTTTTCAATCGGCGGCTGTTCCGGGATGGAACATACTTGGTATATCACCGTTATTCTCCTTTGCTATTTGTTGACCTTCTTTCTTGAAAAATATTACGATAGAATTGAGAAACACATTGTTATTGTCTTTTTGACGTTGATGTTTTTGCAGATAGCTATGACCGCAATAGGCGTTCAAATTTGCTACTTTATTCTCTTTTTCGCCGGGTATTTTATTGGGCGTAAAAACGTAGAGTTTACAAAAAAATTGCTAATTGGTTCAGTTGTTTCGAGTTTGCTCGTAGGAACGGTAAGAGTATTGTGTAGTGCATTAAGCTTTGAAAACCGCTTTTATGATATGGTGATTGCTCGGTGGTCTATGGCTTTCATTGGTTTTGCAGCATTAGTGATATTTTGGCTCTGTATTTCCCGGGCTTTTCCAAACGATTGCCAATTGGAAAATAACAAAGTATTTAGATAAGATCTCTTTCCACGTGTATATTGTACACTATTCCTTGCTCCACGGAGTAATGTCTGTTGCAAATATATCTGTCAGCACAACAATACAGCTAATCTTGTTCATAGTTTCAACATTTGTGCTGAGTGCTGTTTTGTGTTGGTTGGATTCGGCATTTCGTAAAAAACTGCTTTCTGTTTGAACTTCATTTGATGTTACTTAGCAAGTCGCGACAATGGCAAAATGTACTTCGCTGGCATTTTTGATTTGCCATAAGAGGAAATTGGTGAAACAGATGATTGTCACTTTTAGATCACATCCCATCTATTGCATCCGGTGAAAGAATCACAGATTACTATACCGCTCATTGATTAATAACGCAGCATATGGCTTGAAAACAAATTTATGTGAATGAGGAAGAACTATGTTTTGGCATATTGTATTGATAATAATTCAATCATTTCTTGCGGTTTTTATTGTTTGCAGTGTTATTGCGATCGCTAAAAAACCTTCTTCCGTGTATAAAAACTATCCCGAACAGAGGAATCCGATGGAAGGGAAAAAAGTCATTTTTGTAGAAGATGATAACGCCCCATTTAATGCAGATGGAGTGCAAGGACACTTGCAAGCTGTGGATGACTGTGAACGGCGAACCGGGTTTTATGAAACAATTGTTAAGCGATTGATTGATATTATTCTTTCTTTTGGCGGTCTGGTTGTATTATCGCCGGTATACCTCATCTTAGTTGTTGCGGTCTATGTCGATGATCCCGGCCCCATTTTATTCACACAAAAAAGGGTGGGAAGGTACAAACAGTATTTTCAATTACATAAGTTCCGGTCAATGAAGATGTCCACACCACATGATGTCCCGACGCATATGCTGGACAATCCGGATCAGTATATAACAAAAGTCGGTAAGTTTATGCGAGCGCACAGTCTCGATGAGCTTCCGCAGATATGGGATATTTTCATCGGCAATATGTCGGTCATTGGTCCGCGTCCCGCGCTGTGGAACCAAGATTTGTTGACGGCCGAAAGAGACAAATATAATGCGAATGATGTAAAACCGGGACTTACCGGATGGGCACAGATCAATGGACGCGATGAGTTAGAATTGTCAGCAAAAGCAAAACTTGATGGCGATTACGTTGACAAATTGAGTTTCAAAATGGATGTCAAATGCTTTTTCGGCTCTGTGCATGTTTTTAGAGAAGACGACACGATCGTTGAAGGTAGTGTCAAGCAGGAGGAAAAGGTGCATTAACAATGAAGCACATCTTGATTACTGGAGCGGGATCGTTTGTAGGGACTGCGGTTGAAAAGCATCTGTGTAACCAATCGGATGAGTATACCGTTGAAACGCTGGAGATGCGCGATCCAAATTGGAAAAACAAAGACTTTTCCCCTTTTGATGCAATCTTTCACGTGGCGGGAATTGCACATTCCGATATGGGGACGATTAGCGCGGAAAAAGAAATGTTATATCGCGCGGTTAATACCGATTTGACGATAGAAGTGGCTCAAAAAGCTAAGAATGAGGGCGTAAAGCAGTTCATTTTTATGAGCTCGGCGATTGTGTACGGCGACAGTGCTCCGATAGGAAAGAAAAAGCGTATTTCAAGGGAAACTGTTCCGATGCCTGCCAATTGCTACGGCGACAGCAAATGGCAGGCCGAATTGGGGCTTACATCGCTACAAACCGATTTATTCAAGGTCGTGATTCTCCGACCGCCGATGATATACGGAGCGGGATGTAAAGGCAATTTCCCAACACTTGAAAAAATGGCGGATAAACTTCCCGTTTTTCCGAAAGTTGAGAATGAACGTTCGATGCTTTACATTGGCAATCTTGTTGAGTTTGTTAGGTTGATGATTGCCAATGAAGAAAGCGGTATATATTTTCCGTGCAATAAAGAATACAGTAACACAAGTGAACTTGTGAAAATGATCGCTGATGAAAAAGGCAAAAAATTAATACTTGTTCCGGGCACAAGCTGGATTTTAAGATGCTTGAGTCATTTTACCGGTTTGGTGAATAAAGCGTTTGGCAATATGAGCTATTGCACCGAAATGGGCGAGTATAAGCAGGAATATAGACTGTATAGCTTGCGGGATAGCATCAAGGAGATTGCAAAAAAATGAGCCGAGTATTGTTTCTTGTCAATCATGATGTCGTTATATACAATTTTCGATTAGAACTTGTTGAACGACTTTTGAACGATGGGCATGAGGTCTATATTTCTTCCCCATACGGCGAAAGAATTGAAGATCTTAAGAAAATCGGTGCCAAGTATTGTGAAATCAATATTGAACGCCACGGAATGAACCCCTTGAGAGAAGTGGGCTTGATTTTTGAATATAAAAAGCTGATTCGTGATATTAAGCCCAATATTGTTTTTGCTTATACGATCAAACCGAATATTTATGGCGCTATTGCCTGTAAAGATTTGAATGTGCCTTGCGTTGCCAATATCACGGGGCTTGGAACGGCAGTGGAAAACGGAGGCATCAAACAAAGAATTACGATAGCTCTATATAGATTTGCGTTTAAGAAAATTCAAAGAGTTTTCTTTCAAAACACAGAGAATATGCAGTTCTTTGTGGATCATAAGCTGGCATTGGGAAAGCATTCGCTACTACCCGGATCGGGCGTGAATCTGGAACGGTTTTCTGTAATGGCATATCCAAAAGACGATACAGTCAGATTTTTCTTCATAGCTCGCATTATGAAAGAAAAGGGGATAGATTATTTTCTTGAGGCGGCAAAGTACATCAAGGGAAAATATCCCAATACCGAGTTTCACGTGTGTGGTTTTGTCGAGGATGAGTACAAGGGAAAGCTTGAAGAAATGGCATCTGACGGAACAATTATATACCACGGAATGATAAGAGACATCCGAACGATGCACAGCGTTTCGAGCTGTACCGTTTTCCCGAGTTATTATCCGGAAGGATTAAGCAATGTGTTGCTTGAATCGGCTGCTTGTGCAAGACCGATTATCACAACCGACCGTGCGGGTTGCCGCGAGGCGGTTGATGATGGTGTGTCCGGTTTTTTGATTCCGATTAAGGATCAGAAGGCATTGAATGAAGCCCTGGAGCGCTTTCTTGGAATGGACGTTTCTGAACGAGAACAAATGGGACTTGCCGGTCGAAAAAAAGTTGCGCAGGAGTTCGATCGGCAGATCATTGTGGAGACATACTTAAGGGAGTTGGAATAACATTTATGGACTATAAGAAATTCATTAAGAGTAGGAGGTTAAGACTGAGTATTCTTCGGATGTTTTCATGGCTTCCGGATGAAATGATGTTGAAGTTACAATATCGGATTAAAATGGGTCGAAAATTGAATTTGCATCATCCTATGCGTTATACCGAAAAAGTTCAGTGGTATAAATTGAACTATAAAGATCCCGTTATGATCCAATGCGTTGATAAATACGATGTGAGGGAATACATTAAAGAAAAAGGGCTTGAGAATATATTAAACGAATGTTACGCAGTGTATGATAGCGCCGACGATATTGATTTTGATGCATTACCGAATCAGTTTGTGATGAAGAATACGCTCGGTATGGGCGGTACATCTGTTGTGATTTGTAAAGATAAAAAGTCTGCGGACTTGGAGACGCTTCGTAAAACGGCAAACGATTGGATTCGAGAAGGAGCCAAAAAAACCGGTGGGCTTGAATGGCCGTATTACTCCGGGAAAAAGCCTCGTATCATTTTTGAACGCTATTTAGACCCCGGCATTGAGCAAGGTTTAATTGATTATAAGTTTATGTGCTTTGACGGAAAACCGGTTTATTGTTTTTATCTTTGTGATCGGGACCTGGGCGTTTCTGTTAAAGAAGGAATATGTGACGACAAGTTAAATATGCTGCCGTATTCCGAAATCGGCGATGTTCGCCCTGATAACATTTTAATTCCGAAGAACTATCAAAAGATGCTTGAAATAGCGAGCGTTTTGTCAAAGGATTTTCCTCATGTACGGGTTGATCTGTACAACATAAAGGGTTCAGTTGTTTTTGGAGAATTGACTTTCTTTGACGCAAGTGGATATGGACAATACGATCCCGATGAATTTGATTTCATATTGGGTTCACATTTTTTAATTCGGGCAGAGGGAAATGAACAACTTAAGGAAATCAGTGAGTTGATATGAAAATAAACACAAGGGAAAACAGATTGAAATTATTGAATATGTTGCGTTGGATTCCGGACAAGGCGATGATTTCTCTTCAATTCCGTTTAACAATGAAGAAAAAGCTTAATCTGGCTTCTCCGCAGACTTTTAATGAAAAACTGCAATGGTTGAAATTGTATGACCGTAACCCTCTTCATACCATGATGGCAGACAAATACCTTGTGCGTGAGTTCGTAAAAGAGATAATTGGAGAGGATTATTTGATCCCATTGTTGGGACATTGGGATCGTTATGAGGCAATTGATTTTTCGAAGCTGCCGGATGATTTTGTGCTGAAATGTAATCACGATAGCGGAAGTATAAAAATAGTACACGGGAAAAACAATATCAATCATATGGAGCTTGCCGGATTTCTTAATCAAAGGTTGAAGCAGAATCCGTATTCATACGGGAGAGAGTGGCCCTATAAAAATATCAAGCCTTGCATCATAGCGGAAAAGTATATGGGAAACGCTGATGGCGCTTTGCCCGTCGATTACAAGTTTTTTTGTTTCTCCGGAAAAGTTGATTCGGTAATGGTTTGCACCGAAAGAGGTACGCAGGGGAAACGGTTCTTTTTCTTTGACCGGGAATGGAACTTGAAAAAATACAACAATTCAAGTCTTTCGTTGCCGGATGATTTTCAAATAGAGAAACCGGCGGGAATTGAGGATTTGTTTGCCTTATGCGAAAAGCTTTCAAAGAACGAAAAGTTCGTGCGAATTGATTTTTATGTTATTGACGGCAAGCCATATTTCGGAGAGTTTACATTTTTCCCTGCATCCGGCTTCGATCACAATCTTGTTGAGTGGGCGGATTTGTATTTGGGGGAGCAAATTGATTTGAGGATGAACGCAAAAAAACAGATCAAATGATTATTGCCATTTTCTTTTGAGTGTTTAAATGCTTGCCTTTTTATTTGATGCCAAATTAGATGGTGGACACTAAATGTGTTGATGCGGGGGAATACATAATGGACTATTTAGAATCAATCACGAATATATGTCGCTTTTTTCGAGATGGTGCTATGTGTATCATAGGATTGCCACAATCAATCAAGATGGCACAACAGGCATCATATTTTCCGGAAAAGAAACGAAAAAGCACTTTACGCAGAATATGGGATAATGTATGTTGGCTTTGGAAATACAAAGAAGTCAATGGATATTATAATCTGTATGGTTTTGATTTGGTTGAATGCCCTACTTTTAATGAATATCAAGACTATTATCATTTTGCTGTTTCCAGGGATAAAGGGAACTTAGTTAAAAAACCGGATTCTCAAATTGTCCTTCTTCGAGACAAGTATTTGTTTTATGTGTTTATGAAGGCAAACAAACTGCCTGTTCCGGAGGTTTTTGCATATATCAAAGATGGTGATTTGTATGATAATGAAATGAACTCGATTTCGTGGGATTTCTTGAAAAACGAAAAAGATTTTTTCATAAAAGACTATACCGGGGAATGTGCTTCTTTTGTGAAAAGAATTAATGATTATAGTGAGCTTCAAAATGAACGGCAAAATATTGAAAAGGGTAGCTACATTTTGCAACGAACTGTGAAGCAATCCGAGGAAATGAATTGCTTGAATCCATTTGCGGTAAATACCCTTCGCATTGTTACAGCGAAGGGTAAAGATGGTATTCCTTGTGTTCTTTCTGCACTCTTGCGTGTCGGAACCAGCGAAACGGCGCCTGTTGACAATTGGGCTAAAGGCGGAATTGCTGTTGGAATAAATGAAAACGGCTTCTTGCGTGACTACGGATATAAGAAACCTCATTATGCTGAAATGGGGGGCGGAAGGGTAAGTGTCCACCCGGATTCAAAGATAGTATTTTCCGAATTTCAAATACCGATGTATCAGCAAGCAAAAGAAATGGCCATCGAAGCTCACAAAGCGTTTTACAATATTCAAACAATAGGATGGGATATTGCCATTACGGAAGCTGGTCCTGTATTTGTTGAGGGAAATGATAATTGGGAGATTAGTTTAATGCAGGCTTGTAATAAAGCCTTGCGAAAAGAGTGGAGAGAAATCCAATGAAAAATATGGGCTTTCCGATTGGAAAAAAAGAAAATGAGTTTCGGCGGGCAGTTGTTCCCGCGCACCTAAAAGAGGTAAAACACCCGGATTTCCTTTATTTCGAGAAGGGATATGGAGATGTTTTGGGGTACTCTGACGATGAGTACTGTGCTTTTGGTGCCCATATTGCTGACCGCGATACAGTTCTTTCGTTACCGATTGTTTGTGATCCAAAAATAGGTGACGCGGATTACTTGGATAAGCTAAGCAATCAAACGATTTTCGGTTGGGTTCATGCTGTTCAAAATAGAGATATTACTGACATCCTTTTGCAAAATAAGTTGACTGCATATTGTTGGGAAGATATGCACTATTTAGGGCGTCACGTATTTTGGAGAAATAACGAAATAGCCGGAGAGGCGGCAGTGATGCATGGAATGGAATAGATAGCAAAGGATTCTTTTGGCAAATATTTAAATTTTGCCTGAACTTCCTGTAAAATTGCAATAAGATGAGACTTTTGATAGTCATGTTTTTGCTGGAATAAAGTTCCGACATTTAAACGTGTATTAACATTGCTTGGGGCCGACGTTACCGTGTATTCGAAAAAAACGGAGCTGCTGCTGAAAAACGAACTTCCGAATTATGATGTTGTTGTCAATGCGTTGCTTTGGGATGTTTATCGAAAGGATCACATTATATCGCTTTCTGATTTGGATAGGATGAAACGGGGCAGTATGATTATTGATGTCAGTTGTGACCGCCACGGAGCGATAGAAAGTAGTGAGCCTACTACAATAGAAGATCCTGTATATTTATTTAAGGGCATCCTCCATTATGCTGTTGATCATACTCCGAGCCTTGTCTATAAAACTACCTCTGAAGTCATCTCGGTTGAGGTCACAAAGTTTCTGGATGATTTAATAGAAGAAAATGAGAATGAGATTTTGAAAAATGCCAAATGTGTGCAGGGAGGAGTTATTCTCGATAAGCGAATTTCGGATTATCAGGATAGAAAATTAGTATGAGAATGGTATCAATGCTGAACGGTGTTTTGCGTATTGCGATGATCGCCTTGTTTTCCGGCGGGCATATAAAGATTTGTCTCCCTTCCCGCGCCGGAAGAATGGTTGGTATGAGTTGGCGAAAAGGCGGAAGAATCACGCTTGGAAAGCGTGTTTCCGTGAATTGCAACGCAGAGCTTGCCGTAACGGAAAATGCCGCGCTTTCAGTAGGCTCCTATACCGGCATAGGGAATAATTGCGTTATTGTTGCACGGGAGAAGATAACGATTGGAAACAATGTTATGATCGGCCCCAATGTGTGCATCTATGATCACGACCACAATTTCCGCGAGGATGGCATTATGCGTGAGATGGGGTTTAATACGGCGCCGATTTGTATTGAGGATAATGTTTGGCTCGGGGCTGGTGTTATCGTGCTGAAAGGCGTGACGATCGGCGAGGGTAGCGTTGTTGCTGCCGGAACGCTTGTGACGAAGGATGTTCCGCCTAATTCAGTCTTATATGATAAGAGAGAATCGGTCATCAAAAAGCGTATTTGACAAAGGAGGCATATCCTATGGACGGACCGATACGTGTCTTAATGTTGGATACCGTGATGGATCGCGGCGGCGCAGAGACAATGACAATGAACTATTTTAGAAATATGGATCGGACAAAAGTCACTTATGACTTTTTGGTTCATCGTGAGTATAAAGCCGCCTATGAAGATGAGATCGCCTCTCTCGGCGGAAAAATCTATCGGATTTGCCCACCATATCCCCAGAATTGGATCCGGTATCAAAGAGAAATAAAGAAGCTGTTTCGGGATCATCCGGAGTACAAAATTATTCACTGTAATATGATGGAATTGGGATTTCCGGCTTATGTGGCGGCCAAAAAATGCGGTGTACCGGTTCGTATCTGTCATGCGCATACAGCGCCGGATAAAGAGCGTTTTTCGGTTAAAAGGGAAATCCGAAATACTTATAAAAAGCTGATGCGTTCGCAATTAACACATAAGTTTGCGTGTGGGAAAAAGGCGGCGGAGTGGGTTTTTGGCAAAGATCATATTTCGGACGTTGTCTATATGAAAAATGCGATTGATGCCGCTTCTTTCCGATATAGTAGTGAAACGGAGCAAGAGGTTCGGAAAGAGTTTCATTTAGAGAATAAGTTTGTTGTCGGGCACGTCGGACGTTTTTTTGAACCGAAAAATCACCCATTCATTGTTGAAATCTTTTCCGAAATTGCAAAGCTGGATGCAGATGCTGTTTTGATGCTGGTTGGCGGCGGCGAGCTTGATGATGCGATCATGAATAAAACAAAAGAAAAAATCCGGGAGTTGGGGTTGTCCGATCGGGTGATCTTTACAGGTGTGCGGACGGATGTTAACCGGATCGTACAAGCGTTTGATGTGTTCATTCTTCCTTCACTCTGCGAAGGTTTTCCGGTCGTGATGGTGGAAGCGCAAGCAGCGGGGCTTAAATGTATCATTTCTGACAAGGTGACGGATGAATGTGATATTACCGGTAATGTTGAGAGCATTCCGCTGTCCGCAGGAGCTATGAAATGGGCTGAACGTATTTTGTCTTACAAGGGGCAATACCAAAAACAAGATATGTATGACGCCATCGTAAAAGCAGAGTACGATATTCACGAGAACGCAAAATGGTTACAACAGTTTTATATTGACTCGTTAAAAGAAATACAGTGATTTTGTCAGAAGGAGAAATGAAGTAATTTGATCACGACATGGCTTATTTTTATTTGCGAAGGAATTGTCTCAATTATTTTTTCACCATCAATTCCCGATAATAGTACTTCCTTCTCTTTTCTTATCATTCTAATAAATGCGGTTGCGTTTTTCTATGGGGTATCTCATACCAAGTATTCAACATTGCTGTCGTTTGGCTATGTTTTTCGATTGGCGTTATTAGCTTGGGATTGCAATTTCAGAAATATATTTGTTCTGCCGAATAGTGGCGTTGATACGTGGACATACCATCTTTCCGCCGTATCGGGAATGCAAACCGGTAATTTTGGGCGCGGCGGAGCATATTCACAGACCATAGCTGTAATTTATAGAATGTTCGGTTGTCAGACACCGATAGCGCAATACGCCAATGTCTTACTTGCTATGAGTATGATAATGGTATGTATTCGGATTGCGGAATTACTGGAATTGAACGAGGGAATAAAAGACTATGTTGTAAAAATTCTTTGTTTTTTACCAAACCTTGCTATTATCAATTCCATTCTTCTACGAGAAACCGTAGTTATGTTTATGGTCGCATTGTCGGTGATGTATTTTGTGAAGTGGATAAATGACAACAAGTTTTCCAGTATCGTTCTTTGCGTTTTGTGCGGATTGGTAGGATCAATCTATCACTCGGGAGCGATAGCAATTGTATTAGGTGCCATCATACTCTATATTCTGTATAATCCGTCACAAAGAAAAGTAACATTGTCGGCGAGTAGAATAATAGTTTCTTTGGTGCTGATAGTTGGATTTATAGTCGTCAATAACGTATACGGTGATATTTTCTTGGGAAAGTTTGGCGCAGTTTCAACTGCTGAAGATATTATCGGAGCGTCGGAATCTCGTAATGCCGGCGGTTCTGCATATGATGTTGGTTTTAACATAGGTAATACATATTTGAACCTATTTGTTAATACGCCTATTAGAATGCTGTACTTTTTAGGAGCTCCAATGCCGTGGGATTGGCGAGGTATCAACGATATTATAGCTTTTGCGTTTGATTCCGTGTTTTTCTTATATGCCATCTTGGTGGCATTTAAGGAACTAAAAGCAGACGATCGGGGAAACAGAGGTAAAGTTGTGTTGTTCTTGTTCTTGGCATTGATGTCGGCTGCTGTTTTTGCGTGGGGGGTTTCTAATGCCGGTACCGCATTACGACATAGAGAAAAGTTCATAGCTGTCTATGTACTATTGGTTGCGCTGTGCAAACAGAAGAAACAAGAAAGAATACGTGGTTATTCGGGTGCTGTATGAGAAGAATATGTTTTTTTTCCGGCGACATCACTCGTTCGGGCGGAACAGAAAAAGTTGCTGTCCAGATTATGAACGGCTTGGTAAAAGAAAATGACGTTTCGGTTTTAAGTCTGACAATGAGCGCCGGGGACAGTTTTTTCGAGATAGACGAGCGAATTAAAGCTGAGGCGTTGTTTCAAAGCGAGCCGAACGGAATACGGCAATATGCGCAGATCGTTCATAGACTGAGACAATACCTGCGTAGAGAAAAAATTGAGGTATTGATTGATGTTGATACCATTTTGGATATGTTTTCCGTTCCGGCGGTTAAGCTGTTTCCGGCTCCGCAGTTAAAGCTTATTTCCTGGGAGCATTTCAATTTTTATGAGTCCATGGGCAACAGATTTCGTGTTCCGATAAGAAAACTCATAACAAAACAAGCAGATGCCGTGGTTACATTAACAAAAGAAGATCAGCGTGATTTTGAGAATTACTATAAAGGCAAGACAAAGATAAAGCAGATCTATAACCCGATATTGAAGGAGAAATCACGGGTCGATTATGACATTTCATCTAAAACAATTATCAGCGTAGGCAGACTTTCGAGGCAAAAGGGATTTGATTATCTTGTTGATATAGCAAGGTTGATACAGGAAAAACACCCAGATTGGCAGTGGCTAATTCTCGGTGAGGGTGAAGAACGACCGCTCCTTGAAGCGAAAATTGCCGAGTTGGGCGTGTCAATTGTTCGGTTAGTCGGTAAAGTCGATAATGTCGCCGATTATCTCGGAGAAGCTGCCATTTTTGTGCTGACTTCACGGTATGAAGGCTTTCCGCTTGTCTTAATTGAAGCAAAAGCCAATCGACTACCTATTGTTTCATTCAAGTGCAAGACGGGCCCGGCGGAATTGGTGCAGGATGGCATTAATGGTTATCTTGTAGATTGTTTTGACATTCAAGAAATGGCTGATAGCATTATTCAGTTAATTGAAAATGATGAGATAAGATATTCTTTTTCAAATAAAGCTGAGTTGGATACCGAAAAAATGAATTATAAAGGAATTATGGAACAATGGAGACAGCTGTTGAACGAACTGAATTAAACACCTTAACCGGGTCAAAAAGAATTGAATGGGTCGATCTTTGCAGAGGCCTTGCTATCTTGTTAGTGATGCTGGGACACTCTCACGAGCATAGTATTGTCAAAGACTGGCTGTATACGTTTCATATCCCGTTGTTTTTCTTTTTGAGTGGGTATGTTTTTTCCGTAAAGAAATATTCCGATTACAAAAGCTTTTTGTTCAATAAGATCCGAACATTGCTTTTCCCGATGTTTTGTTTCAGTATTATAAACTTTCCGATTTCCTGTGCGTTGGATGGCTCGTTTTCATTGAAAGATGTTGTTCATTTGTTGGGTGGAACATTCATTCAGTTAAGAGGCTCCGCTTGGGATCTTGGATTGTGGTTTTTGCCCTGTTTATTTGTTCTGGAAAATTATATGTGGTTTCTCTTAAAGTGGAGTGGCGCACGATTAAAACGCCTTATTCCGCTCATCCTTTCTGTTTTCATTATTGGCTTTCTGTATATCCGATTGGTGAACAAAATTGTCCCATGGAGCTTTGAGGTTGCTTGTGTATCGTTGCTGTTTTTCGGATGCGGATATTTAGCAAAGCTAAAAGGAAAAATCTTTGATGCTTTTTCAACGAAGGTGTATTTAATCCCCGTATTTGCGCTTGCTTCGGTTTTGTCGTCATTCGGTATTTCACGAATGGGGACGATGACGGATATGTATGCTAACGCGATTCCGTTCTTACCGCTGTACTTGACAGGTGCGTTTTCCGGGATTTTACTGTCAGTATCCGTTTTTCGGTTTCTTCCGCATAAACCATTTAAGTGGCTGATGTATGTTGGCAAAAATACGCTTGTCTTTTATTCGCTTCATAGTACGTTTTTCAATCTTATAAAAGAATTGATTGAGGTCGTAGCGCCGTCGCTTTACAGTTCGGGTTCCCCCGTTGACTTTTTAGTTGTGATAATATCAAAAATGGTGTTCTCAACTATCATATTGGCAGGTATCAGTTTCATACTCAATCGATATTGCCCCTGGATGGTCGGAAAGAGGAGAAGAAATGGTTCATAACCGTATAGAATACAAGCGTATCAGAGAATTAGAGCGATGCGGCTACGGCATAAAATCTGTCCTGTTATCGGATGAGTTTTCGGCAATTAACCGGTATCTCCGTTTGTTGCGAAAAGAAGAATGGCTTTATAATTCCACAAACCCGATATTACGGCTGTTGCGTTTGCCAATATCTCGTATAAAAAATCGTTTAGGGGTTAAGTTGGGTTTATTGATCCCAAGGAATGTCGCTGACGAAGGACTTAAGATTTGGCATACCGGGAGCGTTATTATTAACGCAAAAGCAAAAATCGGAAAAAACTGTGTGTTTCACGGGAATAATTGTGTTGGAAATAAGGGCATATCTAATGAGGCACCAACCATTGGTGACGATGTTGAAATCGGGTTTGGCGCTCAAATCGTCGGAGGGGTTTATATCGCCGACGGATGTAAAATCGGCGCCGGTGCTGTTGTGACAAAATCATGTACCAAACCGAATACAACATTAGTTGGTATCCCGGCAAGAGAGGTTACAAAATGAGAAAAATAGGTTTATTTCTTTATGTATTCACAAGCCGATTGATGGAAATTGTAGGAATTACCGATTTTGTTTCCAAAAAATACGAGAATAGTTTACGGAAAAGATTACATAACGACAAGTTTACAATTCTTTCCCCAACCTGCGTGGGTGGGATAATATATCATCGATTAGGTAAGCAATTTCTTTCTCCGACCGTGAACTTGTGGATGAGTTTGCCGGATTTTTTGAGATTTTGTTCCCATCTATCGGATTATGTTCAAGCAGAATTACATTTTGTTCATACCGAATATGATTTTCCGGTTGCTGATTTGAAAGATGTTCGGATTTATTTTAACCACAGCAAAACCGAAAATGAGGCTAAAGAGGATTGGGATCGCAGAAAGCAAAGGATAAATTATGAGAATATTTATATCATTATGTATGCAAACTCTTCCATCAAAGACGAAGAATTGACAGTTTTGAAGGATATACGATGTAAAAAGTGGATCGTATTATCGGATCATGCTATTCCGGGGATGAAAGAAGCTTATTATATTCGCCCAAATCGTATTCATCCTTATCATACGCAACAATATCTTGACAAAGATGTATTTGGATGGAGAACTGTTGAAAAGAAATGGGATTTTGAATCTGAAATAAAAAATAAAGTTTTAATAACTCCAGAAATTTGCCAACAGCTTGCGGCAATGTATTCTTTAGAACGCCACAGTATTTTTCACCAGACAAGCTTAAAAAAAGAACGACAACAGTTCGAATTACAGAACAATCTGCCTGTAAATTATAAAAAAGATTATTCAATCCGTCTTTTTATAGGTTCTCTAATTATATTCCTGGGAGCTGCAATTTTACTTCTTATTTCAATTCACGATAAAAAGCCTTTGCGAATACTGATTTCCATTATTATTATGATTATTTCGATAGTTCCAACAATTTATGGTATTACAAAACGAACCGAAAAATATGGAATCTGTACAGGCTGCACAATTTATTCTATTCCAGAAGAAAATGCCGAAGCAAAAGCCGAAATGGGCGCTGGCAATAAAGTTCAGATTACTGAAAATGCAGGAA
>CALCRH010000111.1 GCA_937894515.1 uncultured Clostridia bacterium | reverse complement strand
TTTGCAAACCATGTCTTTCTATTTTTTCAATTTGCGCAATTTATTGTACCTTATCGGATTGAAATCGCCTATATTGAATGTTGCCTATGCGGACGCGAAAAAAGAGCGGTTGAAGCGTATTCAACGGTTCTTTTATATGGAAAAATTTCTTTGTAAATTAGGAAGACTGAGTCCGGTTAGATACCGGGCTCAGTCACCATAAAGCTCATCTGATAGTTTGCCTAAACCGTGCGGTTCCTTTTAACTATGCCACGCTTTTGCTGACTGGAGGTTCGTATCAGCCGATACCACCCAGAATAGCACCGGCCACCAAGGCAACGATGGCGCAGGCACAATAGACATACTTGCCCAGAGGATAGAACCAGCCACCGATGGGCTTCCTAATGCCATAGCTGACAGCCTCGAGAGCGGTCGTCTTCTTGAGCACCCAAAAGAACATAACGCCGGCCAACAGAGCGCCCAGCGGGCAGATGTAGATGGAGACCATATCCATCCACTGAGAAGTCCAGGGCTGGATCAGAACGGAAACAAGAGCACCCAACACACCGATGACGGCAACCGAGGAGATACGCTTCATGCCAAACTTCTCCTGCAGGAATGCCACGGGAGCCTCATACAGATTGACAATGGAGGACACAGCTGCGAACAGAACGCAGATGAAGAAGATCATACCGACGAAACGACCACCCACCATACTGTTCAGCACGGGAACCAGGTAAACGAACATCAGGCCGGGGCCGCCGGAGGACAGCTCGGCGCCGCCTGCTGCCATAGCAGGGATGATAACGAAAGCAGCCAGCAGAGCGGCCAGCGTATCAAAGAGCGCAACATTGCGGGCAGAGGAAGGAATGTCCTCTCTCTTGCTCAGGTAGGAACCGTAGATCACAGAGCCGTTGCCGGCAACAGACAGGGAGAAGAACGCCTGACCGAAGGCAAAGATCCAGACTTGGAGATTCAGCAGCCCGGCGGGTTGCAGGGTAAAGATGTACTTGTAGCCGTCGGAAGCACCGGCACGGGTGCCGACATAAACGGCCAGAATCAGGAGCAAACCGAACAGAACGGGCATCAGAACCTTGTTGGCTTTTTCGATACCGCCGGCAATACCCATGGCCATGATGATCAGGCAGATAGCCAGACCAACGATCTGCCACACGCCGTTACCGACAGTGAACAATCCGCCGGAGAGCATCATGCTCAGTGCCTCGCCCAGGGTAGTCGCCTCGGGAGCCGTAGCGCCGAAGGTGCCGCCGATGGTGGGCATATCAGCACCCATAGCGAACAGGCTGCCGGAAATACCCATGAAGCAATACTTAAATATCCAGCCGGTAACAACGGTATAGCCGATGGCCAGCAGCAAAGAGCCAAGAACGGGGATCAGACCGATCAGTTCGCCGGGAGTCCTCTTGCCGGTACGCTCTTCCGTACACTTACCGAAAGCACCGACCGGGCCGGCAGCAGCCCAGCGTCCCAGAGAAAACTCCTCCATAACACCGGAGCAACCAATCAGGATAACAAAAAGAAAATACGGGATCAGGAAGGTCAGGCCGCCGTAGACAGAGACCATGACGGGAAAGCGCCAGATGTTGCCCATGCCGACAGCAGAGCCGATGCTTGCCAGAATAAAGCCCCATTTGCTCTGAAAGCCATCGCGGGCTTGTAACGTGCTATTTTTTGCCATTGATTTTCCTCCAAATTATACCTCTTTCTACAGTACGCGATTTGGATTATAACGCAATCTCCAATCGTGCGCAAGATAGAATCCCTTTCCTTCTTTCCCTATTCTCTACCCCAACTATTGACATTTACAATAGTGCCAAAAGAAACGAACAACAAAGGGCCTTTCGCTCAAAATTTGAATATCTTTTTGCTCTTTTGACGCTCTTCTTCCGTCCATGTTCCGGCTTTCATCGCTGCAGAACGTCTTGCCTTGTATTTCTGAATCCGAGATTCCATACAGGTGATCATGGTCACTGTACTGAGTAAGCTGAAGCTGTTTAATACCATATAGTACATTTGATTGTTGATTATTTGAGCCAGCGTTTCTGCAACTTGCAGAACAATGGCAATAACCAGCATGATTCGGCTTATATGAATGATTTTGGCATCACCTTTGTGATCAATCTGCAAAAGAAGATGATTGATAAACATGATTGTCAGGAAAATCGTCATAAAAAGTTCAAGATAACCTATTGAGTTTTTCTCTGCTCCAATAAATCCCGCCATGATACCCCAATAGGCATACATCAATACTCCCATGATTGCTCCGGCAAGGGCTTTTTGGCAGGATGTTTCACCTTTTCTGTAACAAATCATCAACAAGGCAGACAGAACGGCAAGGATCAGATACTGTTCCGTTAAATGGGCAGAAGTAATAACACTGATACATGCGAGTGCAAAGTATCCTGCAATACTAAAAATTCCGCAGATAATCATCAATTTTGATTTTGTAAAGATGTTTTCAAACCATTTCATAGTAAGTATTACCTCCACATTATAGTTTTTATTATAGTTTTATACTTTCCGATCTTTTCTGAAAACAAATCCACTGCACACGGCAAAGGTACAGTATACCGCACAGATCCACGGGAACCAGTTGCCGGTTATTCCATAGAAGGTCTGTCTTCCTTCCACCGGAATGTCAAGATAAAGCATACCTGTATGTACGTTCATCACGTTTGCCATATGAAGCGGACGCCCGTAGTAATCGTAAAGAATAATGTTTCCGTTTACAGGGTTTCTGAGAACGGAAAAGCCGCATTCAATCGCTCGTGCCTGCACCCCGTATGAAGTGAAATATTGGAATGCTTCCCAGTCGTAGGAAGGATTCAGGAATATATCCGCTTCTCGCCCGTTATAGGCATATTTGTTGGATGTGTAGTCGGCGCAAATCAAATAGGTATATTTGATGCCGTCAACCTCGACAATAGGTGTCTTGCCGTTGCCCTTTACTGTAAACGGTTCTTCAACCACCGGCACAAGATGATTTTTCACATATGTGTTCAGCAGCTCTCCATTGCGGTCAATGAAGTTCAAGGTATTGGTCTTCTTCCATCCACTCTCGGCAACACGGGTTTCAAGCTGAACTACATAATTCAGGACATCTCCGCCATCCTGTACCTCAACATCCGGAAACCTGAGAAGCGGGAAAAGAATATTGACATTGTATTCTTCTGCAATTTTCTTTACTTCATCAAGAAAATACTCTGCCTTATCTTCTGTGCAGATAAAAGCATCTTCTGGGAAAACCAGTACGGACAATCCGTTATAAGCAGCGTCCTTTGCTCTGTTCTCAATAATATCAAGGCTTGCACTGATGATCTTTTCCATGGATGTTCCATCGTATTTCTCAAGAATGTCCATGTTTTCTGCAAACAGATTTGTGTTCTCAACGCTTGTCGCCACTCTGACGGTCTTATCTCCGGTCGTGATTTTCTGAATACTGCTCATACCGATGCCGGTGATCATTACAACAACAATACCATAGATGGCAGCGTTTATTACTGTTTTTCTGTTCAAACCGTCTTCCCATATGTAATTGATGACGGACGCGCAAAGCGTTATGATAAACGAAACGCCGACTACGCCTGTAACGCTTGCCAACTGCATCAATCCTATATTCCAGAACTGAGATACGGAAAGAGAGGTCATGACAGAAACGAACGGATTATCAATGAAAAATTCCACAACAGCAACGGCAGCCGGAAAAGCGAAATAGGCAATAATCTTCTTTGCTTCGGATTTCCGGCAAAGGAAATACACAAGGAAAGGTACCCACATTCTTATGCCGTTCAGGGTGCCGAACACCTGATTCATAATGTTGAATCCGTCTCTGACAAGTCCCCAAAATGTGATGTTAGCAACAACCACCGCGCCGAGCAGCATCCACAGAACAGATGACCACTTCGAGCGGATATTGATATAGCGGATCAGTGGTATCGCAAAAAGCCAGGCACAAATACCGGTATTAAAAATTCCATAAGACAAAAGCATCAAAAATAGTCCCAATAACAGCCAGCAATATGGGTATTTTGCTTCAAATTTTTTCATTTCTCCTCCCTCTTCGATTATTAAACTGATTCTTCCTGTTTAGAATCATTCACGCTTTCGCTTTTTTCTTTCCTTGGGTTATTCGAGTAGTACCATTCAAAAAACTCTCCGAATACTTTTTCTTCTGCCAATCCCCGTTCGTGTATTCAAATATACAAAAACAACCTCATAGCAAATGCTACACGGCTGGTTTGGCACACTGATACGGGCTCGATGCCTACTTTTTTATTATATCACTTTCAAGCATTTTTGACAACCGAACAAGGAAAAATTGCCAGCAATTCGTAAATCCGCATTTATAAGCCCTGTAAAGCTTAGTATCGCATCTTGCCGTTATCGGCAAAAAGTCATAATTCTAATAGCAATAATCTGTTGATATTTTGCCGATAGTGCGTTATACTATTCCCATGATGAAAGCGAGGGTGCGTTATGAAATACATTTCTTCTGCCGAAGCGGCCGCAAAATGGGGACTGTCTGAGCGCAGTGTGCGTAATTACTGTGCTGAGGGCCGGATCCCGGATGCGTTTCTTACTGGCAAGACGTGGAATATCCCCGAGACGGCGGAGAAACCGCTGCGAAAAAACAAGCACAGCGATGTGCCGAAAACCTTGCTGGATGTTCTGCGGGCGGAAAAGACGGCAAAGCTGCACGGCGGCATTTATCATAAGATCCAGATCGACCTGACCTACAACTCGAATCACATGGAGGGCAGTCGTCTCACCCACGATCAGACGCGCTATATCTTTGAAACGAACACCATCGGTATGTCCGATGGAACGGTCAAGGTGGACGATGTGGTCGAGACCGCCAACCATTTCAAGTGCATTGATATAGTCATTGACAACGCAAATCATGCGCTGAGTGAGTCGTTCATCAAGCAACTGCACGCCGTTTTGAAAAGCGGAACGTCCGATTCCCGCCTCGACTGGTTTGCCGTCGGAGATTATAAAAAACTTCCAAATGAGGTCGGCGGCAGGGACACCACCGCGCCGGAAAATGTCAGTGCAGAGATGAAAAAGCTCCTTGCCGAATACAATGCCATCGAGAGCAAAACCTTTGATGATCTGCTGGACTTTCATTACCGCTTTGAGCGCATCCATCCGTTCCAGGACGGCAATGGCAGAGTCGGTCGGTTGCTCCTTTTCAAAGAGTGCCTGCGAAACAATATCGTCCCATTCATCATCGAAGACGATCTCAAGATGTTTTACTACCGCGGCTTGAAAGAGTGGCAGAACGAACGCGGATATCTGCGTGACACCTGCCTGACCGCGCAGAGCAGATTTAAAAAGTACCTGGATTATTTTCGGGTACCGTATGTAGAGTGATTGAATGGAATGCAAGAATAATCACGATATCCCACAGTTTTATTCCGGCGTTGACAATTGAAGCATAGGCGGAGTACAATTTTCTGAAAAATAAGGCAGCGTAGTTCAACTGCTACGCTGCCCTATTTTTGTTCAGAGTCCAGAATTTTGCAATCAACTTTTTTAATCTGCCAGTCCCGAACTTCCTTCCATTTTCCGTTGAAAAGTTCGGGACAGTTTTTTGGCTTTTTTCATTTTCAATTACCCGCAATTCCTTGTGAATACAGGCATTACCGCACTCTGACATCACCCCACGCCGCGTCAAAGGAAATGGCGCAGCGTTTGTCTTCGCCGCAATCCACACAGTAAA
>CALCRH010000110.1 GCA_937894515.1 uncultured Clostridia bacterium | reverse complement strand
TCGTTAATCCCTTGTCGGGAATTCTTGAGTGGTGGAAGTATGGTTTCTTAGGTCAGGGCAGTCATGAGTGGTGGATGTTGGCTTATTCGTTTGGGATGATGGTTATCTTCCTTCTCTTAGGTGTCGTCATCTTCAATCGTGCCCAGCGCACCTTCGCCGACACCGTCTAAATTAGGGCTCCGCCCGCTAAATCTCTCCATAGGGCTCCGCCCGCTAAATCTCTTCCGCGGCTTGTGTACCCTGTCCCTTCTCGGCGAAAGTTTTTCGCCGTTTTCGTTAGCAAGGTCGTCGTTTCAGCAAGAACAGCGTTCTTGCGTTCGTTCCCCGCGCACCTGGTACTGCCAAGTGCGCTTTTTTGTGCAATTTTGCAAAAAGTCGCACTTTTTTCTTGCATATATGAAAAAAAAAAAGTACTTTTGTAGTCGAATATTAACCAAATAAATGTTTCCATATATGAAAAAAGAAAATTTTGGCTATTTGATAGTACTCTGTACTACCATTATTCTTGCTATTATGACGGGTTGTCGTCCCGATCTTCCCCAAGACTCTCAAAATCCTCCCCAAGAGCCCGATGAGGAAAGTAAAATCACTTATGTTTTGGCTGAAGGTGTGGCAATAGTTGACCCTACTACCCTTGATCACATAACCAAATGGGAACCCGATTCCTCCTACATGCAGAATGGAGTCTGCTATTACGGACACATCTTCTACGATAAATCAATTTCCAAAGAAGATTTACCGACAGGGAAAATCATCATCAATCACCCGACTGAACAGTTGCCGAATGGATTGATTGCCCATATAGACGGGGTGACAGAAACGGCAGATGGCTACAACATCCGTTATAAATCGCTGGAACTGACACATGCAATAAAAAACCTCGAAATAGAAGAACGGACCATATCGCTCAACAACTATTTGCAGAAAGTGGTTGACCGTAAGGGTAGAGAACTGCACAAAGCGCCCAAAAAGGCAGCTGGAAAAGAGGCGTGCCATATAGAAATCAGTGGTAATGATTGGGATTTGCCATTTGGCATTTCGATGACGCCTAAGATGATGGCAGATATTGTCTTGAAAATGCAGATGACGATGGCCAATTATTCCATTTCCACCCTCAATTTCGTAGTGGAAAGCGATATAAGCTTTGACTCCGAATTCACAATAGATATAGCATCGGCAAAACTTTCCAAAGAGTTTCTTATCTGCACTATGTATTTTGCCGCCATTCCCGTGGGACCGCTGGTGATTACGCCTTCGATAGATGTTTATGCCACGCTCGGAATAGAAGGCAAAGTGTGCCTTTCGGCTGAGTTGAGTTATACGCAAGGCTTCCGTGCCGAATTGCACTATGATGAAATCAACGGCTTGAGTGGAGAGTGTAAGGAGAAGGAAGTGAATGAACCGTTCAAAGCACAATTCGGAACCAAATTGGGCGGTGCCATCAAATACGGACTGGCCATTGGACCGACAATTGGTATTTATGGTCAGATACTGAAAGCCGGAATGACGCTGAATGCCAACATCAGCGAGGAAGTGGAAATCAATCAGTATATAACCGACGAAAAGGTGATTGACGTAGCTGGATATATCAACGATGCAGAGAAAATTGACATCGACATGGGCGGAAATGAAGTGTATGATTGGCACGTGCCGCCGATGGAAGTCAAAGCCAATCTGGAAATCGGAGCCGGACTTCATTTCGGTGGCTTGGGAATATACGAAAAAACCTTCAACACGCCTACAATAGCCATTGAACTGGATAAGCGTGTTCCGTATGGTCCGAACTTCGGGAACGATATAACCTATACGCTCAATAACAATCAGTTGGCATTGAATCTGAACGTGATGAGAACAGCGTTGTTCTACCCTTCCGCCATCAAACTCTATCTCCGTAAAAAACTGTCATACGCACAATATGAAACAGTACACGTGGCAGACTTCGAGTTCGGCGAAGCACAAATCGAACAGTTGGAATCCGGCGCCGACTCGGTACAAATTACAGCGACCGCTACGCTTGACCCGGGCGAGTATAGGAACGCCTATATCACGTATGTTTACGATAATAGAGAGTATTACAGAAAAGAGTTCGTAAAGGAGTTTATCAGCGCGGACAGCAAAACGGAGGAAGCCGCCCGCAAACTGCTGGCTGCCCTATATGAAAACCGTGAAGGCGAATGGAAAGACTGCAAGTGGAATGACCCGTCCGTACCGCTTGCTGATATGATAAAAGGCGACATACATGCCAGTTCTGTTATCTCCGAGAAGGGGATATATATCAAACTGCCAAGGGACTGGAAATTGCGCAGCGATATCAGCATCGGGGATGTTTCCGGCAGCGTGAATGATCCGGATTTCTATTGGGCATTCGACGATCTTTGGTCCGGAGAGATCAGTCCGGAATATAATTCGGTGGAGATTTCAGACCCCAACTGCCAAAACTTCAATGTGGGAGACGACGTGAAGAAATTCGTCTGCAAAAGTAAAAAATATACCGGGTCAGTGCCATGCAATGCCGAAACGCTCGACTTGAGCGGATCAGGACTTGCCACTTTCTACGGAGGTAACTTGGATAACAAGATCAACTGGTACCCCAAACTCAAATCCATCAAGATGGATAAATGTCCCAATCTCACGAGTGTAGAACTGATCTCGCGAATTGATAACATCGAACTGTCGTTCAAGGACTGCCCGAAACTGGAGAGTTTCGAGATTCGTCTCACAAAAGGTGTCAGCGGTAGTGCCTTTGACAATGTTTCCGTTACGGCAGGAAAGAGCACCGTGGTTATTGACAGCGTGCAGGGACAGACCATCAACTGGACGGGCGAATGCAAGAAACTGACCATCACCAAAAGTTCGTTGAATGACTTGAACGTCACCGGCAGAACATACCTGACCGAACTGGTGGTTCGCGAATCGGCATACATGACCAATCTGACCGTTAGTAATTGCTATGCGCTTGAGACTATTGACGCTAACTATGGCAGCAAGCAGAACATATCTGTTTCCAACTGCCCCTCGTTGCTCGACCTGGAGTGCTATTCGGCCAATGTGACAAGCCTGAGTGTGAACAACTGCCCGGCAATGGAAGACATTAGTTGCAATAGCAATACCGGCCTTGGTGGAGTAATGTTACCGATATTTGACCAGATATACAATATGGGGAACAAACCTATTTATGACCAAAGATATACCTATTATTCCGACGGTACAGTCAAAACCGACCTCGGTTATGGATTTTATTACGAAGGAGAACCGGAGCGAGGTTACCATCGCGAGTAGTGAATTTTTGTGCGATTTTGCAAAAAAATACACAAATTTGGTAGTTTGAAAAAAAATCAAAGAGGGAGACCGATTGGCCTCCCTCTTTTTGTAGATAATGTATCATCAATTACATATCGTCGTGGGCATGCAATTGTTGCACATAGATGGCATGCTGCATCTTTACTCGTTTGAGTTCAGACGGCTTGTTGAATTGTTGACGAGCGCGGAGCTCCTTGATGACACCGGTCTTGTCGAATTTGCGTTTAAACTTCTTAATGGCGCGTTCGA
>CALCRH010000109.1 GCA_937894515.1 uncultured Clostridia bacterium | reverse complement strand
AGTGAGGTGATACCCATGAACATAGGTGAAGCGGTTCGGGACAGAATCATAGAACTTTGTAATGAGCGGGATATATCCGTTAACAAGCTCAGCAGCATGAGCGGCGTAACGCAGTCAACCGTAAACAACATCGTGAGTGGGCGTAATAACAGCGCGACGATTTCAACCATCAAAAAGCTCTGCGATGGTCTGGGAATCACCATTCAGGATTTCTTTCAGTCAGACCTGTTTGACGATTTGGAGCAGGAAATCAAATAAGATATCAGCAATGGGACAGATGCTCTGTCCCATTGTTTTTCACATCAATAGTACAGGTACAGGGACTATATTGTATCACACTTTGGTTATAGTAGTAAAGGACAATAGTTCAGCTACGTGAACCGAAAGTGTGGTGAAAATGGATGCATCTCAATGAAGCGGTCAGCAAGCGATTACTGGATCTGCTGGAAGAACGTCATATGACACAGTACCAACTCTATTTGAAAAGCGGTGTGCCGAAATCGACCATTTCCAACATTGTGAACTGCTCTTATGATTCGATGAAGCTGCGGATCATTCATGAGTTGTGTCAGGGCATGGATATCTCTATTGCCGAGTTTTTCGACTCGCCTCTATTTGCCGAGGAGAATTTGGAGCCGTAGTGCGGTTTGGACAAAACCTCGCCTGTTCAAGTGTAAAGTCCTATGCTACAATAGCCTCATATTTCAGGGCGGAGCATAGTAGGGCGGAGCATTGAAGGGCGGACAAAAAGAGAGAGGAGGTAGTATGCCCTCTCGTCCCATGTAAAGGCTTGAAATAAGAATATGGACATGAATTACCGTAATGACCTTTGAAGGGTGATTGCGGTATTTTTTTGTCCCAAAATACGAAAGGGGATAAACCTTATGAGTGAACCTACATTCAAGGAACTCACCGCAGAAGAAGGATTTGACATTGATGCCATCTTCGGAGCTTCTGCAACGTCAACGGAAAGCAATCCATTTGAGCAGGCAGAAATGCAGACGATTTCAGCAGCACCCGAAAAGAGTGTGGCAGCGGAAAAGAGCGTTTCTGCTCCCGAACCCAAAGCACCGGCACAGGAAGAACCCGCGCCGGAGGAAACGGCCATCAATCCGCTGGAAGCCGCCTTTGCGCAGCAGACCGTGGATAACGCCAAGCAGGGCCTCTTTGAAAAGCTCCCTGTATTCTCCTACGGCAACGCCAAGGAGGATATCGAAGACACCTCCCTGACCTTTGAGGAACTCCGTATCAAGAAAGCGGATGATTTCCCCGAACTGGAGGATGGCAAGTCGGTATCCTGGGTGGTCAAGTATGGGGATACCAAAAAGACCATTACAGATCCCAAGGGTACGACCATCGCCAAAGCCAAGGAGGACATTGAAAAATCCAAGGCATTCCTGGATGGGCTGAAAAAGGCCAAGAACAAGAATCCCGACTGTCTGGTGACACCTTCCGTCACGGCCAAGAGCAAGGGCATTGAGTCTTATCGTGGTGTATTCGCCTCGCTGGAAGAGGCAAGAGCATCGGATAAGGTCATCTGCCTGTTTCCGGCCAAGGACGGACAGGTGTATGAACGCCGTCAGACGGAGATGGGAGAGTTTATCGCACCCAAAAGCAACATCGTGGATTTCTCCGAGGTAAGAGCCGGGTTCACCCCGGCCCTTCCTCTTATCCCCCGTGAGCTGATAGGCCAGATCATTTCTTTCTTCCGCTGCTTTATGCACGGAGACGAAGAATATGAGGCGCTGGCCTACATCTACTGGGATAAGGTCAATGAAGAGTATGTGGCATTCATTCCTCAGCAGACGGTCTCAAAGGCATCTGTCTATACGTCGATGACCGGAAACTGTCTGCCGGAGGAACGCTACATCCACTATGCGGATATTCACTCCCATAACAGCATGACGGCAAAGTTTTCTCCCGTGGATGATCACGATGAAAAAGCCACACGCATCTATATCGTGTTGGGTCATCTGGATCACTTCTATCCCACCATTTCCGTCCGGGCTTCCTGCGGCGGTACCTTCCTGACACTCTCCCCGGAAACCGTGCTGGAGGGTGTGGGAGAGGAATTTCCCGCTCATTGGCTCGACCAGGTGGAAAAAGCCTCGTGGAACATGACGGGCGTTTTTCCGCAGGACATGGAAAGGCTGCGTGAGGAGGAATGAAGTTCTCAACGACCCGGCCGGTGAAGATCGTGATGCTGGGAGCCGGTGGTACAGGAGGGCATATTGCCCCGCACCTCTATCGCCTGCTCTATGCGCTGGATCGCCCGGTGCGCTTCATCATCTGTGATGGGGACATCGTGGAGCAGAAAAATCTGGTGCGTCAGAATTTCACGCCGGCAGATCTGGGAGAAAACAAGGCAAAGGTCTTGGCAGAGCGATATGCCAATGTCTTCGGCATGGAGACGGAGTATGTGCCAAACTTCATTGAAAATGAAGAGGCGCTTCGGAAAATCATCAAGCCAAGAGAATGGCGGCCCGGCCCATACTACAGCAGTGCAGTCATCAAAGAACAGGTCATCCTGATCGGCGCTGTGGATAACAACAAGAGCCGGCAGATGTGCCACCGGGTATTCTACGAGTCGGAGGAGTTGGTCTATATTGACAGCGGCAATGGAGAGCATACCGGGCAGGTCGTCTGTGGGATTCGGAGCGGAAAGAGGACGTTTTATCGTCCCATCGGTGCCGCATACCCGGACGTGCTGAAGGATACAGATAAGTTCCCCACGGAGCTGAGCTGTGCCGAGGCATCTGTTTCAGCGCCTCAGAGCATCGCCGCCAATATTACCGCCGCCACCATCGTGGTAGACATGATCTATAACATTTTGACGCAGGGGGAAAGCCGGGTACGACAGGTGACGTTTGCCACCAAGTCTGTTAATATCCGCCCCACCCTGCAACAGCAGAGGAGGAGAAAAGCAGCATGAAAACAGCTACAGTCAATGCAGAGGAATTCTGCGCAGCATTGAAGAAGGTCAGCGGAGTCCTGAAAGCCTGTCCCGTTCCGGAGATCGAGCAGATCCATGTGGATTGCAGGGACGGTATTTGTCGTCTCACCGGCACAGATATTTCCGTATGGATGGTATCTGAAATTCCTGCCGGCGGTGACGATTTCAGTTTCGTATTTTCCAACACCAAAGCCATAGTCCGTGCCTGCCGTCATTATCTCGGCAACCTGACACTGGAGCTTACCGGTGAGGAAAAGGATCTGCGCCTGACCATGCGCTGCGGTGATAAGGAGGGAACATTCCCCGTGATGAAGTCGAGCCTTTATCCGGAGCTTCCCGTGGTAGAACCCCAGCACAAGTATTTCACCAATGCGGAATCCCTATTTGAACGGGTCAAGAGCGTGCGTTATGCGTCCACTTTCAGTGAGAAGCGTCCGGAACTCTTCTCGCTGGTGGACGGCAAGCGCTGCGGCGGACAGGACTTCAAGACGGGCGGGCAGCTCTGTCTCTCGAATCCGGAGGTTTTTGCGATCATTCGCGACGGGCTTGTCGGCTATGCGACAAACGGAATCGCCCGGGCGCGCCGGAAGGGGCTTTCGGTGCCGATCGCATTCGAGGTGTCGATGAACGACAACTGGCGTTACTGCCAGTGCGCGGGCTGCAAGGCCCAGATGGCCGAAGGCGGCGTGACGGCGGATCTCGTAGGAGACGGTGCGCTCGCGCGCGAGCTGGCGGGACGCAAGCTCATCTATCTCGTGACGTGTCAGACGCCGAGCGCCACCCAGCTGGCGGCGTTGAATGCCTTTCGGACGCGCGGGGGGAAAATTGCCGTCCTGCAGTCCTATTCGCCGTCTCTTGCGGCGCTGATGAAAGTGGCGTGCACGCGGACGGCTTCACCGCGCACGTGGCCCGTTTCCGTGGTGCCGGCGGTCGGCGGCTGGTGGAGCGCGAATTTCTTTACGTCGGACGACGAAGAGGAAACGAAGATCCGCCGGTTGCTCGCGTTCGTCGATGTCGGCGTGCCGGGACGGCGCGC
>CALCRH010000108.1 GCA_937894515.1 uncultured Clostridia bacterium | reverse complement strand
CTCGGAGGATGCTGTATTGTTTTTCTTTTCGATATGCTCCTGTACCAATGTATAGAGGACGGAACACAGCGGAACGGCCAGCAGCATACCGATAACCCCAAATGCGCCGCCTCCGATCGTAACAGCTACAAGAACCAACATTCCCGGCAATCCAACAGATTTTCCCACGATTCTCGGATATATCAGATTACCTTCTATTTGCTGCAGAATGACAAGAAAAACAATAAACCAAAATGCCTTGAGTGGACTGACAACAAGGATTAGAACGGCTCCGATAATCGCACCTATCCACGCACCGAAAATCGGAATCAACGCAGTGAAGCATACAATAACCGATACAGACAGGGCATTGGGAAAACGAAAAATCAGCATGCCGATGTAGCACAAACAACCGATAACCAGTGCATCCAGTATCTGCCCGGTGACAAAATTTGTAAAACTTGTGTTGGATAAAGATAGTATTTCCATAACTCGTTTTACTGTCTTTTCAGGGAGATACGCAAACATAAATCGTTTGGAGCGTTCCTTCCACTGCTCTTTCTGTGCAAGCAAATATAGCGAAAAGACAAATGCCAAAAATATCTTAATGACAACGCCGAAAACCGTTACAGTAATGTCCAGTGTCTTGCCCACCACATCGCTGCCTTTTTCCTCGAAAAAACTGTTAATTACGTTCATGATGGTTTCTTGATTCAGCTTCATTTCCGGCAAGATGATCCCATGATTTCCGAGTGATGCGGAGAGACCCGTCCACCATGTTTCGATTTCATTTATATATGTGGGAAAGCTTTTTACGAAGTCTGAACCTGTTTTCTCTAACTGAGGAATTAAAACAAAAAACACTGCACAGATCGCGCTGAGGAAGATCAATGCACTGCAAGTCAGGCAAATCGGGCGCATGAATGACTTTATCCATGGCTTTTTCCGCTTTTTGTTCTTCCATATCCGCTGCCATAGCTTTTCCAGCGGGACAAGAATTAAATTCATCAGAAAAGCGATGCACAATCCGATGATAAACGGCGATACTAATGACAGAACACCGGAGATCACCTTGCCGAGAACTGCAATATTGTGAATGCCCCAATATATCAATATTGCTGATATGACCAACAGCAAGATTCTTTTCATTGTATTTTTATTAAGTTCCAAATCTAAATCCCCCCATTTTTAATAGCATATCATTTTGTCGGCAAAGATTCAGATAAGATATGATACCTGGTGATGCGTATAAAAAAGGCAGAAGTTTGACCGGTATATGAAGAGCGATAATTTCAATTCGATCTCTCATATTCATTACTCCCCGTCACCGGATCAGCACCCGGTTGCTGGAAGCCTTTCTATTTGTAAACATTTTATGAGTTATCCGAAACCCATTGACTTTTTGCGTCTACTCGTGTAGACTATAGTTGTAAGTCTACCGGTGTAGACAAGGAGGCGCTGAATATGGAAATTCCGAAGATTCACGAAGGCGAATACCGTTTCTGCCTGATAATGTGGGAACATGAACCCGTTGCTGCTGCCCAGCTTGCAAAACTGTGTCAGGAGCAGTTGGGTTGGAAACGGACTACGACCTATACCATCATCAAACGTCTCGGTGAACGAGGCATATTGAGCAATGACAGTGGTATAGTCACTTCTCTCGTTTCAAAAGATGACGCACAAGCATATGAAATAGACGAATTGGTGGAAAAGAAGTTTGAAGGCTCTCTGCCGGCATTTATCGCCGCTTTTACGAAGCGGCAGGACTTGTCCGGCGATGAGCTTGACGAGGTGCAGCGTATGATCGACCGCATCCGGAAAGGCAGTGACTGATATGAGCGAATGGATAGTCAAGTCCATAGAGCATCTTCTGGACTTTTCCAATATTCTGAATGCAAGCATTGCAGCAAGCTGGATGGTACTTGCTGTTATTGTCCTGCGATTCCTTTTGAAGAAGGCACCCCGGTGGATTCACGTTGCACTCTGGGGCCTTGTTGCTGTGCGGTTGCTGCTTCCGTTCTCCATTGAAAGCTCATTAAGTCTGATTCCCAGCGCCGAGACGATTCCGCATGAGCTCTTGCGGGTTGAAGGAGTTCAGCTACAGGAGCCCGCCTATCTTGATGTAGTATCTAATCCGATATTTACGAACGGAGCTTCGGTGGAAATCGGTCAGACCATAGACCGTGTGCAGATAAATATGCTTTTTATGACGCTGATCTGGCTTACAGGCATTGCGGTTCTGCTCATTTACACCATTACAAGTTATTGGTATCTCCGGCGCAAGGTGCGCGAGGCCGTCATTCTTCGGGACAGTATTTTCCAGAGTGAGAACGCAGGTTCACCTTTTGTTCTTGGAATTATCAAACCGCGGATATATCTCCCCTACAAGATAGAAGAACAGACTCTTGTTCATGTGATTGCACACGAACAGGCACATATCCAGCGTAAAGATCATTGGTGGAAGCCTCTTGGCTTTCTGCTTCTGACAATCCATTGGTTCAATCCGTTGATGTGGCTGGGCTATGTACTGCTTTGTCGTGACATTGAGCTGGCCTGTGACGAGAAAGTGATTAAGGATATTGACAATGAACAGCGGGCGAATTATTCTCAGGCTCTTGTAGCTTGCAGTGTGAAACGCCCCATGATCGCCGCCTGTCCGCTTGCCTTCGGCGAAGTCGGAGTAAAGGAAAGGGTAAAAACTGTGTTGAATTATAAGAAACCGGCATTTTGGATTATTGTTGTTGCTGTGGTAGCTTGCATTGTGATTGCGGTGTGTTTCCTGACGAATCCGAAAACAAGATTTACTGTTCCGGAAAATTCTATTGAAAAAGTCACAGTATTTCACGCAACGGTCAACGATGGAATGAGCAGAGAATTAAGTCCGGCACAGATTTCCGAAATGGTCGGACGTTTTTCTGGTATTAATCGCGCCAAACGTAGTGAACAGTACGCAGGCTTTACACCGGGATATCAACTCTGCCTGTTTATGAAGGACGGCAGTAATATTTATGCCAACGGATACAACTTTGCTGACAACAGTAAGGTCGAGATTGTATATGACGGTAAAAGATATGCAATTACTGATGATGATTTCTCCAAATATTTAATCAATATTTGTGCCGGGAACGATACTACAGAAGCAGTGATGGTAGGCAATGCAACAAAATGGTTTGACTGTCTCCACGGTGACGAAATGGTTTGGGATGGAATGCGGGAAATCAACCTTGATGAATTTCCGGGTGTTACGTTCCGTGCGTATTCCGAAAGAATAGAAGCTGTCACTGATAAGGAAACCGTTACCCTCTATACCGGTATGCCGATCTGGAGCGTGTTTTTCTGTGACATGAACGGTGATGGTAAGCCTGAGCTGTGTTCATCTACAAGCCTTGGTTCGGGATTGATTGATAATCGTTTTATTATTTACGATTACGTCAACGGTGCAAGCTATGAGAGATCGGATCGAGGACTGTATGACTACACGCTGAATCTGCAAGACGGGAAGCTGATCGTGGAAAAACGAGGCTGTATGCAGGAAGAACTGGCGGCATCCGGCGAATTGGTGTTCCGTGATGAAACCTATCAGATTATCTGGGATAAGAGTATTGAACCTTGCGCAGTTTATTTGACTGATTATCCGGAGAATGAGTTCACATCCAGAATCCCGAAACCCGCAAACGGCACAATCGATTATGTAATTGATGATTCTGCAAACGGCAGATATGCGGTGTTCTTCAAAGACATCACCATGGAGCAGTCCGAAGCATATATCAAAGACCTGAAAGCTGCCGGCTACACAAATGTTGCAGGCAAAAAAGAAGATATTGCAATCGGTGAGATGCTTCAAAAGGATGATGTTACGCTAAGCGTTGCCTGTTCTGATGGAGGCCTTGGGATTCAGATAATAGTTGGAAATCTTGATACCTTTACGGGAAGTGTATCTGTTGTGGGCGGCGTTGATGGGCCAAAGGCAGTTGAAATTAAAACGAATGAGACCTATTACAGCCTAACCGATCATGGAAAGCTCAAAGTTTCAGGCTCAACAGACAGCGACCATAGCTTTGTTCAGTCACAGATGCTATGGACAAACAGCACGAGGATTTCAGTCAAAAATAACAGCGGTACCGATGTGATGGTATATCTGTTTTCAGTTGAGAATGAAAGCACGCCGATCCTTGAGATGACGCTATCGAATAAAGAGGAGAAAGCATTTACGAACCTCTCTTCGCAATATATTTACTATGTCAGAATCAGCGCGGATTCTTCTGCAAATGTAAGTGTTGATATTTCTGATTGATGATTTAATAACAAAGAGCAGTCGCTTCCTTGCTAACAAGGAGCGGCTGCTCTTTACTTTTGCCGTTACACCAGCACGAGAAAGTGGTAATTCACAAATGAATAAAGGAGTAGCAAGCTCAGACTATAAAAAGGTTGGGGCTTATTGTCGCTCAAAACCGACAATAAAGCGCGGACGCAGACCAACTTACATTAGACCTATTGATTTCTCCTCTTGCATGAGTATAATAATAAATGCAACGAGCGTTGCGGATAGAGCAAAGCGAGGTAATGAGTATGCGTTCAAAGAATGCTGAACTGAAAACAAAGATATGCGATACCGTAAATGACTGGAAAAGGAATGTTGGCAGAACACCTTCCTTAAAAGAACTTGGTGACGCACTCGGTGTAAACAAGTCAACGATATATCGCTATCTTGTTGAAATGAATGAGGACGGCCTACTTGAGTATGATGGCAGCTCGATTGATACTAAAGAACTCAATCGCCGGACCATGAATACAGCTCGTGCAGCTATCGTTGGAAGTATTCCTTGCGGTGAAGCTCAGTCTGAGGAAGAGTATGTTGAGGAATACGTCAACCTCCCGACCAATCTTTTCGGAAAGGGAGACTTTTATATCCTCCGTGCTAAAGGAAACTCGATGGAAGATGCCGGCATTTCCGAAGGTGATCTTGTCGTTATCTTAAAGCAACCGACTGCTGAGATCGGAGATATTGTAGTTGCACTTGATGAACAGAATCAGAATACATTAAAACGGTTTGTCGGTTTTGATGAGAATAATAGAGTTGTTCTTGAGTATATGAATGAGGCAGTATATCCCGGAAAAACCATCTTGGTTAATGAACTTACGGTTCAGGGTGTTGCCAAACACGTTATTAAAAGGTTGTAAGGAAGGAGCTCGACTAAGTTGGACAAAGTGCCTGTTGAAGTTGAAATTGAAGATCGCTCTGATGGACAGATAATCCCAAGAGCTATTATTTGGAGCGACGGTCGTCGGTTCCCAATTTCGCGGGTATTGTATCATGGAGCTTCTTCAGCTAACGAATACGAAGGAATTCGCTACACGGTAATAATCGGTAGTGCGGAAAAATATATTTACCGAGTCAATCACGAATGGTATGTGATGGCTTTGACAGGAGGTGTAGGCAGTGAAGAAATTCGCTACTTATGACGAGATCGAAAACCTCTGTGAAGCCATGATAAAGGATTTCATGAAGCGCAAACATTATACGAATGCGCACTGTGTGGACATTGAAGCCTTTGTCACGGAATATCTGGGTATTCCAATCGTCTATGAGACATTCGCTGAGCCTGATCCGGGAAGGATAGGCTTTTTCTCAGACGGTATTCGTCCGATATGGGTCATGCGCGGAAATCAAAAAGTGCAAGTACTCTACCCGGCGGGAACCGCAGTAATCGAAAACTACTTACAAAGGCCAAGTGAGATTGGCAAAAAAAGATTCACGATAGCGCATGAGGGAGCTCATTTTGTTATTGCAAAACATATCCCTGCTCAAACAAACGCTGCTTTCCACAGTGAGTTTGACGGTGAAATGACTTACACGCAAGATATGCTCCGTGAAATGATGTCTATCAACGAGGCCTTTACAAACCGTGCAGCAGCATGCTTTTTGATGCCCATGTTTCTTGTATCAAGGGTTTTGAAAAAGTATACCGGAGGGAACAAAATCGTTGCCTATGACGGTTATGTAATGGCACAAGATCAAAAGTTGCTTATTCAGAAAATGGCTGATGCTATGGGCGTAAACTATTCACCACTGTTTACACGGCTGAAGGAGTTAAATTTGATAGATCTTCATCCTATTGACGAATATCTCTCTTCGTTTAATCAGGGAGGGATGATGCCGTCATGATGCAAACCGTAGTTGAAAGGTATCAAAAGCCCTTACCGGTGGAAACCGTCGCCAAACTTGATTATTCCAGGAGGCAAGCTGAAAAGCTCGTTAGAAGGGAGATAAAATGCCCTAATTGCGGATTTCATCTCCTTGAGGTGTACGGCACGGATCACCATATAACACGAGTGAAGTGCCAAAAATGCAAGTTCAATGAGCTCATTGATACCGCAATGTTCAGAACAATAAAAAAGAGAGGGACTTATCGTATCACTTCGAGAAGCAGAAAAAAACCTCTTAGATAAAACCAATAAAACCAAATAATAAAATCGACTTTTAATCGCGCGAGCGGAGCAGGACCCGAAAGGGCTGAAAAACTACCAAGCACCGTACGAAGCCGAATTGAGACTATGAGATAGTAATATCCATGTGTCTTGGTTCGATTCGACGGTGCTTTTTTTGCGCGTTTATTAGCTTCGTACTGTGTTAGGAGTTCCTTCCCGCAAACGCGGGAAAGGAACTCAAATGAAAAATACATACCTTATTTACAAAGACATCAATGCGGATAAGAAGGAACTAATTGTTGCGACAAAAGAACAATGGGACCAAGTATTGAAAACAAATAGGACGCTTCCGCGTGAACAGCGTCGGTTCTTCGTTTGCGATAGTTTCGAGGACTGCGGAGAGATTGATCGTATGTTTATTGAAACGGAAAAGAAAGAATACGACAAATGGCATTCGGAGCATGAAATGAGTGAACGAAACAGAAAATGTGGCAATCAGTATGAATTTGTTTCAACCTCGCAAGGAATTCCGAGGACAGAACTCACTTACGAAGATATTATCGCAGCAGATTATGATTTGGAAAGAGCTGCTCACGAAGAGATGGTTATAGATAAACTGACACAGGAGCTATCTGTTTGGAAATATTGGGCGGTTGAAATGATGGATCTGTACTTATGCGGGCTGAAAAAAGAGGCTACGGGTATTCTCAGTGAAAAATATGGCGTTTCAGAACGCTCAGTACAGTTGTGGAAAGAAATGTTCAAAGAGTATGTC
The DNA here is from genome assembly GCA_937894515.1 of uncultured Clostridia bacterium. Lineage (GTDB taxonomy): Bacteria > Bacillota > Clostridia > Oscillospirales > Oscillospiraceae > Vescimonas. The sequence goes on along the minus strand of CALCRH010000108.1, from coordinate 4,446 downwards.
ATAAAATTCTTTGAAAAAAATTGAAAAAGCACTTCGCTTTTTGACCTCAAAAGTTGCGGTAAAGGGTTGTGGGACAAATCAATTCACAACTGGAGGTCAAAAATGAAAAACGCCAAATACATGGAAATTCATAAAGGAGATATAGTTTTTGCCGATCTCGGAGAAACGATTGGCTCTGAGCAAAGCGGTATCCGCCCGGTAATTGTTGTTCAGAATGATGTAGGTAATAAGTTCAGCCCGACCGTGATTGTTGCACCGCTGACAAGCAAGATAAAAAAGCAGACGATGCCTACTCATGTTGAGATCGGAGAAAGATTTGGACTTACCGATTATTCCATTGCGCTTCTTGAACAGGTCAGAACGATAGATCGGAAACGCATCTTGGATTATGTGGGCACCATAGATAGCAAAACTATGAAACAAGTCAATACGGCTCTACGCGTGAGCCTCGATTTGGGATAAGGAGGTTCACAATGGATATTGACGAAACTAAGCAGGTCAAGCTGAAAGATAAGCCAATGATGACGTTACTTGAAGCGGCTGAGTTCACCGGTATTGGAAGGCATAAGCTTTGTGAGTTATCAGATAAACCAGATTGTGAGTTTGTTCTTTGGGTTGGCAATAAGCGATTGTTCAAAAGAGACAAACTGCTTGAATATCTCATGAAAGCATATTCCATCTGATTGTCAAATGTGCAAATCGGCTATATAAAGCTGGTTTGCACATTGGGAAAAGAAAAAGAAATCCAGTATCCTATTACCAGTATATCGCAAGGAGGATATTGGAATGAACAAAAATGAAAAGACGGAGCTTGTTCCGGTATGGGAAAAGGCTGCATTGACATTGGAAGAAGCCGTTGCTTATTCAGGTATCGGAAGGGACAAGCTTTGCAAACTGTCAAACAGAGAAGACTGCGACTTTATTTTGTGGAGCGGGCGAAAGAGACTTTTTAAGAGAAAAAAACTGGACGAATACATCGAGAAGTCCGTTTCCATCTAAGAAAGGAGAACCTTTATGGGAAAAACAGTGAAAAAGAATGTGCGATTTGACAGTCACCGCGTCAGACTTCGCACAGGCGAAACGGAAAAGCCGTATGGCTATGAATATCGCTGGACTACACCGGATGGGGTGCGTCATTCGACCTTTGCACCTACGCTGGATAAGCTAAGAGAACTTGAAGAAGAACTTGCCGCAGATAAGCACGATGGCATCAAAACTGATGTAAAAGGTCTTACGGTCAATGACTGTTTCAACCTTTGGAAAGAGCTTAAGCGGGGCATTAAGGACAGCACCTTTCAAAACTACGTTTACATGTATGAGATGTTTGTCATGCCGACTTTTGGAAAAAAGCGTGTAGTGCAGGTCGTGAAATCTGACGTGAAACGTTTCTATAACAACCTTGCCGATGATAAGCATCTGAAGATTTCGACGATAGATGGTATTCATAATGTGCTCCATCAAGTTTTTCAGGTGGCTGTGGACGATAACTACATTCGAGGCAACCCCACCGATAAAATGCTGAAAGAACTGAAAGCAGCACACGGTCATGAGGTTGAAAAGAAGAAAGCTTTATCCGTAGCACAGCAGGAGCTCTTCCTGGATTACATTAGAGAGACGGAAAAGTATAAGCACTGGTATCCGATCTTTTACATCATGGTCAATACTGGAATGCGCGTTGGTGAAATCACGGGACTCAGATGGAGGGACGTAGATTTCGAGCAAGGATTTATCAGTGTTAATCACACTCTGGTCTACTACAACCATCGTGACGATTTCGGAACTTATTTCAGCATCAATACGCCAAAGACAGATGCCGGCAAAAGGAATATCCCAATTATTGACGGTGTAAGAGAAGCGTTTGAAATGGAACGCCAGTATCAAGCAGATAACGGAATTGTAAGTAAGGCAAGGATTGACGGATATGAAGATTTCATTTTCGTGAATCGCTTTGGAGAGGTTCAGCATCAAGGCACACTCAACAAAGCCTTAAAACGTATTATGAGGGATTGCAACGACAAAGTGTTGCTCGAAAACGATCTTGATAAGAAACCGACTTTATTGCCGGACTTTAGCTGCCATATTCTCCGCCATACATTCGCTACCCGTCTTTGTGAATCTGGAGTTAACCTGAAAGTAATTCAGGATATTCTCGGACATGTAGATATTTCTACGACGATGAACATTTATGTGGATGCTATGGATGAGATGAAGCAAAAGGAAATTGCGAAGTATATCACCAAGCCGGAAGACGTTGATAATATGACCATACAAGATCTGAACAGAATTACAATGATGAAAATGGGATTTGTAAATCCCTAAGCCAATGGATGCCACGAGGAAATCTACCTTGTGGCATCTTTCTGCTGATTTGCACATTTCTCAAATCAGCGAGAGTTACATATACTAAGGGCAAAGATTTTCAAGGGGCTTTTGGTATGGAAAATAGTATATCAAAAATGAGACCTGAGCTTGTTCCCGAATGGTCGCCAAAGAATCTTCCACTAACACCGGACGAGGTTCCGTTTGGCTCGAATAAACTATACTGGTGGATAGGCTCCTGCGGTCATGAATGGCAGACAAGTGCCAAGGCACGTTCTCACGGAGAGAAGTGTCCCATCTGTGCTAATGCAAGAATTGTCGCCGGTATCAACGACCTGGCTACATTACATCCGGAGCTTGCAAGCGAATGGTCTCCAAAGAACTATCCTCTTGAGCCGACGATGGTTGGATCAGGAACACATAGAAAAGTAATATGGCGTGGAAATTGCGGACATGAATGGTCGGCATCGGTCAAAAGTCGTGTAGCCGGTACGGGTTGTCCATATTGCTCTCATAATGCGGTGCTGGCAGGATTCAATGATTTGGAGACGCTGTTTCCGGAGGTCGCAAAGGAATGGTCTCCGAGAAATCTGCCGTTGCGTCCGTCACAGGTTACAGCTTTTGCCAACAAGAAAGTGTGGTGGCGGTGCAGTAAGGGACACGAGTGGTTCACACTGATTTCTACCAGATCGGACGGAAGTAAATGCCCATATTGCAGCGGAATAAAAACTCTGAAAGGCTTCAACGATTTTGCTACAACTCATCCCGACTTAGCTTGTGAATGGTCTGAACGTAACGGAGAATTGAAACCGGATATGGTAAACGCCAAGTCCACATTAAACGTGTGGTGGACGTGCAGTACATGCGGGTATGAATGGAAATCCGTTATTAAAGCTCGTGTAAAAGGAACGATATGCCCCGTATGCGCTGATCGCGCCGTTTTGAAAGGCTATAACGACCTTGCAACAACAGATTCCGACCTGTTATGCGAATGGGATTATGAAAAGAACAAACTGACTCCGACAGAGGTGTCCAGAAATTCTATGAAACCTGTCTGGTGGAAATGCTCGCATGGGCATTCGTGGAAAGATAAGATTTCAAATAGAACAATCGGGCAAGCAGGCTGCAAAATTTGTGAGAAAGAATTCCTGCGTGTGTTGCCACAACTGCTTATTCTGCTATACTGTGGTAGCCATGATGTCGATATTATATTAAATGATGAAACAATAACAGGAGTCTTGCTTGATGCTTACATACCCGAATCAAGGCTTGCCTTTGTTGTTATAGATAGAGGGACTAAAACAGAACGCGATACGTTTACGGTAGCAGATCACTTATGTAAGGTAAGAGGAATAAAGTGCGTTTGCATTTCCGCAAGAAATGATCCCGAAATCATCTGCGTGTTAATAAAGAAGGCACTCCGCTCTATACATATTTATATTACCTCAGATAATATGGCTGATATAGAAACCGCCCGAAGGCGGTTCGAGCAATGGAGAAAGCAGAGATAAATTTCCGGTGGAGTTGAGGCACGGTGGAGTTGAGGCAATGCTGCCGAACATCTTGAAATTTGGAGATTTATATGATATAATTTATTGTCCTAAGTGTAGTGTTTAATCGACGGCTCTTATAGATGTCTTCTCCAACATCTCCATTTTCGTCACCAATACGCCGATTATATACGAGCAGATATGCCGATATATGACTATCGGGGAGAATAGAGATGGGAGATATGAGGAACTACGGAGGGATATGTTAGTGAAAAATAGCACAAGTCATGAAATCCCGACAATGAAGCCGATTGAGTGATAAGACTCGGAAAAATGGCTTAAAATAAGGACTTTTGGGCGTTGGCAAAGTGAGTTTACTACACCTACTACACCTTTACTACACCCAAATGCACATGGAAATGCACAAGTATTTTTTATTAGAGTTATAACAAGCATGAAATGAGCACCGTGTTTTTTGACACGGTGCTTTTTACATTTTTCTTATCGTGATTTGAATTTTCTAAATGTTTCTATTGAGTTTTTCAAAAATTCGGCAAGCACCATCTGTTCGTGCGGCGTACAATCCGATAACAGGTCTTCCAGGATTTTGGTCGATATGTGCGTATTTTTCACAAGG